>NZ_CP048437.1:2171766-2482018 GCF_010509575.1 Faecalibacterium duncaniae | reverse complement strand
GGCCAGGACGCTGTGAACGTTGCCAAGACCTTCAACGAGACGGTGGGCATCGACGGCATCATCCTGACCAAGACCGATGGTGATACCCGCGGTGGCGCGGCACTTTCGGTGCTGAGCGTCACCGGCAAGCCCATCAAGTTCCAGGGCACCGGCGAAAAGCTGGACGATCTGGAAGTGTTCCATCCCTCCCGCATGGCCAGCCGCATCCTGGGCATGGGCGATGTGCTGAGCCTCATTGAGAAGGCGCAGGATGCCGCCGATGAAAAGGCCGCAGAAGAGACCGCCCGGCGGATGATGGAAAACAAGTTCGATATGAACGACATGCTGGCCCAGTTTGCGCAGATCCGCAAGATGGGCGGTGCAGGTGCCATGCTGAGCATGATGCCCGGCATGTCCGGCATTGATGCCAGCCAGATCGACGAGAAAGCCTTTGACCGCATCGAGGCCATGATCTATTCCATGACCAAGGAAGAGCGTGAAAAGCCCTCCATCATCAACCCCAAGCGCAAGCGCCGCATTGCAGCGGGCAGCGGCACCCGGGTGGAGGATGTCAACAAGCTGCTCAAGCAGTTTGAGATGATGCAGAAGATGATGAAGCAGTTCAAGAAGAGCCCCAAGGGCTTTGCCCGCCGACTGGGCGGCATGATGGGCAACCCCAATGCCTTCCGCGGCTTCAAATAACAATGGTATACACCCCGCAGGGGTTGTACAGATAGATTTAATCAAACCCCAAACGGGGCACAAACATTTTTGGAGGATATTTACCATGGCAGTTAAGATTCGTCTGCGCCGCGTTGGCGCCAAGAAGGCTCCCTTCTATCGTGTTGTTGTTGCTGACAGCCGCTTCCCCCGCGACGGCCGTTTCATCGAGGAGATCGGCACCTACGATCCCAACCAGGAGCCCTCTGAGGTGAAGATCGACGCTGAGAAGGCCAAGGCTTGGATCGCCAACGGCGCACAGCCCACCGATACCGTCCGCGTTCTGCTGAAGAAGTCCAACATTCTGTAAGTAGGAGGGCTGACTCATGCAGGAGCTGTTGCTGGCAGTTGCCCGCGGTCTCGTGGAGGACAAGGAAGCCGTCAAGGTCACGGTGGACGAGCCCCGCGAGGACGGCACCATCGTCTACCACCTGAGCGTGGCAGAGGGAGATATGGGCCGTGTCATCGGCAAGCAGGGCCGGATCGCAAAAGCCATTCGTGTGGTGATGCGCGCGGCTGCTGTGCGGGTCGATGAAAAGGTCCTTGTTGAGATCGACTGAGCACCCTACGGGCCCTTTGCCGCAAGGCAAGGGGCCTTTTTGTATTATTAGGCAGCTCGCCCTCTCAGGCCGCTTCGCGTCCAGCTTCCCCAAAGGGGGAGCCCTTGGCAAAACCAGAAACTTTGTGGTGACTGCCAAGGCCTCTCCCCTCGGGAGAGGTGGCATTGCGTAGCAATGACGGAGAGGGTGAGGATGCTAAAGGAGTAAAAGCAATGCAGAAATACTTGGAAGCCGGCAAGGTGGTGACCACCCACGGTGTGCGCGGCGAGATGAAGCTGGAGCTGTGGTGTGACGGCGTGGCCTTTCTGAAAAAGGTGGGCCGCCTGTACACCACCCCCCAGGGCGGCAGGTGCTACAAGATCACCTCCATCCGCCCCCAGGGGCAGATGGCCCTGCTCCAGCTGGAAGGGGTCAGCGATATGGATGCCGCCCGTGCCCTGCGGGGGCAGGTGTTCTACTTTGACCGTGACGATGCCACCCTGCCTGCGGGCAAGTGGTATGTGGCCGACCTCATCGGGTGTGAAGTGCGGGATGCCGATACCGGCAAGGTGTACGGCGTGGTGACCAGCGTGGATCACCCCGGCGCACAGGATATCTACACCGTCAAGGCCCCCAGCGGCAAGGAATATATGTTCCCCGGGGTGGATGCCTTTTTGAAAGAGCGCAACCCGCCGGAGGGCTATCTCCTTGTCACCCCCATCCCGGGCCTGCTGGATGACGATTTTGACAGTGAGCGGGAGGAGGAGTGAGCCATGGGGATGCGTGTGGACATTGTGACCCTTTTCCCGGAGATGTGCCAGCAGGTGCTGGATTCCAGCATCATCGGCCGCGCTGCCAAAAAGGGATATATTGAGACCCACTGCCACCAGATCCGGGACTACACCCTGAATAAACAGAAGCAGACTGACGACTATCCCTATGGCGGCGGCTGCGGCATGGTGCTCTATGCCCAGCCCATTGCCGACTGCCTGCGGGCAGTCCAGAAGGAAGTGCAGGAACAGGGACGGCCTGCGCCGCATATAGTATTCCTGACGGCAGGTGGGCAGCGCTATACCGAGGAGCACGCCCGGCGGCTGGCCCAGTATGACAACCTGACCCTGGTCTGCGGCCACTACGAGGGCATTGATGAGCGCGTGATCGATGCCTTTGCAGACGAGGAGATCTCCATCGGCGATTATATCCTCACCGGCGGCGAGCTGGCCAGCCTGGTGGTGGCAGACAGCGTCCTCCGCCTGAAGCCCGGCGTTCTGGCCGAGCAGAAGGGCTACGAAGAGGAAAGCTACTGGGACGGCCTGCTGGAGTACCCCCAGTACACCCGGCCCGAGGTCTGGGAGGGCCGTGCTGTGCCGCCTGTCCTGCTGGAGGGCAACCACCAAAAGATCGATGCCTGGCGGGGGCAGCAGAGCCGGGAGCGCACCCGTCTGCGCCGCCCGGAGCTCTACGAGCAGTGGTGTGAGACCCATCCCCTGACCGAGATCCCCAAGTGGAAGCGGGGCGAGAATGTCCGGCTGGTCAAGACCGCCGAGCAGATGGAGGCTGCCGCAAAGCTGTTTGCGGAGGGCCGCCGGAGCATTTGTGCCGGGGGCTGGGTGCAGGAAGCCCTGGATGCCCTGACCCCGGAGATGTTCCTGCCGCAGCTGCAGCAGGAAAAGCAGGAAGGCTGGGTCTGCTACCTCCACTATACCAAGGATGTGCCGGATGCCACGGTCAGCGTACACCACAAGACCGGGCAGGTGGAGCATCTTTTTGTGACGGAGAGCGCCCGGGGCAGGGGCATCGGCCAGAAGATGCTGGATTTCGCCCGGAAGAAGCTGCCGGAGCATGAGCACCCGGTGCTTACGGTGCTGAACACCAACACCCGGGCACTGGCTCTTTACCGCCGCATGGGCTGGCAGGTAGTGGGCGCAAAGGAGAAATTCGACCCGGCCAAAGACCCGCTGGTGGTGCGCCCCAGTCAGGTGCTGGAAATGCGCTATCAGGGCTGAAAACAGGGTCGAACGGGCCGGGAAACTGTCGAAGGTCGAAAAAATGTTGAAAACTTTTGTATTACCCGGCCAACACTGGGGGAATAATTTTGTTATCTTTGTATAAAAGGCGAAAAAGACCCCCCTCATCATTGGGAAAACCGCCAAAAATGCGTTCTGGGGCTGTACATTGGTTTCGGCTTGCGCTAAAATAGGTACAACGCAACAGGCAAGAAACAAATCGAATTCCCGAGAACGATAATAGATAGGAGCGTTTTACTATGTACGTCAAAGAAGTTACCGTTGAAAATCAGGTTGGTCTGCACGCTCGTCCGGCTACCTTCTTTATCCAGAAGGCTAACGAGTTCAAGTCTTCCATCTGGGTCGAGAAGGAAGAGCGCCGCGTGAACGCTAAGAGCCTGCTGGGCGTTCTGTCTCTGGGCATCGTGGGCGGCACCACCATCCGCATCATCGCTGACGGCGCAGACGAGCAGGCTGCTGTTGATGGCCTGATCAAGCTGGTCGAGTCTGGCTTTGCAGAGTAATTCGAGCCTTTGATTTTTGAGGCGGCGGGATGTTTCCTGCCGCTTTTTGTTTTACCAAGGAGCTGCCATGACCAAAGCAGAACTGTATCAGAAAGCCTGTATGCTGCCGCTTTTGCCCGGTGTGTATATCATCCGGGACAAAAGCGATACCATCATTTATATCGGCAAAGCCAAGCGTTTGCGCATCCGGGTGAGCCAGTATTTCCGCGAGGGTGTGCCCCACGACAACAAGGTCAGCCAGATGATCGCTCACGCCTATGCGTTTGATGTCATCGTCTGCCAGAGCGAGTTCGAGGCGCTGGTGCTGGAAGCCAGCCAGATCAAGGCGCACACCCCCAAGTACAATATCCTGCTGAAGGATGACAAGGGTTACAGCTATATCAAGGTGACCCGGGAAGCCTGGCCCCGCCTTTCCTTCGTGCTGCAAAAGGAGGAGGACGATGCTGAATACATCGGCCCCTATACCTCGTCCTTTGCGGCCCGGCAGATGGCCGAGACCGCGCTGGATGCCTTTTTGCTGCCCCGGTGCAGCAAGCGGTTCCCCCAGGATATCGGCAAGGGGCGGCCCTGCCTGAATGCCCATATCGGCAAGTGCATGGCCGTGTGCAGCGGCAAGATCAGCTGCGAGAACTACAATCAGGCCGTGAAAAATGCGGTGCATCTGATCCGGTACGGCAAAAAGGACATTCTCAAGATCCTGAACGAGCGGATGCTGGAAGCCTCTGACCGGCTGGAATTTGAGACAGCGGCCCTCCTCCGGGACCAGATCAACGCCATCACCAAGGTGACAGCGGGCCAGAAGGTCGTGGTGGACCCGGAGGTGGAGATGGATGTGGTGGCGTTGGCCGGTACCCCCAGCAGTGTCTGCGCGGCAGTCCTGCGCTTCCGGGAGGGGCGGCTGACCGATAAGCGGGAGTTCCTTTTCCACGATACGGCAGATATTGCCGCCGTGCGGGAGGAGTTTCTGCCCCGGTATTATCTGGACGATGAGCAGATCCCAAAGATCATTGCCGTGGACGAGCTGCCGCCGGACAGCGAGGCGCTGCAGCAGGCCCTGAACGAAAAGCGGGGCAGTGAGGTACAGCTCTATGTGCCCCAGCGGGGCGATAAGGCCCATCTGGTGGAGATGGCCCACACCAATGCGGTGGAACGGCTGGCCCGGGAGAGCGGCCGCTACGCCCGTGAGGAGAAGCTGCTGGATGAGATGGCGCAGGTGCTGGGGCTTTCCAAGCCGCCGCGCACCATTGAGAGCTACGATATCTCCAACTGGGGTGATGGCACCAGCGTCTGCGGCATGGTCACCTTCCGGGATGGCAAGCCCTACAAAGCCGGATATCGGAAGTTCCGGATGAAGACCGTGCTGGGGACGGACGACTATGCTTCGCTGGCCGAGACGGTTTCCCGGCGGGCGGCAGAGTATGAGAAATACGCCGCGCTGGCCGCACAGGGGCAGGGCAGCGACAATTATTTCGGGCAGAAGCCGGACCTGCTGCTGATGGATGGCGGCCGGGGACAGGTCAGCGCGGCCAAGGCGGCACTGGCAGGAACTTCGCTGGCCGATGTGCCCCTTTACGGCATGGTCAAGGATGACCATCACCGTACCCGCGCCATCGTGGACAGTGAGGGCCGGGAGATCGCCATCAATATGAACCGGGGGACTTTCACCTTTATCACGGCCATCCAGGACGAGACCCACCGCTTTGCCAATGCCTACCGCAAGCAGCAGATGCGGAAGAAGAGCTATTCCTCCACCCTGACCGAGGTGCCCGGGGTGGGCCCCAAAACGGCCAAGGCCCTGATGACACAGTTCAAGAGCGTGGGTGCTGTGCGGGAGGCCACCCCCGACCAGCTGGAAAATACCCCCGGCGTTGGCCCCCAGCTGGCACAGACCATCTATGATTATTTTCACGCATAACAAAAGGAGGGCGGCTGCATCAGCAGCCGCCCTCCTGGCGTATTCAGGGAAAAATCAATTCTCGGAGGAGATATCCTGACCGAAGTACTTCTCGCTCAGCTCCTTCAGGGTGCCGTCGGCGCGCAGCTCATCGATGGCGTTGTTGACGGCTTCCAGCAGGGTGGCGCTGTTGTCGCCCTTGCGCAGGGGGATGGCAACGTGGGAGGCATCCTCAGTCTGGGCCACGATCTTGAAGTCGGCATCCGGATGGACGTTCAGGTAATCGTAGAAAGAGACATCCGCATTCAGGGTCGCGTCAATGCGTCCGGCAGCCAGCAGCTGGATGGTTTCCTCCAGGGTGTCGATGCCCTGCACGGTGGCACCGTAGCTCTCAGCCAGCTCCATGTAGGTGGAAGCCAGGCTGTTGGCAGTGGTCTTGCCCTTCAGATCCTCGAAGGTCTTGATCTCGTCGTTGTCCTTGCGGACGGCCAGAGCGGTGTGGATGTAACCGTAGGGGGTGGTGAAATCATAAGTCAGGGCGCGCTCGTCGGTGACCTCCACGCCGTTGCAGACCATGTCAAAGCGTCCAGCGTCCAGACCGGCGAACAGGCTGTCCCAATCGCTCTCCACATACTCCGGCTCCACGCCCAGCTTTTCGGCAATGGCGCGGGAGACCTCGACATCATAGCCCACCAGAGTGTCGCTCTCGTCATGGTAGCTCCAGGGCTGCCATGCGCCCTCCAACGCAACAATCAGCTTGCCACTGGCCTGAATGGCAGCCAACTGGTCAGCAGAGGAACCGGCAGCAGAGGATGCACCGGAGCTTGCGGCGGTGGATGTGCTGCTGTTGGAGCAGCCGGACAGGGTCAGAACGCCGGCAGCGGCCATGACACTCATCATCGAAATAAAAGTTCTGCGCTTCATAGTTAAGTCCTTTCATAGAAAAAGCTGTATCAAGAGGACGGCGGGGAGTTTCCTAAGCAAATGTTCCGCTGGGGTGGGACCCTGTTGCCGCAGGCAATAGGGCGGGCGATGGAATGGCCCGAAGCATTTGCGTGGAAAGCTCCCCGTCGGCCATCCCTTATGCTGTGTGCTCGATCTTCCGCAGGAACTCCCGGGTCCGCTCCTCGCGGGGGTGGGCAAAGAATTCGTGGGAAGGGGCCTGCTCCACCACCACGCCGTTCTCCATGAATACCGTCTTGGAGGAGACGTTGCGGGCAAAGCCCATCTCGTGGGTGACCACCAGCATGGTCATGCCCTCCTCGGCCAGATTTCGCATGACCGAGAGCACCTCACCGGTCAACTCTGGGTCAAGGGCACTGGTGGGTTCGTCAAAGTAAATGATCTCCGGGTCGGTGGCAAGGGCGCGGGCAATGGCAACGCGCTGCTGCTGTCCGCCGGAAAGCTGGCGGGGATAGTAGTCGGCCCGGTCGGCCAGACCGACCTTTTCCAGCATCCGTCTGCCGATCTCATCCGCCTGCTCTTTGGGCATCCTGCGGGCAACGATCAGGCCCTCGGTCACATTCTGCAGGGCGGTCTTGTTCCGGAACAGGTTGTAGTTCTGGAATACAAAGGCCGTTTTTTTGCGCAGGCGGGCAATGTCGGCCCGGGAGATCCTGCCAAGATCGAAGGATTCGCCGTCGAACACCAGAGTGCCGCTGTCAGCGGTCTCCAGAAAGTTCAGGCAGCGCAGCAGGGTGGTCTTGCCGGAGCCGGAAGGGCCCAGAATGGCAACAACATCTCCCTTTTCCACACTCAGGTCCACGCCGTTCAGGACGTGCAGTGCGCTGCGCACCCGGCGGGCATTGCCGCGCGGGAAAGGCCCGATGTGGAAGCGGGGCTTATCATCATAGGTGTAAAATGTTTTGTGGATGTCTTTGATCTCTAACATGGCCATACCGTCCACCCCTTTCTCACTGGAAGCCGTGTGCGTTCAGCTGCCGCTCCACCAGTGCCTGCAGCTTGGTGATGATGGTGCAGAACAGCAGGTAGACCACAGCCACCTCGCAGTAGATGGGCAGGAAAATGTAGGTGCGGGCTGCCACACGCTGGCCTGCCATGAACAACTCTGCCACCGTGATGTTGGAGGCCAGAGAGGTGTCCTTGATCATGCTGATGAGGGAGTTGGACAGGGAGGGCACGGCGGTGCGCAGGGCCTGCGGCAGAACGATGCGGCGCATGATCTGCCACCAGGTCATGCCCACGCAGGAACCGGCCTCCAGCTGGCCCTGGGGCACGCTTTCCAGCGCGCCGCGCATGGTCTCGGCGCAGTAGGCACCCTCGTTGAAAGCAAAGGCGATGACGGCTGCCGGAAAAGCATCCAGCATGATGCCCAGGCTGGGCAGGCCGTAGAAGATGATGAACAGCTGCACCAGCAGCGGCGTGCCCCGGATGACCCAGATGTAGAACCGGGCGATCTGGCGCAGCACCGGAACATTGGCGTACTGCACCAGCGCAACAGCCACTGCAATGACCATGGCAAGGCTGAAGGAGATCAGGGTCAGGGGAATGGTCATGGTCAGGCCTGCCGTCAGGATGCGGGGCAGGGCCTCCCACAGCACGCTGACCGTGCGGTTGGTAAGAAGTGCTTCAAACATATTTTTCTTCCTTATTGATAAAAAACGGTGGAATATCTTTAGGATACACCTTAAACTATGGTTCAGGTCAAGAGCATATCCTACAATTCCTACCAAAATACTATAGCATGAAATGGAGACAAGTGCAATCCATTGGCGAAAATCTTTCACTCTGGCCAAAAACAAAAGAAAACACAGGTTAACTTTGTGCAGACTGGCAAGGAGTTGACGCGGTACGATGTTTCGTGTAAAATGGAATCAGACAGGCCCCGTGCAGGAAGCGCGGGGAACAGGCCGGGCACACAAGCAGCCCGGCGCATACGGAGGACAAAACACAATGAAGCATAAAATTGGTATTCTGGGTGCAGGCACCTGGGGCATGGCTCTGGCGCGGATGCTGACGGTGAGCGGCAATGACGTGACCGTGTGGTCGGCGCTGGAACAGGAGATCGACAACCTTTCCACCACCCGGGTCCACCCCAATCTGCCCGGCATGACCATTCCGGCAGAGATGAAGTTCACCAAGAGCGTGGAAGAGGTGTGCACGGACAAGGAGATCCTGCTGTTCGCGGTGCCGTCGGTGTTCGTGCGCTCCACCGCAGCCAAGGCCCGGCCCTTTGTGCCGGACGGTCAGATCATTGTGGACGTTGCCAAGGGCATTGAAAAGGATACCCTGTTCACCATGACGGAGATCCTGGCCGATGAGCTGGGCAAAGAGGGCGGCCCCAAGGGGGTGCGTCTGGTGGCCCTGAGCGGCCCCACCCACGCCGAGGAGGTGGCAATCGACCTGCCCACCACCATCGTTTCGGCCAGCAAGGATATGGCAGCGGCCAGATTCGTGCAGACGGTGTTCACCAACAACGTCATGCGTGTGTATACCAATGAGGACATCAAGGGCGTGGAACTCAGCGGTGCCATGAAGAACGTCATTGCGCTGGGCGTGGGCATCTCCACCGGCCTGGGCTATGGCGACAACGCCCGTGCCGCCCTCATCACCCGCGGCATTGCCGAGCTTGCCCGGCTGGGCGTGGCCATGGGCTGCAATGTCCACACCTTTGCCGGTCTGGCCGGCATCGGTGACCTGATCGTGACCGCCACCAGTATGCACAGCCGCAACAACCGGGCCGGCATCCTCATCGGCAAGGGTGAGACCCCGGAGCAGGCCGTGAAGGAGGTGGGCATGGTGGTTGAGGGCATGAACGCCCTGCCTGCCGCGCTGGAACTTGCCGCCAAGTATCAGGTGGAAATGCCCATCGTCCAGACCGTGAACGCTGTTGTGAACAAGGGAATGAGCGCCGCCGAGGCGGTGCGCTCCCTGATGGACCGTGACCCCAAGAACGAGCTGCCCCAGAGTTACGAAAAGTAATATTTTTTTCATCGAGAGGGACGACCCTCTCCGTCATTGCTTCGCAATGCCACCTCTCCCGAGGGGAGAGGTTTGGTGCTGTACTTTACGGCATCAAAAAAGCTCCCCCTTTCGGGGGAGCTGGCAAAGCCGCAGGCTTTGACTGAGAGGATTGTTCCTCTTTCATTTTACTGCTGGGCCTCGATTGCCTTGACGATCTTGTCGGCGATGTACTTGTGGCCGGAGACGGTGGGGTGGCCATCCAGCTCAGTCTGAGCAAAGGGGATGGAAACGTAGGTGGCACCGTAAACATCGGCCAGCTGCTTTTCGTAGTTGTTCAGCTTGCTGAAGTAGTCGCTCCAGCTGGGCAGCAGGGGCACGGGGTTGGTAGCACCGATGATCAGGATCTGGGCATCAGGGTTCAGCTCCTTGACAGTCGCCACGATCTGGCGCAGGTTGCTGCTGCTTTCGGGATAAGCGTTCTCGCAGATCTTGTTCATGCCGGAGAAGAACAGGTTCCAGACGGCATCCTTCTCGCTGCGGGTCAGGCTGAGCTTTTTCAGGCTCTCGTTCAGTGCGTCCTCGGTTTCCTTGCTGCTGCCGCGCAGGTTGCCGCTGAGCACGATGGAAGCCAGGTCTTCACTTTTCCAGTTAGTGGCCTCACCAAAAGAGACCACGGTGGGCACAAAAGCATCATTGGAGCCCAGCTGGATGGAGATAACATCGGCACTTTTGATGTAATCTACAAACTCGGGGTAATTGTACTGGCAGCCGGAGAGGGTGTTCATCTCGGCCATGGTGCCGGTCTTGACCAGCTCCACCATATCCTTGCTCATCACGCCGGGCAGGCCAAGGTTGATGGCATGATCCCGGTCGAGATTCAGGATTTTGCCCACCTGACCCACATAGCAGGCCTCGGGGTAACCCTTGAAGTTGAAGGAAACGTCCACGCCCATCAAGTTATGTGCATATTGAACGGTAGTCAGGCCGATACCGGCGCAGATGCTGTCGCCCAGGGCGACATAGGTGATGGAGTTGGGCTCCTTCTCTTCTTCGGTGCTGCTGGAAGTGAAGAAACAGTTCTCCTCCTCTGCAGCGGTCTGTTCAGTGGTCAGAGCGGGGTCTGCGCTCTCTTCCGGGGCGGCTGCAAAGGCCGGAACGCTCAGGACAGAGAACAGCATGGCGGCCGAGAGGGCCAGACCAATCAGTTTCTTTTTCATGGTATCGTCACGAATCCTTTCCAATGTGTATTATTCTGCTTAATAATCGCGGGAAGTGATCTCTTCTTCCAGCTTGCGATAATCAAATTTAGCGGCCAGTGTCAGGGGCATTTCGGGGATGATCTTGTACCCCACAGGCTGGACATATTCGGGCAGCTCCTCAATGCAGAGCTGGCGCAGTTCCTTGATGATCTGCTTGCGCTTGGCGGCGGGAACCGCAGGGTCAAGCACCAGATAGACAAAAGGCAGACGGCCCTGCACATGCTCCTTGTCGGCGCAGCCCACCACAGAGCACTGATGCACGGCGGGATGCTGGCTGACCACATTTTCGATCATGGAGGGGAACACCTTGAAGCCATCGTGACGGATGATGAGCCGCTTGATCCGGCTGTCCAGATAGACAAAGCCGTCCTCGTCCAGATAGCCGATGTCACCGGTATGCACCCAGACCCGGCCATCTGCATGGGTGCGCAGGATGGCGGCGGTCTCGGCAGGCTTGTTGTAGTAGCCCTTCATAACGCCGGGGCCGGAGATGCACAGCTCACCCCGCTGACCGATGGGCAGCTCCGTGTCGGTGCCCGGATCAAAGGCGGACACCAGCGTGCTGACCAGTGGCAGGCCCACGCTGCCGGGCTTGTTGTTCCGACCAGCAGCAGCGGTGGCAGCAGAGGATGCCTCGGTCATGCCGTAGCCCTTGGCGATGGGGAATTCCACGTTGTGGGCGGCCAGGAAGTCGTTGACCGTCTGTTCGGCACCCCGGGCAATGGCATCGCCGCCCGCGGCATAGTTGCGGATGAAGGAAAGATCCTTGTTCTGCAGCTTGGGGTCAACAGCCAGCTGCTGGTAGTGGGAGGGAACGCCGAACATGTGTTCGGGCTTGTACTTCCAGATCAGGCTGCCCAGCTTATTGGAGTCGAGGTTGGGGATGATGACCACCTTGATGCCCAGCGTCAGCGGCAGATGTACGCCGCAGGCAAAGCCGTAGGCAATGAAGGGGGGCATGATGTTCAGCAGGGACTGACCCTTGGAAAACAACGTGTCGCAGGCGGAGAACTGCATGGCAATGCCGTTGAAGTTGTTATCGGTCAGCATCACGCCCTTGGGAGAGCCAGTGGTGCCGCCGGTGTGCACCACCACGCAGGCGTGCTCCGGGTCATAGGGCTCCGCGGCAATGCTCTCGTCCTTCCCGGCAGCAAGGAACTGCTTCCAGTGGACG
The DNA here is from genome assembly GCF_010509575.1 of Faecalibacterium duncaniae. Taxonomy (NCBI): domain Bacteria; kingdom Bacillati; phylum Bacillota; class Clostridia; order Eubacteriales; family Oscillospiraceae; genus Faecalibacterium; species Faecalibacterium duncaniae. Next base: position 2,469,999 of record NZ_CP048437.1, on the reverse strand, counting down.
ACGTTGGAATGGTACTTGTTCTTGTCGAGATTCTTGACCTTGTAGCCCAGCGCCAGAGGCAGCGGCAGGGAGTCGGCCGGGGAGAGCACCACCACATGCTCCACATGGGTGCGCTTGGCAGCCTGATGGCAGCGCTCATACACCACATTCAGGCAGATCAGCAGGTGGGAATCTACCTCTTCAATGTACTCGCGGATGCCCTCCACACTGTAACGGGGATCCACCAGGTTCAGAGTCGCGCCGATCATGTCGGCGGCATAGAACGCAAAGATGATCTCCGGGGTCATCACGCTGACCACAGTGGCGATATCGCCCTTTTTCAGGCCCGCGGCCCGCAGGGCGGCAGCTGTCTTTTTGACGTTGACGATAAAATCAGCGTAGGTGAACTTGCGGCCATAGTATTCCAGTGCAGTCTCGCCCAGCCGGTTCTTGTTCTGCCGGCAGACGAGCTCAAACGCCGTGCAGGCGGGCATGGTCTGGTCAATGTACTTCTGATCGTAGAATTTCAGCCAGGGACGTGCCTGGGAAGCATAGATCGGGGTGTTGGATGTTGTCATAAATTGTCCTTTGTCCTTTGAGCAGTCACTGCACCCGCAGCCGGGGCAGCCAGATTCAATGGGGTCTTAAATTTCGTCCGTTTGTTAAAAACAACACAATACGTACAAGAGCTATTGTAGTAGAGCAGGGTGGAAATGTCAAGAAACAAAGGGCGAACTTTGTCAAAAAACGCAAGAGAAAGTTTACATTTCAGACAGCCAGTCTTTGGCCTCCTGCTCGCTACAGAGCACCCAGTGGCTGGGGCGCAGCTCCCGCCACTGGGGGGCCTCCTGCGTGTAATCGTGCATGGCGGGGTCGTAGACCAGCAGCTTTTTCTTCCGCTCCAGCCTGGGGTTGGGCATGGGGATGGCGGAAAGCAGGCTGCGGGTGTAGGGGTGGATGGCATGGGTCACCAGCTCCTCCGCATCGGCCAGCTCCACGATATCGCCCTTGTGGATGACGGCGATGCGGTCCGAAATGTACCGCATGACCGAGAGGTCGTGGGCGATGAACAGGTAGGTGATGCCGCGCTCCTTCTGCAGATGGCGCAGCAGGTTGAGCACCTGGGCGCGGATGGACATATCCAGAGCCGAGATGGGCTCGTCGGCAATGATGAACTCAGGCTCCACGATCAGGGCACGGGCAATGCCGATGCGCTGGCGCTGGCCGCCGGAGAACTCATGCGGGAAACGGGAAGCGAATTCAGGCAGCAGGCCCACATCCAGCAGTGCCTGCCGGACCTTCTCCTCCCGCTGGGCGGCGGTCAGGTCGGGCCGGACATTCTGCAGGCCCTCGCCCACGATGTAGCTGACCTTGGCACGCTCGTTCAGGGAGGACTGCGGGTCCTGGAAGATCATCTGGATCTCCTTGATGACCTGCTGGTCCAGCTGGCGGGAGATCTTGCCGTTGATCTTCTGGCCCTTGTACAGGATCTCGCCGCCCGAGGTGGGCAGGATGCGCATGATGGCGCGGCCGATGGTGGTCTTGCCGGAGCCGGATTCGCCCACCAGACCAAAGGTCTCACCCTTGTAAATTTCAAAGTTGGCACGGTTCACGGCTTTGAAGGCCTTGCGGCCGGAGCCGTAGGTCACCTCGAGGTCCTTGACCTCAAGCAGGACCTGCCGGGGCGAAGCCTCTCCATCTTGCTGGCGCAAGACCGTTTTTTCGCTCGAACACTCCACTGGGGTGTTCGCTGCTTCGCAAACGCGAACGTCACGATTTTCAGGCATCCTGCATCCCCTCCTCTTTCAACAGTTTGACGGCGGCAGGCGGCTCCACCTTGGGGGCCCGGGGGTCCAGCAGCCAGGTCTTGGCCTTGTGGGTGGGGCTGACCGCAAAGTAGGGCGGGCGCTTGACAAAGTCGATCTTCAGCGCCTGGGGGTTGCGGGGCGCAAAGGCATCGCCGTGGATCTCGGTGAACAGGTTCGGGGGTGTACCCTGAATGTTGAACAGATCCTCGCCCTTGATGCCCATCTGGGGCATACTGGACAGCAGCGCCCAGGTGTAGGGGTGGCGGGGGTCGTAGTAGATCTCATCGGAGGTGCCGATCTCCACGATGTCACCTGCGTACATGACGGCCACCCGGTCGGCGATGTTGGCCACCACACCCAGATCGTGGGTGATGAGGACGATGGTCAGGTTGTACTTGACCTGCATCTCCTTGAGCAGCTGCAGGATCTGGGCCTGAATGGTCACATCCAGTGCGGTGGTGGGCTCGTCGCAGATCAGGATCTGCGGGTTGCAGGCCACCGCAATGGCAATGACGACGCGCTGGCGCATACCGCCCGAAAACTCGTGGGGATACTGCGCAAAGCGCACCTCGGGGTCAGCAATGCCCACGTCCCGCAGGTATTCAAGGGTTTTTTCCCGGGCGGCCTTGCCCTTGAGATGCTGGTGCAGCTCCACGGCTTCCATGATCTGGTCGCCGATGGTCTTCAGGGGGTTCAGGCTGGTCATGGGGTCCTGCATGATCATGGCGATCTCATGGCCCCGGACCTTCAGCCAGTCCTTCTCCTTTTTCAGGTCGGAAAGGCGGATGGGCTTGCCGTCATCGGCGCCGTAATAATCAATGGTGCCCGAGGTGATGGAGCCGTTGGCATCCAGCAGGCCCATGAAGCTCTTGGTGAACACGCTCTTGCCGGAGCCGGATTCGCCCACGATGGCAAGGACTTCGCCGTGGTAGATGTCCAGGTCGATGCCGCGGATGGCATGCAGCACCTTGCCGCGCAGGTTGAATTTGATGTTGAGGTCCTTTACAGAAAGGATGAGCTGATTTTTTTCCATCTTCTGTCCCTCCTTACTGCAGGTGGTTCTTCGGGTCAGCAGCGTCCGAGAAGGCGTTGCCGATGAGGTAGAACGCAATGGTGACAAAGCTCAGGATGATGGTGGGGTAGAGCAGCTGGTACCGCAGGCCCGCCTGCATCATCACCTTGCGGCCGTCGTTGATCAGGTTGCCCAGAGAGGGCGTTTCCACAGAAAGGCCCAGGCCGATATAGGTGATGAACACCTCGCTGCCGATGGCGGCGGGGATGGTCAGGGCCATGCGCAGCATGATGACCGATACCAGATAGGGCAGCAGGTTGCGCAGCACGATGCGGCGGATGGGGGTGCCGATGCAGCGGGAAGCCACGTTGTAATCACGGTCGCGGATGATCAGGATCTGGTTGCGGATAAAGCGCGCCATGGCGATCCAGCCCGTGATGGACATGCCCAGGATCAGGGTCTGGATGCTGGGGGATGCGACATAGGAGATCAGGATCAGGATGATGGTGGAAGGGATGTTATCGCAGATGTTGTACAGCTCGGTGAAGAAGAAATCGAGCTGGCGGACATAGCCCCAGAGCACGCCCACCGTGATGCCCACCACGGCCTCGATGAGGGCCACGAAGAAAGCGATGGTCAGACTGGTGCGTGCACCGGCCCAGATGCGGGCCCACAGGTCCTGGCCGATGGCGTTGGAGCCCCAGATAAAGCCCTCTTCCCCGGGGGCGATATTGCGGAACTGGATGCCGGTGGTAGAGTCTACCTGGCAGAGATTGGGATCTGCCTGACCGGGCAGATAGGGCTGCAAAAAGGCAAAGCCCACCACGAACACCAGTGCAATGAGCAGGGCCACGGCGATCTTATTCTTGAAGAAAGCACGGAAGGTGCTGCCCCAATAGCTGTAATTGGAGTAGGAGGTGGCCTCGGCACGCTCCTCGCTGAACCCGGCGGGGGTGAACAGCTCGTCCTCGGGCAGGTCGGCCCAAGCGGCGGGGCCGTCCTTCTGCAGCTTGTTCAGGTCGTTTTCCAGAACAGCTGCCTTGTGATCTTTCATGTGGAACAACATTATCGGCCACCTTCTTTCTTGCCAAAGCTGATGCGGGGATCGATGAGCACCATGAGCAGATCGCCCAGGATCAGGCCGATGATGCCCACGCAGGCGTACAGCAGCACGATGCCCTGCACCATGGTGTTGTCGTGGCGCTGTACGCAGGTGACCAGCAGGCCGCCCATGCCGGGGATGGAATACAGGCTCTCGATGTAGATGGAGCCGACCACAGTGTTCAGGAAGGCAGAGGGAATATACTGCACCAGCGGCACCATGGCGTTGCGGAAGATGTGGCGAAGGGCGATGTTGCTCTCGCTCACGCCCTTGGCCAGTGCCAGCCGGACGTAATCCTTGTTGCTCTCGTCCACCATGTAGCGGCGCAGCCACATGGCGTAGAATGCCACGTTGCCCAGGCTCATGGAGCAGACCGGCAGCACCCAGTACCGCCAGTCGGAGGCATCAAACAGCAGGCCCACGCCCAGGGCGGTGGTGCCGTACATCTGAATATAAAGGTAATACACGGCGGCAGGCACGGCCTGAATGAGCACGATGATGGCGGTGCCGATCTTATCCGGCCAGCGGTTCTTGAACCGGCCCATCAGCAGGCCCATGGGAATGCCGATGACCAGGCTCAGCAGCATGGCAAACACGCCCATCTGGATGGAGATGGGCAGCTTTTTGGCCAGGATGCCGGTGACCGAGGCGTTTACCTTATAAATATGGCTCACGCCCAGGTCGCCGTGGAGGGCATTCCACCAGAAGCGGCCGATCTGCACCGGCAGCGGGTCCAGCAGGCCCATGGACTGCAGGCCCGCCTGGATCTGGGCCTCGGTCATTTTTTCGTAGTTTGCAAAGTAGCCTTCCACCGGCATCAGCCGCAGCAGGCAGAACACGAGCGTTACAATGACGAACAGCGTCAGGATGGAACGCCCGATGCGTTTTGCCAGATATTTCAGCATATCTGTGCGCACCCCTCTTTCGTTTGTGGTTCCTCCGCGGACAGTGGTCCTGAACAGCGGATAGGAATAGAATACATCAAAATTGCACTTTTGGAAAGTGATTTGCCCGGATTTTGAAAAATGTTTTTGTAAAAGCAGGGTAAAGTGAACGTTTTTTCTTACAAAAACAACCCTCTCCGCCGGGTTGACGGAGAGGGATAAAAGTTTTTATAAACCTCTGCGCTTCAAAATCTCATCCAGAATGGCATCGGCCACATCGGCCTTGCTCATCAGGGGCAGCTCCCGGGTGCCGTCGGGGGTGATGAAGGTGACCACGTTGGTGTCCACCCCAAAACCGGCCCCGGCGACCTTCAGGTTGTTGGCCACCACCATGTCCAGATTCTTCCGGGTCAGCTTGGCCGTGGAGTTTTCCACCATATCCCGGGTCTCCATGGAAAAACCGCAGAGGAACTGGTGGGTCTTTTTCGGGCCGATGGTACCCAGAATGTCGGCGGTGCGCTCCACAGGGATGGAGAGGTCGCCGTCCTTTTTCTTGATCTTGTCACTTGCCACCGTCACGGGGCGGTAGTCTGCCACGGCGGCAGCCATCACCAGCACGTCCATCTCCTCAAAGCGGCTGGTCACGGCATCGTACATATCCTGCGCCGTGGTAATGGGAACATCGGTGGTGAAGCGGACCGGCGGCAGGTCGGTGTGGCCGTGGATGAGGGTGACCTCTGCTCCCCGCATGGCGGCGGCCCGGGCGATGGCATAGCCCATCTTGCCGGTGGAGTGGTTGGTCAGGTAGCGCACGGGGTCCAGCGGCTCCTGCGTGGGCCCGGCGGTCACAGCGATGCGGACACCGGCCAGATCCTTGGGCCGGGCGATGGTGTGCAGGATGTACTCGATGAGCACATCCTCCTTGGGCAGGCGGCCGCTGCCCACATCCTTGCAGGCCAGCACCCCGCTCTCAGAGGGGATGACCGTGAAGCCGTAGTGCTCCAGCGTTCTGAGGTTGTCCTGCGTGATGGGGTTTTCCAGCATCCCGGTGTTCATGGCTGGGCTGACCAACTTGGGGCACTTGGCCGCAAGCACCACGGTGGTGAGCATATCATCGGCAATGCCGTGGGCCATTTTGGCAATGACGTTGGCCGTGGCCGGTGCCACCAGAACGACATCTGCCTTTTTGGCCAGCGAGATGTGGGTGACCTCGAACTTGAAATCGCGGTCGAAGGTGTCCACCATGCACTTGTGGCCGGTCAGCGTTTCAAAGACGAGAGGGGTGATGAAATGGGTGGCGTTCTCAGTCATAATGACCTCCACGTCCGCCCCCAGCTTTTTGAGTGCGCTGGCCACATTTGCCATTTTATAGGCGGCAATACCGCCGGTAACGCCCAAAAGGACGCATTTGCCCTGCAGATCCATCCAAAAAACCTCCTGTTTTGCGGGTTTGCCTCTTTAGTATAATCCAAAATCACCGCCAGCACAACAAAATCTTTCGGTTGGGTCTTGTATCCAGCGCAAAAATGCGGTAAAATAGCTTGACTTAGAATAAAACCTCTCCGTCAAGGTCTGCGTCTTTGCCGCCTCTCCTGCCGGGAGAGGCAGGCCAACCGGCTCCTCTGGCAGGGGAGCCGGAGCAAAGCGCCTGAGAGGTTTTGCAGGAAAGGTAAAATATGATCTTAGCCATTGATATAGGCAACACCACCGTCGCCCTGGGCGGCATCAAGGACGGACGTGTATGCTTTGTGGCCCACATGGATACGGTGCGCACCCGTACCGCCGCGGAATACCGCATTGAAATGGAAAAGGTGTTTGCTCACCGCCGCCACCCGGAAAAGCCCATCCGGTTCGAGGGCGCGGTGCTGACCAGCGTAGTGCCCCAGATCACCGGGGCACTGGCTGAGTGCGCCCGCTATTACACCGGCAAAAAGCCGGTCATCGTTTCGCCGGAGATCCGCACAGGCCTGACCATGGGGGTGCCTGACCCCCATGCCGTGGGCAAGGACCGGCTGGTGGATGCCGCTTACGCCGCGGCGAACTTCCCGCTGCCGGTCATCACTGTGGATCTGGGCACTGCCACTACATTTAATGTTGTGGATGAGAACCGGGTATTCCGGGGTGGTGTGATCTGCCCGGGGCTTTCCACCGGCCTGCGGGCTCTGGGGGAGCGCTGTGCCCAGCTGCCGCAGGTGCGGCTGAGCTCCCCCAAAGCAGCCATTGGTGTGAACACTGAGAGCTGTATGCTTTCGGGCTCTGTGCTGGGCACGGCAGTCCTGCTGGACGGCATCACCCAGCGCATTGAGGAAGAGCTGGGCCGTCCGGCCACCCTGGTGGTCACGGGCGGGCTGGCAAAGTATGTCACGCCGCTCTGCCGCCATCCGCTGACCTACGACCCGGAGCTGCTGCTGAAGGGGCTGGCACTGCTGTACCAGATGAACGCACCTCAGCCGCACTATGCCGCCGGGGGCAGGCGGCGGAACCCGAACAACAATTTCCGCCGGGGCCGCCGTCCCCGCTCCCAGCGCCGGGAACGCCGCGAGGAGAAGAACAAAAACGGCTGACGACGAAACAGGATGGAGAGAACAATGAAACTAGGGATCCTGGGCACGGGGATGATCGTGCGGGAGTTTCTGCCCTGGCTGGCAGGGCCGGACTGCCCCTTTACGGTGCAGGCGCTCTGCAGCACCCAGCGCAGTGCGCCGGTGGCCGACGAGATGTGCGAACAGTACGGCATTCCCCAGCACACCACGAACTATTTTGAATTATTGCAGTGGGTGGACGTGATCTATCTGGCCGTGCCCAACCTGCAGCATTACCGCTATGCCAAGGTGGCGCTGGAAGCGGGGAAGCATGTCATTGTGGAAAAGCCCATGGCCTGCACCGCTGCCCAGACCGAGGAGCTGGCGGCGTTGGCCCGCCGCAAAAAGGTGTTCCTGTTTGAGGCCATGACCACCCAGTACCTCGAAAACTACAACAAGATCCGGGAGCTGCTGCCCCGCATTGGCAGGGTGAAGCTGGTGCAGTGCAATTTCAGCCAGTATTCCAGCCGCTACGATGCCTTCTGTGCCGGGGAAACGCCGGTCTCCTTTGACCCGGAGTGTGCGGGCGGTGCCCTGATGGATCTGAACGTCTACAACATCAGCTATATCGTGGGCCTGTTCGGTGAGCCGAACCAGGTGCACTACCTGGCCAACATGGAGCGCGGCATCGACACCAGTGGTATCCTGACCATGGAGTACAACAGCTTCAAGGCAGTCAGCATGGCCGCCAAGGACTGCGGTGCGCCTGCCCGGTATGTCATCCAGGGCACAAAGGGCTATATCCTGCAGAAATCCACGGCCAACTGGTGCGGTGGCGTGACCTTCCACCCCAATCAGGGCAAGGAAGAGCACTTCAACCTGAACGGCGGCAGACCCCGGCAGGCGGCGGAGTTCCACGCCTTTGCCAGGGCCATCGAGGGCGGTGACCAGGAGCTGTGCAGCCGGATGCTGGATACCTCCGTGGCCGTCAGCCGTGTGCTGACCGTGGCCCGGCGGAGCGCCGACATCAAATTTCCCTGTGATAAATAAGGTGGGCTTGCCCGCTTATTTATAGATTCCCTGACAGAAAAAACCAGATTTGCGCCGTATCCGACGTATAGGGCGGAACGGCAGCAGGAGGAAAACTGAATTATGAAAAACAACGATCTTCGCACTCTCACCCGACTGGCACTGCTGGTCGCCATCGAGCTTGTAATGAAGGCCATCGGCCTGGGCAGTGTGCCCATGGGCCCGCTTTACATGAGCTTCCTGACCCTGCCCATTGCGGTGGGTGCCATCACCATGGGCCCTGTGGCCGGTGCTGTGCTGGGCGGCGTGTTCGGCGCGGTGAGCTTCTATGATGCCATTACCGGTGCTTCCGCTATGACCGGCGCTCTGTTCCAGGTCAGCCCTGTCAACACCTTTATCCTCTGCGTGGGCATGCGTGTGCTGATGGGCGTGTGTGTGGGCCTGATCTTCAACGGCCTGAGCAAGCTGGATAAGAGCCGCACCTGGAGCTATATCGTCAGCGCCATGTGCGCTCCGGCCCTGAACACTCTGTTCTTCATGGGCTATATCGTGCTGGCGTTCTACAACTGCGACTATGTCCAGAACCTGGTGTCCGTTAAGGGCGCTGCCAACCCCCTGATGTTCGTTGTGCTGCTGGTTGGTGTCCAGGGCGTGGCTGAGTTCCTCGTCTCCGGCATCCTGGGCGGCATCGTGGCCCGCGCCGTGCATAAGTTCCTGAAGTAAGACCCCGCGTTCCGCGTCAGGGAAGAGCGTATGGGTTTGTAACATTGTAAAACAAAAGACCAGAACTGAACTGCCACTTGGCAGAACAGCTCTGGTCTTTTTCTGTGCGGTGAAAAACAGAAACACAGCCTTTACAGAGGCAGCTTGCCGCCGACCTTGTTGACGACATAGTAGGCGGCCTCTTCCTCAGGCTTGACGTAGATCTTGCAGGACTGCACGCCCACCTTGTGGGTCAGGCGGTAATCGGCCTTGGCGCGGTCCACAAGATCGGTGATGTTATACTGCTTGCCGGCAAATTCAACGTAGATCTCAGGGGAAAGCGGGGGACGGCCCTTGTGGGCGGTCTTTTCCGTTTTGGGGGCTTTCTCCGTTTTGACAGCGGACTTTGCGGTCTTGCGTGCGGGCTTTGCCTCGGCTGCGGGAGCTTCTGCAGCGGCAGGAACGACAGGCTTTTTCACTGACATGGATTCTACCTTCTTTCTCATATAGTTTTGCGTGTGGGAATAATACCGGAATGCACCGGTAGAAAAACTTTGCATCAAACAGCAGCATATAACTATATAATAGTTTTTTGCGGCGCATTTGTAAAGAGGTTTTGTGAAAAAAGGTTCGTTTTCAGGCAGGAAATGCTTTTTTGTTTCTGGAAAAGTTACTGGGTGCACAGTCCCTCGGCCCGTGTGACGATGGACAGCAGCAGTTCAGCATCCCAGTCCTCTGCCAGCACAAATAGATCATCGCAGATCTCCTTCTGGATTTGTGCCGTCGTTTTTTGTCCGGCAAGGACGCAGACCGCAGAAAGCAGTCGAACTTTCAGGGCACAAATTTCTGCGGGTGCGCCCCACAAACGGGCAAGGTCATAATTGCTGGTGTTTCCGCAGGGCATGGCACAGGCAGCGCAGTTGGGAGCCACCCGGTGCTTCTCGGCTTCAACGATGTCAGTCAGCCGGAGCAGCGCGCTCTCGGCGGCCTTGGGGTCAGCCGCCAGCCGCAGACCGGCAGCCAGTATGCGGTCAGTGTCCTCCGTTTTGGATTCATTGACCGTGGAGCGCGCCAGCCCCACCAGCGCGCCCAGCAGAGTGTCCCGCTGACGCTGTGCAGCGGTAACGGGAGCAGAAAACGTGTGATTCATAGGAACCTCCAGGCTCTTTTTTTGCTGTAAGGATACCACGGAATCCCCGGAAAGGGAAGGCGAAAAATTCTTTTTTCTGCAAAAGGGAATAGCGTCTTGATTTTGGACGGAAAATCCGCTATAATAGTACTGTTCTACATACGCCGGTGTGTCGGAATGGCAGACGAGGGGGACTCAAAATCCCTTGTGCTAATAACACGTGTGGGTTCGACCCCCACCACCGGCATTGAAAAGTAGCTTAGAATCGTAAGATTTTAGGCTGCTTTTCTTTTTTATCCCCCGCATCCGGCTCATTCTCACACTTTTGTCTCCTCCGGGAAGATCCAGACGATGGCATTGGCAGAAGATACCTTACTGGAGAAATCCAGATGTATATAAATGTTGCTTGTTGTGCTGATGCCGCTGTGACCGAGCCACTCTTGGATTTCCTTCAGGCTCACGCCATTGGCATAGAGCAGGCTGGCGCAGCTATGGCGCAGGTCGTGGAAACGGATACGCTTCATCTGGTGTGCTACCAGAAAATCCGGGAAATGCTGGCTCAGGAAATCGGGCCGAATCCGCTTTCCCATCGGGTCTACATAAAAAACACAGCTTGGAGCACGGACATTCAATAAAACTGCAAACCGCAGAGGGCTTTCCTTTGCTGCTCAAGCCGCCGTATGGAACAATGACCTCATTTCATCTATCATTTTTTCAAATTTTTGATTGATGAATGATAGATGAAATGATATGATAAAAGAAATGATATGGGAGGTATACACCGTGCGAAACAAGAAACCGCCATTTGAAATCACAGAAGCAGCTCTTTCAGAGGCTATGGAAATCAGCGAACTGGTAGGCAAAATCAGTTCCACCCAGAATCTTTCCACAAGTCCGATTCTGCGCCGCCAGAATCGCATCCGAACGATTTATTCTTCTCTGGCTATCGAGCAGAACACACTTTCTTTGGAGCAGGTGACGGCTGTTCTGTCTGGAAAACGTGTGCTTGCCCCTCCAAAAGACATTGCAGAAGTAAAAAACGCCTACGAAATCTACGACCATCTCGCAGAGTTGAATCCATATTCGATGAATGATCTTCTGCTTGCACATCGGACGATGATGCAGGGTCTTGTCCGGGAGGCTGGCGAGTTTCGCTCTCGTCCTGTCGGCGTAGTAGACAGCAAGGGTAATGTCCTCCATTTCGGCACCCTGCCGCAGTATGTTCCCTCTTTGATGGAGGAACTGATTCAGTGGACAGAAAACAGTCCTTTACCGCTTTTAATTAAGAGCTGCGTCTTCCATTATGAATTTGAGGTGATCCATCCATTTGCGGATGGCAACGGTCGTATTGGGCGGCTCTGGCACACACTTCTGCTGTCAAAGTGGAACCCCTTGTTTGCATGGCTTCCCATCGAATCCATCATTCACGACCATCAGGCCGAGTATTACGCAGCAATCAATCAGTCTAACGCACAGGGGGAAGGAACTGTTTTTATCGAGTTTATGCTGGGAATTATCAAAGAGGCTTTGACCGAAGCAATCAACGAACAGCCTGTTGCACAGAGTAAGGAAGAAGTGCGTTGGATGAAGATTGCAGCTTTTCTCCGCACGAACCATATTATCCAGAACGTCGATGTTCAGAATCTTCTCAATGTTTCTCCTGCCACTGCAAGTCGAGTCTTGAATACTTTGACAAAAGAAGGAAAGCTCGCCAAAGTGCGAAATGGCCGCTATTGGGCATATAGATTGGCAGATTGATTATAGATATAGTCAAGATAATCGGTGCAATAGCTTTTGCCGCAGAACTTCCGGTTAAGCTCCTGCTCCTTTTTCATCTTTTTGAGCATCTGCTCACAGGCAGGGATAAGAGGAAGTGTCCGGCAGCTCGACTTTGTTTTTGTCTTATCTCGTGCGATTTCCGTTACCGTTCCGTTGACCTTTGCGGTCACAACCGTATGCTGAATGCTGATTTTCTTGTTCTCAAAGTCAATGGAATCCCATTTCAAGCCTTCTCCAAGGCGATTGCCGAGTATATTGACTATTACAATAACAGCAGAATCCAAGCAAAAACAAAATGGATGCCTCCCCTCTATCGCAAGTCAAGAAATTAGCGCAACGTTCAAACAGCATATTTGCGATATGCAATTCAACGTTGTTGCTGTTGCATTGAAAAGTTGAATTGCTATAAATTCAGAGAAGCATCCATGATGGATTCTTAATGATTCAATTTTGATTCAGTGTCCAGAAAACTGGGTACATATCGTTTGCCCTGTACTTTTAATCCAGAATTTTTCCGTCAATGGAGATGGTGACCACCTGCCAGGGAATGAACTTTCCGCTGGTCTGCAGTGCCTTTTTCGCTGCCATCTCCAAGCCGCCGCAGCAGGGCACCTCCATACGAAGGATGGTCACGCTCTGGATGTCGTTGCTGCGCAGGATCTCGGTGAGCTTTTCGCTGTAATCCACAGCGTCCAGCTTCGGGCAGCCGATGAGGGTCACCTTGCCGCGCATAAATTCCTGATGGAAATTGGCGTAGGCATAGGCCGTGCAGTCCGCGGCGATCAAAAGCTTTGCGCCCTCAAAGTAGGGCGCATGGACGGGTGCCAGCTTGATCTGCACCGGCCAGTTGCGCAGGCGGGAAACCGGCTGCACAGAGGCAGCAGCTGCGCTTTCGGCAGCCTCCGGCTGTTCCAGCATCCGCATCCGGGAGCCGGGGCAGCCGCCCTCGTGCAGGTGCTTCATCTTCTCCTGCAGCTCCTTTTTCTTTTTGTTCTCCTGCACCGCTGCCTCGTCGTAGGCAGGGGCTTCCCGCTCCTCAAAGGTGATAGCACCGGTGGGGCAGCCCGGCAGGCAGTCGCCAAAGCCATCGCAGAAATTCTCCCGCACCAGCTTTGCCTTTCCGTTGATGATGTCAATGGCTCCCTCGTGGCAGGCGGTTGCGCACAGCCCGCAGCCGTTGCATTTTTCTTCGTCAATATGGATGATCTTCCGAATCATATCTATACTCTCCTGTTGTGGATGTTTTTTGCATTTGCATCCTTATTATAGTATACTAAAGGCAACTTGTATGTTTGAATTCCAACAAGGAGGGTTTTTATGCAAAAATATCTGCCTGTTCTACGGAACTGCCCCTTTTTTACCGGGCTTACCGACGATGAGATTTTGTCCATCCTGCACTGTGTCAGTGCAGCGAAGATCACCCGGCCCCGGGGCTCCTACATTTTCCGTGCCGGAGATTCCACGGAGGTCATGGGGCTTATGCTGTCCGGCTCCACCCTTGTGATACAGGAGGATCTTTGGGGACACCGCAATATCCTGTCCAAGTGCAATACCGGAGACTTTTTCGGCGAACCTTACGCCGCCACTCCCGGTGCCATCCTGAATATCAGCGTGGTGGCAGAGGAGGATTGCGAGATCCTGCTGCTGAACGTCAAGCGGCTGCTCACCGCCTGCCCCACCGCCTGCGACCATCACCAGAAACTCATCCGCAATCTGGTCAGCGTTCTGGCAAACAAAATACTGCTTTTTAACGATAAGATCACCCATGTCAGCAAGCGCACCACCCGGGAAAAACTGCTGTCCTACCTGTCTGCCGAGTCCATCCGGCAGTCCTCCCTTTCCTTTGACATTCCCTTTGACCGTCAGCAGTTGGCGGATTTTCTCTGCGTGGAACGCGCCGCCATGTCGGCAGAACTTTCCAAGCTGCAAAAGGAAGGGCTGCTGGTCACCAAACGGAATCATTTTCAGTTGTTGACCCGCTGACAGCCTGGCACATTGCCTGCAAGCACCGGCTCCCTTGCGAAAACCGGTGCTTTTTTTGCAGTTGCACTTTCCCCGGGAGATTATTATACTTATAAAAAGGCCGGGTGCTGCAAGGACAGGAGGGAAAGCGTATGGCACGGAACAAAACCGCACAGGGCGGTATATCCCTGCGCCGCAAGGTCACGGCATGGCTTGCCGCGATTTTGCTGGTCACCATGCTTTCCACCGGCATTGCTACCATGGCAGGTCAATGGACGGTGCGCTCCTTTGATACGCTGCTGGCCGACAATGCCGTCTGCTACACGGTGCAGAACGCCCTCAAGGACGAAGCACAGGCCTTTGCACGCTATGTGCGTCAGCCTACTTCTGAAACGGAACAGGCCTATACCGCCGCCTGCACCGCTTCCGAGCAGAGCCTTGCGGCCCTGCCCCTCGATTATGCCCGCATCGGTGAAGAGCGCTATGCCCGTACATGGAACCTTTTGCAAGGGTACGCGGGGTACCGGCAGGAGCGGGATGCCTTTTTGCAGCTTTCCCCCTCGGCAGATACCTACATTGGACAGATGTACCATGTGATGGCGCTGCAAGACTACCTTGCCGAGTATGCGCTGCGGCTGACGCAGGCCACGCTGGAACAGGAAAACGCCCTTTACAGCAGCACGGCGGCTCACATCCGGCATCTGCCGTGGCTGTATCTGGGGCTGTTCCTGACGGCAGCCGCGCTGATGCTGCTGCTCATCCGGGTGCTGAGCCGCGCGGTGGTGCGTCCGCTGCTGCGGTTGGCACAGGCCTCCCGCAGCATTGCCGAGGGGGATCTTTCAAGTCCAGATCTTCCGGTGAAAAGCAACGACGAGGTGGGGCGGCTGACGGGGACCTTTAACCAGATGAAGCACGCCATGGCGCAGCAACTGACCACCCAGCAGGCCTTGCACCGGGAAGAGGTGCGGAACCTTGCACTGGAAAAAGATCTGGAGCACACCCGGCTGGAGGTGCTTAAAAGTCAGGTGAATCCGCATTTTCTGTTCAACACCCTGAACATGATCTCCTGCATGGCGCGGCTGGAGGATGCTGCCACCACCGACCAGATGATCGTGCATCTGGGCAGTTTGTTCCGGCACAACCTGCGCACCAAGCGCCAGCAGATCACGCTGGAGGAGGAACTGGACGGGCTGGAGGATTACATTTATTTGCAGCAGATGCGGTTCGATGGACGCATTACCGTAGAAAAAAGCATCCGGGTGCAGCCTGCGGCGGTTTTGGTGCCGTCCTTTATGCTGCAGCCGGTGGTGGAAAACGCTTACTCGCATGGGCTCAAGTCCTGCGAGGAAGGCGGACGCATCCTGCTGCGGGCATGGATGCAGGGCAAGGTGCTGGTGCTCACGGTCGCGGACAACGGCAAGGGAATGACCCCAGAGGAACTGGACGCTGTGCAAACTAAAATTGCGCAGAGCGAGCAGACCGGACGCAGCATTGGCCTTGGCAATATTTCCCGCCGCATCGGGATGCTGTATCCGGGCGGAAAAATGCAGATATACAGCCGCGCAGACTGCGGTACTGTGGTGCGGTTTGAGCTCCCGCAGACGCAGCAGCCGGAAGAAAAGGAGGAGACGCTCTCGTGAAGTGCAAATTGCTGGTGGCAGAGGATGAATTGATCGAGCGCAAGGTGCTGTGCCGGACTTTGCAGAAGTATCTGGGAGACCTGATCTGTCTGTATGAAGCCAAAAACGGCAGAGAGGCTCTGGAAATTTTTGCCCGCGAAGCGCCGCAGGTGGCTGTGCTGGACATTGAAATGCCGGGTCTCACCGGGCTGGAGGTGGCGCGCAAGATCCGAGAAACAGACAGAAATTGCGCCATCCTGTTCCTGACCGGCTTTGATAAGTTCGACTATGCACGGCAGGCGATCTCTGTACGGGCGATGGACTATCTGCTCAAGCCTTACAACGAGCAGGAACTGGTATTCGCGGTGGAGGATGCCATCCGGCAGGTGTCGGTGCCGCTGCCTGCCCACCCGGTACAGCCCCCTGCGCCTGAACAGCCTGTCCGCCGGGAAGAGGACGAGGATATGCGTACCGCCATCATCCGTGCCGAGATCAGCCGCTTCATCGACGCCCATTATAGGGAGGATATCTCCATGCAGGATGCCGCCGCTGCGCTGCGCTACTCGGACGCCTACTTCTGCAAGCTGTTCAAGCAGTGCTTTAAGGTAAACTTTTCGGCCTACCTGAACGAATACCGGGTGAACAAGGCGCGCCAGCTGATTTTGGACCCGCGCCTGAGCCTGAAGGATATCGGTGCTGCTGTGGGTTACAGCGACGCCAACTATTTTACAAGGGTGTTCAAGCGCCTGACCGGCCAGACCCCTTCGGAATACCGCGTAGCCGCAGCGGAAAAAGCGGCACAAGGATAAATCGAATCCAAAAGAAGCTCTCGTTCTTTCCTGCCTGTCAGCAGGAGAGGAACGAGTGCTTTTTTATTTTTGCCAGTTTCTTTCGTCCGAAAAACACAAAAATTGTACTTGGATACAACAAAGACAAAATCGTGCTGCGTTTCACAAAATAATCCGGTTTCACAAAAATGAACGAGTTGTTAAAATAAAATCATAGAAAAAACGCGAAAAGAGAGGATGCCATTCATGAAGAGAAGAACGTTTCTGTCGCTGATGGGCGCAGCGGCACTGACCAGCAGCATGATGCTTACCGGCTGCGGTGCCGGCTCCGGTGACGACCGCAAGATCGTGCGCATCGGCCATGTGCAGTCCCAGACCCACCCGGATCATCTGGGACTGGAAGCCTTTGCCAACTACATCAACGAGAAGCTGGGCGACAAGTACCGTGTGGAGGTGTACCCCAGCGAGTTGCTGGGCTCCCAGACCGAAATGGTGCAGCTGACCCAGACCGGTGCCATCGACTTTGTGGTGGCATCCACTGCCATCATGGAGACCTTCAGTGCCAAATACCAAATCTTCAACCTGCCTTACCTGTTCTCCAGCGTAGAAGCCTACCACGAGGCGATGGACGACCCCGAGGTGACGGACCCCATTTTCAAGACCACTTCCAAGGCCGGTCTGGAAACGGTGGCATGGCTGGATGCCGGCACCCGCAACTTCTACACCATCAAGACCCCCATCAACCAGCCCTCCGACCTGAAGGGTCTGAAGATCCGCGTGCAGCAGTCGCCCACCAACGTGGAAATGATGCGTCTGCTGGGCGGCACGGCGACCCCCATGGGCTTCGGCGATGTGTATACCGCACTGCAGGCCGGTATTCTGGATGGTGCCGAGAACAACGAGCTGGCTCTGACTGATAACGGTCACGGCGATATCTGCAAGTATTACTCCTACGATATGCACCAGATGGTGCCGGATCTGCTGGTGGCAAACTACGCCTTCCTGAACGAACTCAGCGACGAGGAACGCGCGATCTTTGAAGAGGGTTTCCAGATCGTGAAGCGCACCGAGCAGGATGCTTGGGAGGATGCTGTGGCTGAGGCGAAAGATAAGGCCGAGAATGAGCAGCACGTCAACTTTATTTACCCGGACACTGCACCGTTTCAGGAGGCTATGGCTCCCCTGCACGATTCCGTGCTGGCAGCAAACCCGGAATTGCAGCCCATTTATGACCTGATCCAGCAGCACAACGCTGCCCATACTGCGGACTGAGGAGGAGCATCATGGAAAAACTGAGAAATACCCTGAACAAGGTGCTCAACCTGCTGGCAGGTCTGAGCATGACGGTCATGGTGGTGCTGACCACCTATCAGGTCATCGTACGTTATATCTTCAACTCTCCCTCCACATGGTCGGAGGAACTGGTGGGTTATCTGTTCGGCTGGAGCACCATGCTGGGTGCCACCATCGTCTCCGGCGAGCGCGGCCACATGAACATTCCCGTGCTGGTGGACCGGTTCAACCCCACCATGCGCAAGGCGTTCCACATCTTTGCCGAGGTCATCGCCTTCCTCTTCTCTGCTACCATTCTGGTGTTCGGCGGCTTTCAGGTGTCCCAGCTGGCTATGGGACAGCAGACCTCCTCGCTGGGCGTTGCCGTGGGCGTGTTCTACTGGGTCATGCCCATCTGCGGCGTGATCATTCTGGTGTATTCCGTGCTGAACATTATCGGCATTGCAAACGGCTCCATCTGTCTGGATACCCCGGAGGATGCAGACTTTGCAAAGGTGGAAGCCGAAATGGCTGCCGATGCCGACAAGGAAAATAAGGAGGACTAAGCTGTGGCAATTCAAGCGTTACTCGTAATTCTGGCAGTGCTGCTGGTGCTGCTGTTCCTCGGCGTGCCCATCTCGTACGCCATTGCAGTCTCTTCCCTGACTGCCATCCTTTCTTCCATTGACCTGAATGTGGCCGTGCTGACCGCTGCCCAGCGCACCTTTGTGGGCATGAGCAAGTTCAGCCTGACCGCTATCCCGTTCTTTATTCTGGCCGGCAACATCATGAATCAGGGCGGCATCGCCAAGCGTCTGGTGGATTTCGTCATGGCCATTCTGGGCAAGATGCCCGGCGCACTGCTGGTGACCAACATCGGCACCAACGCCCTGTTCGGTGCCATCTCCGGCTCTGCATCTGCCGCGGCTGCTGCTGTTGGCTCCATGATCCGCGACGGTGCCGACGAGCAGGGCTACGACCCCGCCGTGACCGCTGCCACCAACGCCGCTTCCTCCTGCTCCGGTTTGCTGATCCCGCCGTCCAACGCCTTGATCACCTACTCGCTGGCATCCGGCGGCACCTCTGTGGCTGCGCTGTTCATGGCCGGTTACATTCCCGGCATCATCTGGGCGCTGTGCTGCTGCGTGGTGGGCGTACTGCTGGCGGTCAAGCTGGGCTATAAAGGCACCCCCGGCAAATTTGACTGGAAAAACCTCGGCGTCTGCACCCTGCGCGCCCTGCCTTCGCTCTCCCTGATCATCGTGGTCATCGGCGGCATCATCGGCGGTGTGTTCTCTGCCACCGAAGGCTCTGCCATCGCGGTCGTCTATGCGCTGGTGCTGGCTTTCTGCTACCGCTCCATCAACCTGAAGAGCCTGTGGAAGATCATCGTGGACTCTGCCAAGATGTCCGGCATGGTGGTGTTCCTTGTGGGCGTTTCCAACATTCTGGGCTGGGTCATGGCCTTTTTGCAGATCCCGGATGCTGTGGCGGCAGCCCTGCTGAGCCTGACCAGCAACAAGTACATCATCCTGCTCATCATGAACGTGATCCTGCTGGTGTCCGGCACCTTTATGGATGTGACCCCGGCCATCCTCATCTTCACCCCGCTGTTCCTGCCCATCTGCCAGAGCTTTGGCATGAGCACCATCCAGTTCGGTCTGATCCTCGTGTATAACCTGTGCATCGGCAACATCACCCCGCCTGTGGGCAACGCACTGTTCGTGGGCATCAAGGTGGGCCGCACCTCGCTTTCCAAGGTCATGCCGTACATGCTTATGTACTATGTGGCCATCATCGGCGGCCTGCTGCTGGTCACCTTTATCCCGGCGGTGTCTACCGCACTGCCGCAGGCAATGGGCCTGATGTAACTGAGACGTTCCCTTCTTCTCCTAAAAAAGGCGGTACCTGCTTTGCGGCGGGTACTGCCTTTTCCTGTCTCTTGCACAAAGGCAGTCTTGTGCGCTATACTATCTGCAAAGGGAGGGAGACACCATGCGCAGACGGACTTTTTTAGCCGGGCTGGGCTTTGCAGCCTTGCAGCTGGCAGGCTGTGCTGCAAAGCTGCAGACTACACCGGACTATGTGCTGACCTATGCCGACAACCAGCCCGCCGGATACCCCACCACGCAGGGCGCGCAGTATTTTGCGGACCTTGTGCAGCAGCAGACCGGGGGCAAGGTGGTCATTCAGGTCAAGGCGAACGGCGAGTACGGCTCGGAACAGCAGGTGTGGGAACAGCTTGCCATTGGCGGCGTAGATTTTGCCCGTGTGTCGCTCTCGGTGGTCACGGACGATCTGCCCCGGCTCAACGTACTGCTGCTGCCGTATCTCTACCGGGATGCCGACCACATGTGGCGTGTGCTGGACGGCAGCATCGGGGCTGAGTTTTTGCAGGACTTTACCGCACAGGGACGGGTAGGCCTGAGCTGGTACGACGCGGGTGCCCGCTCGTTTTATGCCCGTCAGCCGGTGCGCAGCCTGAACGATTTACAGGGCAAGACCATCCGCGTGCAGAATTCGCAGATCGTGATCGACATGATCCGCCTGCTGGGTGCAGTGCCGGAGACCACGGCGTACAGCGACGTCTACTCGGCGCTTGAGACCGGGCAGATCGATGCCGCCGAAAACAACTGGCCGGCCTACTATTCCATGGAGCACTACAAGGTGGCACGGTACTACATGGCCGATGAGCACAGCCGCGTACCGGAGGTGCAGTTGGCTTCCGGCCGCACATGGGATGCACTGCCGGAGGAATACCGGCAGATCCTGCAGGCATGCGCCCGGGCATCGGCGCAGTATGAGCGCCAGCTCTGGGCACAGGAGGAAACCGCCGCCCGAAAAGCGGCATTGGCTGGCGGGTGCCGGGAACTGCCGCTGCCCGAAGAAGAAATGCAGAACTTCCGGCAACTGGTGCAGCCGCTATACCGGAAATACTGTGCCGACTATCTGCCGCTGGTGGAGGAGATACAGGCAGAGTGACAACAGAGAAAGGGACGAGTCAAATAAAAAGGCTCACAGCTTTGAGGTTATGCTGCGGAGCACTTTTCCTCCACGCCCACTCCGTGGAACAGCAAACAAGCCAGACCCGCGGGTCTGGCTTGTTTGCAATATCAAAATAAATGTTTCCGCTGAATATACCCAAGGTGCAGCGGAGGACCTTCTGAATCAAAAACTCTCCCTCAGCTCACATATCCATCGGTCACGCTGATGATGTTGGCATTGCCTTCCAGACTTTCATACACGTTCACGACGGCATAGTACATCTCAGCACCCGGATAAACCGTGGTTGCTTCGCACAGGATGCGGTAGTTCGTGCCTGCCCTATGTGGTCATGCGCAAGCCGGAGCCCATTGACACGACCACCCTGAACTACAATTGGCAGACCTGGGAAACAAACGCCTTCAGTGTTTACACCAAGGAGATCTGCCAGCTGACCACCCGCTACGGGAGGAAGAACTGGGAGTGACTGTACTAACTGAGCATCTTTCTACGCAATGTCTGTTGTTCTGATCAATCCAACTCCAGATCCTCAAAGCCGGTGACTGTTTCAAACCGGCGGGTGCGCACCTCCATCATCTCGCTGATGAGTTCGGCGGGAAGGGCGAGTGCTCCGGCCATCCGAAGCAGGGTGCTGACATCAGATGCGGTGAGCAGGTCTGTGCGGCAGAGAAAGCGGAACAGCTCTGCGTAAGCCTGTTGAGGCGGGCAGGGCATGAACTGTGGAGCCCGGTCGAAATACTGCACCAGAACTGCACAATACCACTGGCGGTCGGCGGGGGAAAGCCCTGCAGAGGCTTCCAGCCGAGCCAGCGCCATACGAGCCGAGAAATCCAGCCGGAACGCGTCCCGGGCCAGTTGGTCAAAGTAGGGAATCGGCTGGGTGAAGAACAGCACCGGTACCCGCAGGATGGCTCCGAATTTGGCATCGCCTGCCAGAATTTTATCCCGGGCCACGGGTAGACCCAGCCGCGCCACCACATGGCCGGAAACATCGGCCTTTTCCAGCCAGAGCAGTGCGGCAGTGTGGTCAAATGCAGACACAGCCACAGTGACAGTACGACTCCAATTTTCACACCCAGCATCCCGAGCGGTCAGGGTCGCCAGACCGGAACTGTTGAAGCTGTGAGCGCCCAGCATTTTAAGCTGTGGGGGCAGCGTCAGCTGTTTCAGAGCATGACACCCGGCAAACGTGCCCACATCCGGCATGATCTGATCCGTGGGGCGGGGCAGATAGCCCAGAGCCTGCAGCTGCTCTGGCAGATGGACGCTGGTAAGGCGGCTGCAGTCACCGAATACACCGGCAGGCAGGGCGGAAATGGCATCCGGCAGGGTGATGGAAGTCAGATTTGTGCAGTGGTAGAACGCGTAGGGACCAATGTGAGTGATGCTGTCCGGCAGTGTGACGGAAGTCGGCCCGCCTTCGTCCAGCGTTTCGGTGGTGACTGCGCGGCCCATTCGCATACAAAATATGCTGAAACTGATAGGCGATTGCCCGAACTGCGCAAAGCAGCTCTCATCCAGATGGCTGGCAGCAAAGGCGGTAGCGGCAATGGCGGTGACAGTGCGGCCTTCTACAGTGTCGGGTACCACAGCAGGCCGTGCCAGCCGGGGCCAGCGCACCAGCGCCAGAGAGCCATCCGGCAGAGGGGCAAAATCGGCTGTCAGGGGCAGGGCATCGGTGTCGGCCTCTTCGTTCAGATGGCCGAGCCGTGCAAACTCTGCGCTCATGTCGGGAGCATCACCGCCCCAATCATCCTCGTCATCCTCCTCCTGCAAGAGAGCTGCCAGTGCGGCTCCGGGCAGGGAGGAGGCCTTTTTTGTTTCCGGGGCGGGGGGGGTCCAGCGGCTGCCCAGCGTTCCGGCGTTGGTTACTTCAAATTGCAGCAGTTCCATTTTACACCAGTCCTGTCAGATCGATCTGGTGCAGCAGCTGCTCCGATTGCCGGTGCAGCAGCAGATCCCGGCTGGCTGCAAAGTAATCGGTGCTGAGAAACTGCCCCAGAAATGCGGTGGCCACGGGGGCTACGGTCAGATCGTTTACCGCCATGCTCAGCTCCGTTCCCTTACCGAAGGCTTCCTGTAAAAAACGGAGCAGATTGCCAAGCTTCTTCTGCGTTTCAGCGACCTCAGCCTGCAGGTCGGCGACCGAGCGCTGATAGCAGGCCTTGAGGGCAGAAAAAGGGGTGGAGCCGGAAAGTTCTCCGTGCCATTGGGCAGTCAGCGACAGCAGATCGAGATAGACCTTCTGCCGGGCAGAGGGGGCTTTGTTGGCTTCGGCGCGCCAGTTGTCCTCCAGCCCGGCGAGGGCGGTCAGGGCATCGCCGGGAACATCCAGCGTCCCGCGCTGGGCTTTGAGGGCGGCCACGATAAGGCGCAGCGCATCGTGGCGCAGGGTACAGCGTTCCATCTGCAGGAACACGGCTTCCAGCAGCAGGCTGACAAGGCTCATCCGCTCGTCCATCTTGGCGCTGCGTGCCTGCGTGAGGACATCCTCATCCCACACACCCTGCAGGATGGCATCAATATTGTAGGCCTGACGATATTTCTGATAGAGTTCGTAGTAGATGGCAAAATCCCGGGCGACCTGCTTGTTTTGCAGATACTGGGTAGTCAGCTCCTCGCCGACTGCAAGGCCCAGCTCCTCGTGATACTGCAGAATCTCGGAAAGGTCCTCCCAGGCACGGGGCGTTACCACGGTCAGACCGTCCACAGTGGTCTCGACCTTGTAAAAATCTTCGGGACGGATATCCAGATAGCTGATGACGCTGCGGCTGACACCGTGTTCCAGCGCATAGGCCTTCCATGCTTCATAACTTGGCTCAACTTCGATCACCTTCAGGCGGTCACGGGTGGCAGCGTCGAACTCCCGGACGCTTTTGTTGAAGCGGGGCGGGTTGCCGGCGGTGACCACCACCCAGCCCTCGGGGATCTGATGCCCACCAAAGACTTTGTATTGCAGAAACAGCAGCATGGCAGGGGAAAGAGTCTCGGAGACGCAGTTGATCTCGTCCAGAAACAGGATGCCCTGCGTTTTGCCGGTGGTGCGCATACAGTCGTAGACGCTGGCGATGATCTCGCTCATGGTGTATTCGCTGACCTGATAGTGCTTGCCGCCGTATTCCTTTTCTACGATCACAGGCAGACCCAGTGCGCTCTGGCGGGTGTGGTGGGTCATGGAATAGCTCACAAGGCCAAGCCCCATCTCATCAGCGACCTGCTGCATAATGGCAGTCTTGCCCAGACCTGGCGCACCCAGCAGGAAGATGGGCCGCTGGTGCACCAGCGGAAGTCGGTAGCGGCCCAGAGCATCCTTCTGTAGGTAGATCTGTACGGTATTTTTGATCTGTTGCTTTGCACTTGCTATATCCATGGTTCGGTGTCCTCCTCGGTTCGGGTCTTCTGCGGTTCAAGCAGGCGGATGTTGTCAGTGGTAAGTACAGCCCGGATGGCCCAGCTGGGAACGTGGGGGCTGATGTGGTCGTCACGGTTAAAGATGAAGGCAGTCTTGTAGGCAGGGGATTTTTCTGGGTAGGTGCCCACGCCGTCGGTAAAATAGAGCAGGCCGTTGAGGTTCGTCAGCTTTTTCTCTTCCAGCAGCCTGTCTACATAGGCGAACACCGGCCGGAAGTCGGTACCGCCGAAGCCCCGGAGCTTCAGCCGGGGGATCAGCTCATGCAGCTGGTCCAGACTGGTCAGCCGCTCCACGCTCTGCACCTCGGCATCGCATTGGATGAGATAGATATCTACCCGCTCGGTGAAGGAACCGCTCTGCCGCAGAACATCGCAGGTGCGCTGCAAAAAGCTCTGAACGATATCGCCCTGCACACTGCCGGAGGTGTCGATGGCAATCACAAATTCCCGGATGCGCTTGTCGTCCCGGTATTCCAGCGGCTCGACCAGGGGAATGTTGCCGTAGGTGCGCAGACCGTAAGTGTAATAGATGAGGTCAAATTCGTCCTCGGAAAGCTGCAGCACCTCGTTTTGTGCCCCGAACCGGCGAAGAAAGTCGGTATAGTCGCATTCCTCAAAGGTCACAGGCTCTAACCCATCCATCAATGCTCCGGCACGCTTGCCGTGACGGCGGCTGAAGGTCTCCAGATCAGTCTTGGCCTGGCGGGCCAGCTGCTTCCATTGTCTGCGCAGGGCTTCCTTCTGCCGCTGCTGCATCTGCTGCAGCGTTTCGTCCCGGGTGTCGGCTTTGCGCAGTTCGATCTCGTTGGTGATATCCTCATCCTCCCCGGCGGGCAGCAGTTGTCCGTTGGGGGCCGGACGAGAGCAGGGCCGTGGCGCAGCATACCAGAGCGCATGGCTGTCCCGGGAAAAAAGCTGGGTCAATTCCGCCAGAACATCGGCGGGGTACTGCCGTTCCAGCAGAAAATTATAGATGGCTTCTGCCGTCAGGTGAGGGCAGGCATCCTGCAGGCGGCTGCGCCAGCTGTCCTGCATAGCATCATCCGGCAGGGCGCAGGAGGGGATCTCCAGTTCCCGGATGACTTCCTCTGCGGCAATGTCGCAGGCAAGGTTCCATAGGCGGTGATCCATTTCCTGCCGTTGAAAGGGATGCCCCAGAAGAAAGTGCAGGGTGACATGCAGCAGGGCGCGTGTGGGCACAGACTGCTGTGCCCGGAATGTGCGGAGCAGCGTCTCGGGGCAATAGTATAAGCAGCGGCCATCCCCGGCAAACAGGGTGTCCAGCGCAGGGACGGGAATCGGCTTCAGCTGTTCCAGAGCGGAGGATAAAAAACGCAGGTCGGCAGTCAACCGACTCTGTGCCAGCAGCAGCACCTGTGCGGCCAGTTCGTCCGCCGCAGGAACAGGAGTCTGGATGGGCTCGGGCATAAGAGAAAACTCCTTTCTGCCCCAAGGGCAGGGTGGTATCCTTCAAAAACGGCAAAACCAGCCGACACCACCCGGAGCACCGGGTGGAAGTCTGCTGGTTTGCACGCATTCCGTGGCGTGCTGCGGGTACTCCGCCCGGCAGACGTTTCGGAATCAGAATGAAGGAATGGGTGAAAAAGGAGGAAGGTGTTTCTTTTGGTGAGACCTCAGAACAGCAGCCCACAGGCTACGCAGCCCACAGCGACCATAATAGCAGATGCAGCCCATGCGTAGGGGAGGGTGTGCTTCTGGTGGTCGCCCAGGTCCTGGCCGGAAAGGCCCAGCAGCAGGAAGGTGGCACCCGTCAGGGGACTGAGCGGGAAGCCCAGCGTCATCTGGCCCATGATGGAAGCCTTTGCCACAGCCAGTGCGTTGCCGCCCATGGCGGAAACAGCGTTGGCGATGACAGGCATAACACCGTAGTAGTAGGAGTCTGGGTCAAACAGCAGGCTCAGCGGAACGCTGAACAGGCCGACGATGGGGGCAATGAAGGTGCCCATGCTGGTGGGGATGATGGAGACCAGAGCGTCGGTCATGGCAGCCAGCATACCGGAATTTTTGACCACACCGGTGAATGCGCCTGCGGCAAAGACGATGGAGACCATCAGGAATGCGGCCTGTGCGTGACTGTTGATGATCTTGTGCTGCAGATCCACACTGGGGTAGTTGACGATGAGCAGGACGCAGTAGCCGATCATAAAGGTGACAGCCGGGCTGAGGCGGTTGGTAACGAGGATGTACAGGATGACCAGGATCAGTGCCACATTGAAGTACCAGCGCCAGCCGGAGCGGGCCAGTTCGTTGGAGGTGTTGGTGGTCTTTGCTTCGGTCAGACCAGTGACCTCCTGCGCGGGGATGCCTGCAGCAATGCGCTTGGCTTCCTTTTTGCCCAGGAAAGCCGCGACGAGCAGACAGGTCACCAAGCCTGCGATCCAGGCGGGCATGATGCCCACCCACAGCTCACTGCCGGTGACTTCATAGCCCAGGCCGGACATGGCTGCGGCTGCACGGACCGTGGGGCCGCCCCAGGGCATAACATTCATGATACCGGCGGCCAGTGCCACGATGGTAGCCTCTACCCAGAGGTTCATTTTCAGCTTCTGGAACAGGGGCATACAGGCGGGGATGGCAATCAGGAAGGTGGTGGCACCGGAGCCATCCAGATGGCAGATGCAGCCGATGAGGAAGGTGCCGATACAGACCTTGACGGGGTCTTCGCCGGTAAACTTCAGGATGCGGTTGATGATAGGATCAAAGACACCGGCATCCGAGCAGGTACTGAAAAACAGGATGGCAAAGATGAACATGACACCGGTGGCAACAATGCTGCTCAGGCCCTTGCCCATATAATCTGCGCTGAGGATGGAAAGTGCCTTGGTAAAGCGGGTGCCGAACGTGATGACCGGCTCAACATAAGCAGTTCCGGCCTTTTCAGCAGCAGCCTGTGCGGCTTGGATGATGACATTGGGGGCGTTGATGAATGCTGCGATGAAGCCGGTGATGGCGGGAACAAAGATCAAAGCTACAAGGGTAGAGACCTTCTTGCTCATGATCAGTGCCAGCACCAGCAGAATGGTGACGAACCCTAATACTGCCAGCATGTGATTTCTCCTCAATAATGTGTGTAAAGGTGGTCAGAGATCAGAACACCTGTTTCTCGTGCAGAGCGTTGAACTGCTCTTCGGTCATGCCCAGAACACCCTCAAAGATATCCCGGTTGTTCTGCCCCAGCTGGGGAGCGGGAGTGCGCACAGAGGGCTTGGTGTCCATCAGTTTGATGGCACAGCCGTTCACGGTGACCTTGCCCAGGGTGGGATGATCCATTTCCACGAACATCTCGCGCTCCTTGACATGGGGATCGTCCAGGATCTCCTTGATGTTCATAATGGGGCCTGCGGGGATGCCGTGGGCCAGTACCAGCTCGGCGGCCTCGTTGGGGGTCAGATCTTTGATCCGCTCCTCAATGACCTCGGCAATGGCATCCTGATTGGCCAGACGGCCCGGCATATCCACGAACCGGGGATCGGTGATCATGTCCGGGCGTTCCAACACCTCATTGCAGAGCTTTTCGTACAGCTTCTGGTTGCCTGCCGCGATGATGACCTTGCCGCCCTTGCAGGTGAAGCTGTCGTAGGGGGAAACAGCGGCATAACGGTTGCCCATGGGGGCCGGGATGTTGCCGGTCTCGATGTACTTCAGGGCAGTGTTCTCAGTGGCAGCAATCATGCTATCCATCAGACTCACGTCCACCCGCTGCCCTTTGCCGGTAATGGTGCGGGCGTTGACTGCGGCAAGGATGCCGATGGTTACATGAAGTCCGCCCAGAATATCACCCAGCGCCGAACCGGCACGGGTGGGCTCTCCGCCCTTGGAACCGGTGATGGACATCATACCGCCCATGGCCTGAGCCAGAATATCATAGCCAGGACGCAGGTGGTAGGGACCGTAGCAGCCGAAGCCGGAGACCGCCGCATAGATGATGCGGGGATTGATCTCCTTCAGGACATCATAGCCCAGTCCCAGCTTGTCCATCACGCCGGGGCGGTAGTTTTCCACCACGATATCCGCTTTTTTGACAAGCTCCTTGAAGATCTCCTTGCCCTCAGGGGCCTTCAGGTTCAGGGTGATCCCCTTTTTGTTGCGGTTGATGTTGGCAAAATAGACGCTTTCCCGCTCACCATTCAGATTTTTGGCACGGAAGGGGGGATAGGTGCGGGTGTCGTCACCGCCTTTGGGGACCTCGATCTTGATGACGTTTGCGCCCATGTCAGCCAGCATCATGGTGCAGAAGGGGCCGGCAAGCACACGGGTCAGGTCGAGAACCGTCAGGTTCTCCAATGCCATATGTTCACTCATGTTACAGCTCTCCATCCTCAACGTGGATCTTCATGCGCATCACGGCACTGCCCATGGATTTGCCCAGGCTGTCCAGACGCAGGCTCATGGTGGCACCGCCGCCCAGAGCGTGCTTCATAACAAAGTTGAAGCCGTTCAGGCTGGGCACATCGTAGCGGGTGATCTCGCCCTTGACCATGTCGCCAAAGTAGGCTTTGAGTTTTTCGGGGGTCACCTCGCGCTCAATGATCTTATAGTATTCCGGTTTGCGTGCATACACACAGACATTGCTGGTATCACCCTTGTCGCCGGAGCGGCCGTGAGCAATATCGTTCAGATAGATCTCTGCCATCTTACTTCACCTCCAGAATGTGACTTTCAACCTGTACGGCATCGCGGGGCACGGTGGTGGGCCACAGTGCCATCACTTCCTGCACGCGGGCACGGCCGCCGAAGAAGGAGGCACCCGGAGGGCCGTTCAGCTGCAGAGGGCTGATCTCGGGAATGATCTTGGCGCACTCGCTCTTGTCCTCACTGAACACAGCAATGCGCAGCACGCACTCGTTCAGGTTCTTCAGTGCCTCTTCGCTCATATCGGCCACGCCCAGATGCAGGCTGTTCAGGCCGATGTAGCTGATGTGGATGTCGTCGGCCTTCATGCCGCGGCGCTGCATCTTCTTCATGATGACCTCGGCGCAGTACTGAGCCTTTTCGTAGGCATCAGGCCATGCAAAGCTCAGCATGGAAACAGTCTTCCAGCCCTTGTGGTAACCCACGCAGAGCTTGAGCGTGTCGGGGCGGGGCTTGCCCTTGACACCGCCGATGCGGACACGGTTGTCACCCACCTGAGTGATGGTAGCATGGCTGATATCCACGTTGACATCCGGGGTCAGGTAGTTGGCGGGATCGTGGACCTCGTACAGGAACTGCTCCTTGCAGCTCTGTTCGCAGATGATGCCGCCGCAGTCGGGAGCCTTGGTGATCTCAAAGGTATCATCGGTCAGCTCTGCGATGGGGAAGCCCAGCTCGTCCATGCGGGGGACATTGCGCCAGTCGTACATATAGTTGCCGCCGGCACCCTGACCGCCGCACTCCAGCAGATGGCCTGCCATGATGCCGCGGGCCAGATTGTCCCAATCGTCAGCAGCCCAGCCAAATTCGTACTTCAGCGGAGCCAGGAACAGGGCGCTGTCAGCCGCACGGCCGGTGATGACCACATCGGCACCCTCTGCCAGGCATCCCTCAATGCCCTCATGGCCGATGTAGACATTGCAGTTGTAGATCTTGTCCAGAATATCGTTGAAATTGCCGTCGTAGTCGAAGTTGGGGAAGGTCCAGCCATCCTTCAGCAGCTGCGGGATCTTATCCTTGATGTTATCGCCGGTCACATAACCGATCTTATAACCGCTCATGCTGTTGCCTTCTGCCCACTGGCGGATGCCGTCCACGCAGCCATTGATGTTCATGCCGCCTGCGTTGGTGCAGATCTTGATGTGCTTGTCCCAGGCTTCCTTGCCGGCCTCCTTCAGGATGCGGGTGGTGAAGTCGGGCGCAAAGCCCTTGGTGGGGTCCTTGAGCTGCTGCTTTGCCATGATGGAAAGGGTCAGCTCTGCCAGATAATCACAGCCCATATACTGGATATCGGCATTGCGGATCATGTGGATGGCCGCGTCCGGGCTGTCGCCCCAGAAGCCCTGGCCACCGCCGATTGCAACTTTCTTCATTCGATAGCCTCCTTATAAATGGAAAGGTGATATCAGCGTCAAACATCAGTATAACGTTTGACTCAATCGTCGTACTGAGTGTAGTACAACGATTTACTAATGTCAAGAAAAAAACGAAGTTTGGAGGAAAAGAAATGCAACTTTGTTGAAACGGCTAAAAAGAAAAAAGAAAAATATACAGAGTGCACAAAAACGGCTGGTTTGAGATTGGAGAGGCTTTTTTGGCTTGTCAAGATACGGGGAAACGGGTACAATAAACCTGATATCAGAAAAAGGTGGGGAAGAGCATGGTTACGATCAAGCAGATCGCGCAGGAGGTCGGGATCTCGTCCAGTACGGTCAGCATTGTTTTGGGCGGCAAGGCGGCAGAGCGGAAGATCAGCACGGCCACGCAGGAAAAAATTTTTGCGGCGGCGGCACGGCTTGGCTACCAGCCCAATATGGCCGCCCGGAGTCTGCGGGGCGGCAGCGGTGCCAATGAGCTGGTGGTGGCCATGTTCTGGGCACAGGATTTCCGAGCCAGCATGATGCTCCGCTTCTGGGATGGTCTGCGGGCCGAGATCGAAAAAACAGCACGTCCGGTGCGGCTGGTCATCTATCCGTATGTCAACGACCACCTGAAGGAAAGCGAGGCACTGACCAGTGGCGCAAACTGCCATGCGGCCATCATCTGCAATGCGTCCTATGCGGACCTGCAGTTTTTGGAGGACACGCAGCTGCCAATCCCGGTGGTACTGTACAACCGTGTTTGCAATGGGTATTGCAGCGTCAATGTGGATGATCTGAAGATGGGTGCTCTGGCGGCGCGGGCTTTTGCCGATCAGGGATGCAAGACGGCGGCAGTTCTGACGAGCAGCCCGGTCTTTGAGGGGATGGAAAACCGGATGCATGGGTTCCGGCTGGAAGGGGAGCAACACGGGTTGACGATCCTGGCCAACCGGTATTGTGATAACAGCATACGAGGCGGTTACGAGGCGGTTTCGCATCGGCTGCGGCATGAGTGGAAGCAGCAGCTGCCGGACGCAGTGTTCTGCGGTTCCTCGGCCATTGCGCATGGTGCGTTGCGGGCTTTTTGTGAGGCCGGATATATCGGCGAAAAGCTGCCCCGGCTGATCGCTGTAGGCAACGGCCCGGAGGAATCCGATGCTTTTTCGATCCCGAGCCTGAGCGTGGTCTATCTGCCCATGGAGGATATGGCGCGGGAGTGTATCCAGCTGGTGCTGGGGCAGC
Organism: Faecalibacterium duncaniae; assembly: GCF_010509575.1. Taxonomy (NCBI): domain Bacteria; kingdom Bacillati; phylum Bacillota; class Clostridia; order Eubacteriales; family Oscillospiraceae; genus Faecalibacterium; species Faecalibacterium duncaniae. Next base: position 2,438,742 of record NZ_CP048437.1, on the reverse strand, counting down.
TGGACGGTCGGATTGCCACGCCGGAAAGCCGACTGCTGCCGATCGAGTATGTTCCCAGGGAGAGCTGCGGGCCGCTGACAGAATACGCCGCACAATAAAAAAGCCCCGCACCGGCACGCAAAACGTGCGCAGTGCGGGGAAGAAAGAGCAGTCAGCCCTCGGCGCTGATACAGTACATGGAAAAGGTGCTGGAAAATAACAGGGTGTCGGTCTCGTCTGTGATCTCCACAGCCACCACACAGATGTGTCGGCGGCGGCTGACCGTCCGGCCGCGGGCTGTCAGGTGACCGGCTTTGACGTTGTGGATGAAATTGACCGAAGCATTCTGGGTGACATACTGCCGCCCGTCAGAGCGGGCAGTCAGCCCGGCACAGCAGTCGGCCATGGTGAAAAATGCGCCGCCGTGCACATAACCGTAGATGTTGGTGGTGTCCCGCCGGATGTCCAGCGACATGACGGCGCTGTCCGACGTTACCGATACGATCTCGATGTGATTGTACTGCATGAATGGATTTTCAAGCATTTGTGCAATGTTCTGTTCCTGCATAAGGAGCCTCTTCTTTTTGATTGTGGTACAACGTTGTACGGAATGACTTGGACGGTTTTTATTATAATCGCATTTTCCGCAGGATGCAAGCAGCAGGAGGTTTGAAAATAAATGGAACGACCATCATTACGCAGGCAGCTTGTAATGATCTTTCTGGGAATCGCCATTCCCATTGGTATTCTGCTGGGGCTGCTGCTCTTTTTTTCAGGGCTTTATAACCGCAATCGGCTGGCAGCTGCGGCATCCGGTGGCCTTGATATGTTTACCACAAATTTTGAGAATCAGCTAGATTCGGTGGAAAACTACCTGCTCAATCTGTCACTGAACGATGCGACCTTTCGCAGCCTGAGCGAACAGACCGACCGCACCCGCGCCTACCTGGATGCTTATGAGATCGCACAGGGGTTTCCGGCGGTATTGGCTGCCAACGATGTCCTGATGGGTGTGGTGCTGCGCAGCGGCTCAGGCAACCTGTATGTGGGGCGCTACGGTGCAGCTGCCCAGCAGCTCAAGCAGAAACTGAATCTGGAAGCGTATCTCGGCCAGCCGGGCCAGACCAATAAAATGGTGACAAAGGGATGGTATCTGCGCACCATCGGCCAGCGGCTTTACCTGCTGCGCAGTGTTTTCTACCAGAAAGCCAGCCTGACCGCTGCGGTGGATCTGCGGCTGGTGTTTGAAGAACTGGTGAAAGACTATGGGCTGGACGGCCGGGTCATTGTGATGAACGACAGCGGCAATGTGTTGGTAGGGGATGCCAACCTTCTGCCCACAAAGATGGAATGGAACAGCGCAGGGTATTGCCTGACAAAGGTGGGCAGGGACAGCCGACTGGTGGTGCGCAAACAGGTCAAAGCGCTGACGGTATTGTATCTGGTTCCCTACCAGCATTTCGGGGTGGACTTTGCGCCGTATCAGATCTTGCTGGTGATGGGCGCTGTTTTTGTTCTGCTGGCGATCCCGTTCCTCCTGTTCTATATGAAGCAGGAGATCTTTGCCCCTATGACGGCGTTGGTGAGCACCATGGACAGAATCGGCCGCGGTGAACTTTCGGTGCGCTCCAGTGTGGATTATCGCAACGCTGAGTTTACGCAGGTGAACGAGACCTTCAACCGGATGATCGACCAGATCACCCAGCTGAAGATCGACGGTTACGAAAAGGAGCTGGAAGCCCGCCGCAACGAGATGACCGCCCTTAAGCTGCAGATCCGGCCCCACTTTGTGCTCAACTGCCTGAAAAGTGTCTATGCCATGGTGCAGACCGGCAGCCGCGAGGATGCCCAGCAGCTGATCCTGCTGCTGAGCCGGTATCTGCGCTATATCCTCTCTTTTACAGCGACCACAACGCCTTTGCACACTGAGATCGAGCAGTGCTGCAATTATGCGGAACTTTCCAGCGTGGGGCAGAACGATCCCGTGGAGGTAGTATGCGAGATCGACCCGGAGCTCAGCGAATTGCCCTTGCCGCCGGTCTCGCTGCTGACGCTGGTGGAGAACAGCGTCAAGCACGGCAAGATGATCGGCAAAACGCTGAAGATCACGATCACTGCAAAGCTCCTCGAAACGGAAGAGGGCTGCATGGCGGATCTTTCGGTGGCGGACAATGGCACAGGCTTTACGGCAGGGGATCTGAAGCAGCTGAACAGTGCAGCCCCGCAGGAGGAGAATGGACAGCACGTCGGGCTGTTCAATGTGGTACGGCGGCTGCAGCTGCTCTATGGGGAGCAGGCAGCCATCGCCTTTACCAATAACCGCCGGGGCGGCGGTGCCAGGGTGGAGCTGTTCCTGCCGATAGATCCGGTCTTACAGAAGAAGGAAGGAGAAACAGCATGAAACTGCTGATCGTAGACGATCAAAGCACCGTGGTGCAGGGGCTTTTGCACTGCACCAACTGGGCAGCAATGGGATTTACTGTGGTGGATACGGCTCTGAACGCTGTGGATGCCAAGGCCAGCCTGCTGCGGCAGGAGGCCGAAGTCATGCTCTGCGATATTGAAATGCCCATGGAAAGCGGGCTGGATCTGTTGGACTGGCTCCGGCAGCGAGGGATGACCACCCGCTGCATCTTCCTGACAGCCCATGCTGAGTTCAAATATGCACAGGAGGCACTGCGGCTGGGCGGTTTTGACTATATCATGCAGCCCGCCCCTTACGAGCAGGTGGTGGATGCAGTGAGCCGTGCGCTGGATAATGTAAAGGAGGAATGGGCGGCGCTGGAACTGCAGAGCAGGGGCGCTGTTTTTGACGACCAGAAAAAGGAGATCGTGGAGACTATGCTGCGGGGCTTTCTGTTGGGCAACGCACCGGGAAGCAGCCTGACCGCGTTTGAAGAACTGAGCCTTGTGCCCCGGCGGGAGCGGGAATGCTGGGTTGCCCTGATGCAGCCGCTGCGCTGGAAGCAAGGCGAGGAGCCGTGGGAGCTGAGCCTGCTGAGCACGGCAGTGGGGAATATGAGCAGCGAGGTGTTCACGCCGCTGCAGGTGCTCAGTGTAACGGTGGCGATCCCTGCGGAGCAGTGTCTCGTTCTGGTGCTGCAAAGCCGGGTGGGGGAGCCGCTGGAGGCAGACTATATCACCCGGCAGCTGAATTATCTGCAAAGTGCGTGTGCGCAGTATATCCACTGTGAAGCGGCCTTTTATCCGGAGGGGCCGCAGCCCTTTGAACAGGTACCGGAGATCTACCAGAAGCTGCTGCAGCAACGGAGCGAGAACGTGGCCCTGAAAAGCGGTGTTCTGCTGGGCCGCCCAGCGGAAAAAGCGCCGGAAGTGTTCCGTATTCCGCAGATCGGTGCATGGCAGAAGCTGCTGCAGGCGGGATGTGCGCAGGCAATGGAGCAGGAAGCCTGCCAGCTGTTGGACAAGCTGACGGCCAACAATCAGCTGAACAGCCAGACCTTGCGGTATTTTTATCAGGATTTTATGCAGATGCTCTTCTCCTTGCCGGAAAAGAAACGGCAGGACGATATGTTCCGGGAGCCTGAAGCGTTGGAACTTTACCGCAACGGCATGAAGACCGTGCCGGATATGAAGGCGTTGGTCCATTATGTGGCCTCGGTCTGGGATAGCGAAACGGAAGAAAGCAGCCAGAGCACCGTGGAGATCATTATGGCTTATATTGCCGAGCATCTGGAAAACGAGCTGCGCCGGGAAGAACTGGCCGAGGCTGTCCACCTGAATCCGGATTACATGGCCCGGCTTTTTAAGAAAGAGACCGGCATGAACCTGAAGGATTATATCATTCAGCAGAAAATGCAGGAGGCCCAGAGCCTGCTCTGCACCACCAATCTGCCCATCAGCCTGATCGCGGCCAAGGTCGGGTATACGAATTTCGGGCATTTCTCCACTTCGTATAAGAAGTTCTATCACAAGACCCCACAGGAGGAGCGCAGCGCAGCATTATGAGAGAAACAAGGATGGCTCGCAGGACATTTTTACAGCTGACTGGTGCTGCAGCCGGAGCAGCTCTGCTTGCCGGCTGCGGGGAGCGGGCGGAATCGGCGGCAGAAAGCGGAACAGGGCCCATGGTCACAGTGCTGATGCCGGGCCAATCGGATGAAACTGCCTGTGTCCGCATTTCGGCGGCGCTGAGCGAAGTCACAAAGCAGAAGCTGGGCTTCAGCGTTTCCATCGAGCAGGTGGCACCCACCAATTACTCTGAAGAGCTGTGGAAACGGATGGTCTGCCAGACCATGCCGGATCTGTTTTTCCTCACAGAGAATCAGCCGCTGGATGTTTACCTGAATCAGAACTGCATCCTGCCCCTGAGTGCGCTTCTGGAAGAATATCCCGGGCTGAAAGCTCTGTTCTCAGAGCAGCAGTGGGCGAGTAGAACCTATTACCGCCGTATCTATGCGGTCCCGGCACGGGCAGTCTCGATGTATCAGATCGGCTTTCTGGCCCGGGTCGACTGGATGCGGGAGCTGGGGGCCAAGCCGGAGAAGATCACGGATCTGGATGCTCTGCACGACCTGCTGATGCAGGTCAGGCAGCGTCGGCCCAATGCAGAGGGGGTCCTGCCGGATAATGGACAGGTTTTTCCTTTTCCGGAACTGGATCCTCTGGGAGATACCTTTGGTGTTCTGACCGAAGAAAGCGGCACCACCGTTGTCAACTGGTATGCCGCGGATGCTTACAGCAGACTTTGCAGAACGATGCATCAGTGGTATCAGGAAGGATTGATCCTGCGGAATGCCAGCCTGAGGGATGAACCGGCCACCGATCGGATGCGGCTGGGCAACAGCTTCGGCTTTTTTGCACGACTCAACCGGGATTCACTGGACTGCTACACCCGGGCCTGTGGCACAGAGCTGACTGCCATCCCGCTGGGGCCGACCATTCAGAACGGCTCTATCCCGGCGGAGAGCTGGTGCCTGCCGGTGACCAACAGCCACCGCAGGGAGGCACTGGCGCTTCTTGAACTGTTGTACACAGATGCATCCTGCTACGATCTCTTTGCGAACGGAGATGGGAAAGAGGAGCAGTTCCATCCGTGGCAGAATCTGTATCTCAACGCCAGCGGACTGCTGCCGGAAACAGACGAGCAGCCGCAATGGGTCTCTCCGGCCTATGGGTTCAGCTTCAACAACAGTGCAGTTGCCGCAAAGCTGGATGCCTGCCGGGCACTGAAGAATAGCTATCACAATGGGCTGATGTGCGGCTATCTGGATTCGGAAGAGGCACTCCCGGAGTTTTTGGAAAAACTGGAACAGGCCGGAATACAGGAGATCCTTCAGGCAAAACAAAGCGCATTGGATAACTGGCTGAACGCATCGCACTGAAACAGGCAGGGCTGGGAGACCGGCCCTGTTTTCGTTTTTTCGGACAGAAGAAACCTCTGAAAATGAAAAACAGAGGTCGGAAACTTGAAAAAATGCTGCAGCTCTCGGAACAGGAACACGGAAAATGAAAAATTAGTTTCGGTTTTTTGGTAGCTGGAAAAGCTTCCGGTGCGTTAAACTAAATACAACAAAAGCACGGCAGACACAGAACCGTGCAGATGAACGTAAGAATAAGAAGGACAAGAAGGAGAAACCACTATGAAACGTATCTCTCGTCGGAACTTCCTCAAGGCTATGGGCATTTCTGCAACGGCCCTGACACTGGCCGCGTGCGGCGGCTCTTCCAGTTCCACCGCAGCCGGCACGGCTGGCTCCACTGCTGCCAGTGCAGTAGCAACCGGTGAGCCCAAGGCAGGCGGTACCCTGCGCCTGTGCTATTCCAGCCCCATTGCCACCCCCGGTTACACCCCCCGTGCCACCGGCAACGCGGCCATTTACTACCTGACGCTTTCTTATGAAAGCCTGACCAGCTATGATGCCGAGGGCAATATGATCCCCAATCTGGCAACGGAGTGGGATGTGAACACCGATGAGCTGAGCATTACCTGGACTCTGCGGGAGGGCGTCAATTTCGCCGACGGTGAGCCTTTCAATGCAGAGGCCGTCAAGCGCAACATCGAGGAGTATCAGGCCAACAACCGTACCGAGACCGCAAACATCGCTTCCTGTGAGGTCATTGATGACACCCACATCAAGATGATGATGGCAGAGCCCAACTCCTCCACGCTGGAATCTGTGGGCTTCTTCGTCTACTACATGAGCCCCAAGGCACTGGAGAACCCCAGCAGCCTGGATGCCGCCACCTGCGGCACCGGCCCCTTCCAGCTGAGCGAGTTCGAGAACAACGCCTACGCCATCTACACCAAGAACGAGAATTACTGGAAGGAGGGCCTGCCCTATCTGGATTCCGTGGAGGTGACCCTTGTCACTGAGTCCAGCACCGCAAACACTGCTTTCCAGGCCAACGAGTACGATATGTACTGGGTAGGTCTGGCCAATCCCACCATCCTGCAGCAGCTGGACGGTGCAGGCATCTACGTCAAGGAAGATAACCAGAACGGCATGGGTGTCGAGAGTCTGGGTCTGATCCCCAACAGTGCCATTGACGGCCCCTGGGCCGATGCCCGTGTCCGCCGCGCCCTGTGCTACGCCATCGATGTGGATGCCATTAACGCCGCATTCCTGATGGGCATGGCACAGATGACTGACCAGTGGGCAGTTCCCGGTTCCGCTACCTACAACGACAGCCTGAATCATTTTACCTATGATCCGGAGAAGGCAAAGTCCCTGCTGGCAGAGGCTGGTTATGCCGATGGTTTTACCACCAACATTATCACCATCAGCGGCATGTCCGATATGCTGACGGCCATTGCCAACATGCTGGACGAGGTGGGCATCCACTGCAACATCCAGCAGGTGGACAGCGCAACCAACAACCAGTACATGAAGGATGGCACCTGGGAGGGCCTGATGCTCCACTTTGCAACCATCGCTCCTGATCTGGGCCTGTACATGGGTCGTCATCTGGACAAGAACGGCGCTTACTACGCCAAGGGCATCCAGCATCCCGACAAGGAAATGGAGTTGCTGGAGGAGATCCGCCGCTGCATGGATCCCGATGAGAAGCACAAGCTGGAAAAGGAGCTGCAGGCAGCAATCTACGATGCCGAGGATGGCTCCTGCCTGTTTGGCCGCGTGCTGTACGTGAATAAGTCCTCCATGTACAAGTACGATTACGTCATCGACGATCACGCAACCGAAGCCTTCACTGCTTGTTGGGATCTGTCCGCCTGCTGGCTGAACAAGTAAGCAACCAACTTTAGAGTATCACGACCGGAATATATTTCTCCTTATTTCGGCAGATCCCGGCGCAGTGATCTGCGCCGGGATTTGTTTTAGAAGGGGAGAAAGGTTCCGCAGGAAATGGAGCGAACTATGAAATCGAACAACCTTGCCAAAATGATCGGCAAGCGTGTGGTGCAATCCTGCATCACCATCCTGCTTGTCACTCTGTTCGTCTTTGCCCTCATCCAGATGGTTCCGGGCGACCCCGTAGCCAACTATCTGGGTGCAACCGCTACCGAAGAGCAGATCACCTATTACCGCCACCTTTATGGTTTCGATCGTCCGGTCATCGTCCAGTATCTCAGCTGGATCGGCGGCCTGTTCCGGGGCACCATGGGCCAGTCCATCAGCTATCAGTCTGAGATCGCTGACATCATCCTGCCCCGTCTGGGAACAACCCTGACCATGGTGATCCCCGCCTTTATCATTGGTACGATCACCGGTATCCTGTTCGGCATCATTGCTGCCAAGAACCGCGGCAAGACCATTGACAGTGTGATCTCCTTCTTTGCCAACATCGGCGTTTCGATGCCCATGTTCTGGCTGGGTATGATGGGGATGCTGGTGTTTGCCCTCAAACTGCGAGTCCTGCCCAGTTCCGGCTATGTTCCCATCACCCGTGATTTTGGCGGCTGGCTCAGCCATATGATCATGCCCATCATTGTGCTGAGTCTGGGTGTCAACGCTGGTTTTGTCCGTCTGACCCGCTCTTCCATGCTGGAAGTCATGCGGCAGGATTATGTGACCACCGCCCGTGCCAAGGGCGTTTCCAAGAAGGATGTTACCTTCAGGCACCAGCTGCGCAACTCCATGATCCCCATCGTCACCACCATGGGTATGCGCCTGGGCTCCATGGTGGGCTCCACCGTCCTGATCGAGAGCCTGTTCGTCATCCCCGGCCTTGGCAGCGTGATGATGAACGGCATCAGCAACCGTGACTTCATGCTGGTGGCGAACGGCGTGCTCATCATCTCCATCTTTGTTGCCATCTGCAACCTCGTGGTCGATATCCTGTACGGCATCATCGATCCCCGCACCCGCTAAAAGGAGGAATGAACTGTGGAAAACAAGACAAAAAAGAAGGGTCTGCTGGAGCGTATCACGTCCTCCCGCGTGTTCCGGGTCATGTTCAGCCGCAAGATCATCGTGGTCTGCGCAATTTTGCTTCTCATCATGGTGCTCATCGCCATCTTTGCTCCGGTGATTGCTCCCTATGATCCCAACAAGGATGATCTTTACAATGTTCTGAAGGGCTGCTCTGCCGAGCACTGGCTGGGCACTGACTCCAATGGCCGTGATGTTCTGAGCCGCATCATCTATGGTGCCCGCATCTCCTTTACGGTCGGTATCGTGGCCGTGGTCATTTCCAGCGTCATCGGCATGGCACTGGGCCTGATCGCCGGCATGGCAGGCGGCGTGGTGGATGCCTTCATCATGCGTGTCATGGATGCCATGATGGCCGTGCCCATGCTGATCCTGGCTATGTTTCTGGGCGCGATCCTGGGTCAGGGCCTGGGCAATGTCTGCCTGGCCATCGGCATCTCGATGGTGCCCGGCTACGCCCGTGTCACCCGCGGTCAGGTGCTGAGCGTCCGCAATGCCGATTATGTCACCGCCGGTACCCTGTGCGGTGCATCCCGGATCCGCAACACGCTGGTGCATGTGTTCCCCAACTGCCTGTCCGTCAACATCGTCAGCATGACCGCCAGCCTGGGCGGTGCCATTCTGGCCGAAGCGAACCTGAGCTTCCTGGGCATGGGCATCACGCCCCCGACTCCCAGCTGGGGCGCAATGGTCAGCGGCGGCTATAAGTACCTGTCCACCCAGCCCATCATTGCCATTGCTCCCGGCATTGCGATCATCATCGTGGTGCTCTGCTTCAATATGTGCGGCGACGCTCTGCGCGATGCCCTCGACCCGAAGCTGCGCGGCACATTGGGCAGCGGCAAAAAGACCAAGCGCGCAAAGCGCACCAAGAATGTGAAAGAGGTGGCCTGAAATGAGCGACAAGCTGCTGGAAGTCAAAAACCTGAGCGTTGAATATGATACCGAAATTTCCACCGTCTACGCCGTCAATGGTCTGGACCTAGATCTGAACTACGGCGAGACGCTGGGTCTGGTGGGTGAGACCGGTGCCGGTAAGACCACCACAGCCCTGAGCGTCATCCAGCTTCTGCCGGAAGGCATCGGTTTTGTGACCGACGGCTCCATCAAGCTGGACGGTGTGGATATGCTGAATGCTCCCGAGGAAAAGATCCGTGCCATGCGCGGCAGTGTAGTATCCATGATCTTCCAGGATCCCATGTCTGCCCTGAACCCGGTGATGACCGTGGGAGCCCAGATCATGGAGGTACTGAAGATCCATCATCCGGAGCAGAGCACTGCTCAACTGGAAGCCCGTGTGGACGAGATGATGGAGTTGGTGGGCATCCCTGCAAAGCGCAAGGTGGAGTACCCCCATCAGTTTTCCGGCGGCATGAAGCAGCGCATCGTCATTGCCATTGCGCTGGCCTGTGAGCCGAAGCTGATCCTTGCCGATGAACCCACCACCGCACTGGATGTGACCATTCAGGCCCAGATGCTGGGCCTGATCAACGAACTGCAGAAGCGGCTGAACACCGCCATGATCCTCATTACCCACGATCTGGGTGTTGTGGCCCAGACTTGCGAAAAGGTCATGGTCATGTACGCCGGTGAGGCCATCGAGTACGGCACAGCAGAGGATATCTTTGAGACCACGCAGCGCCACCCCTACACCCAGGGGCTGTTCAACGCCATTCCCAAGCTGGATGAGAACACCAAGCGTCTGGAGGCCATTGAGGGGATGATGGCTGACCCCACCCAGAAGATCGAGGGCTGCCGCTTTGCTGACCGCTGCAAATATGCCACTGCAGCCTGCAAAAAGGCCCAGAAGATGCGGGAGGTCACACCGGGCCACTTCATCCGCTGCTGCCGGTTTGATCCGCCGCAGTCCAACACCTGAGCCGGGAGGAAATGACAATGGAAGAAAAGGTTTTGATCGAGGCAAAGAACCTCAAAAAATACTTCAAAGTCGGCGCAAACAGCCAGCTCCATGCGGTGGACGGCGTGAACTTCAAGATCAAGCGCGGCACCACACTGGGCGTGGTGGGCGAGTCCGGCTGCGGCAAGTCCACGCTGGGCCGCCTGCTGCTGCGGCTCTATGATGTTACCGATGGTCAGATCATCTACGACGGCACCGACATCACCAAACTGAATGCCAAGGAACTCAAGCCCATCCGTGCCCGGATGCAGATGATCTTCCAGGATCCGTCCGGTTCGCTGGATCCCCGCAAGAGCGTGAAGGAACTGATCGGAGAACCGCTGAAGATCTATAAAGCCTGCAAAAACCGTGACGAATACGATGCCCGCATCGCCGAAATCATGGAGACCGTTGGTCTGGATGAGCGTTATGCAGAGAGTTTCAGCCACGAGCTGGACGGCGGCCGCCGCCAGCGCATCGGCATCGGCCGCGCATTGGCCATGGACCCGGAGTTCATCATCTGCGACGAGCCGGTCTCTGCACTGGACGTTTCCATTCAGGCACAGATCCTGAATCTGCTGATGGATCTGCAGGATGAGAAAAAGCTGACCTATGTCTTTATCACCCACGATCTGAGCGTGGTCAAGCACATCAGCCACGAGATCATGGTCATGTATCTGGGCCAGTGTGTGGAATATGCCAAGACCGAGGATCTGTTCAAGAATCCGCTCCACCCCTATACCAAGGGTCTGCTGGATGCTGTGCCCATCCCCAGCCTGAAGGCCAAAAAGCTTTCCACCGAGGTCATGCGCGGCGAACTGACAAGCCCTGTGGACCCGGCTCCCGGCTGCCGTTTTGCGGCCCGCTGCCCCTATGCAACAGATGCCTGCCGCGGCAGGGATATCCCCTTGAAGGAAGTGGAACCTGGCCACTTTGTCAGCTGCACACGCTTTTGAGAACACGGAAAGGCGGGAAAATCAATGACAGAGGAAGAAAAAAAGGCCGCTGCCGAGCAGAAGCAGCGTGAGATGGAAGAGATGATGCGGCAGGCGCAGGAGAGCTACCGACAGGAATATGCCAGTATGCCCTACGACGGCCCGGTCTATGGCTGCCGCCGGGAGGAGCTGATGCTGCCCATGCAGGACGGAGTGAAGCTCTATACCGAGATCTTCAAACCGGAGGGGCTTGCACAGTTCCCTGTGCTGATCCAGCGCAGCTGCTATCCCAATCAGCAGCCGCTGTATGAGATCAACGGAGCAGAACTGACCCGCCGGGGCTACGGCTATGTGATCCAGACCTGCCGCGGTACGGGCAAGAGCGAGGGACATTGGGAACCCAACGTCAATGAGCGCCCGGATGGCCGCGATACCCTGCAGTGGCTCAACGATCAGCCCTGGGCAGAGAGCATCGGCTATTTCGGAGCCAGCTATCTGGCCCTGACCGGCTGGGCCATTGCAGATATCGTTCCACCCAAGGTCAAGGGAATGATGCTGACGGTCTATGGCACCGACCGTTTCAAATCGGCCTATGAAAAGGGGCTGTTCCGCCACGACGTGCTGACTGGCTGGGCAATGCAGAATGCAGGCCATCCGGTCACAGCGGACTATCTGGAAAGCTGCCGCTTCCGTCCCCACGACAAGGTGGATGAAGCGCTGTGGGGTGGAAAGTTGGACTGGTATCAGGACTGGATCCACGCCACCCGCCGCACAGATGCCTACTGGCAGCAGGGCTGGTGGAAGCTGTTAGCCGATGTGCCCGGAAATACCAAGGTTCCGGTGTATATCATCGATGCATGGTACGATCACCATTTTGGCAGTGCCATCAACACTTATGCCTCTCTGGCCCCTGAGACCAAAGAGCACAGTTGGCTGGATATCGGCTGCTGGAATCATATGTCCCAGCCCTGCATTGCGTGGGGCGAACAGCACAATCTGGAAAACGGCGACGCCCACCGGCTGCTGGAATGGTTCGACCTGCTGCTGAAGCAGAAAAAACAGCCGGAAAAGCGGGTGCGCACCTATGTAATGCGGGAGGACCGCTGGAAAACGCTGGAGGCATGGCCCGCCCCCGTGAGCCGGACTGAAAAGCTTTATCTGGGTGAAACAACTCTGAATGCCGAGCCGGCAGAAGGGGAGCGCACCTTTGTGTATGACCCGGAGAACCCCGTGCCCAGCCATGGCGCAGAAAGCGTTCTGACCACCATTGCAGAGGCAGGCAGCCTGCTGCAGCCGGAGCCGGACTATCGGCCCGATGTGGTCAGCTTCGTCAGCGCTCCGCTGGAAAAAGCATTGCCCATTTGTGGACAAATCAAGGTGCACCTGAATGTCTCGACCGATGTGGATGATACTGCCTTCACTGCCAAGCTGATGGAAGTGTTCCCGGATGGCAGGGCCTATAACATCCGGGGCGGCATCACCACCATTGCAGCAGATTTGCCGGAGGGGCAGACCTATACTCCCGGCCAGACAGCAAAGGTCTGTGTGGAGATGTGGGATATGAACTGGACGGTACAGCCGGGCAGCTGCCTGCGGCTGGATGTCTCTTCTTCCGACTTCCCGCAGTACGCCGTTCACAGCAATTACGCAGGAGTCTGGTCTGAACAGGAAAAGACCCGCATCGCCCACCAGAAGATCTTGCTGGGGGAGGGCAGCTTTGTAGAACTGCCCCTGCACGAGAACTGAGAGAAAGGAACCAAGACCATGACGGAACAGGAACGAAATGTCCTTCTGAACGAACTGCGGCAACAGGAGAGCCAGAGGGAAAAGCAGATCAAGCGGGAGCGGTTCCGTCGTCTGAATCCTTATGCAAAGAAAGGAGCGGTGGTGTTTGCCGGTTCCAGCCTGATGGAACAGTTTCCGCTGTATGAGTTTTTGCAGGACGATGATCTGCACTGCACCTTGTACAACCGGGGCATCGGCGGCTTTACCACCACCGAGCTGCTGGAGGCTATGGACGAGTGCATCCTTGAGCTGCAGCCTGCGCACCTGTTCCTGAACATCGGCACCAATGACCTGAACGGCCCGGACTACGACCGCGCCGCCATGCTGGGCCGGTATGAGGAGATCGTGCAGCAGATCCGGAAAAAACTGCCTGAAACAAAGCTCTACCTGCTGGCCTATTATCCGGTAAACCCCACCGTGGCCGAAGACCCGGGCCTGATCGAATGCTTCCACTGGCGCACCAATGAGCGCATCCGGGAGGCAAGCGAGGGCGTGCAGGTATTGGCCCGGAAATACGGGGCGGAATTCCTCGACCTGAACAAGGACCTGTGCGATGCTGCCGGAAATCTGAAAGCGGAGTACACCATTGAGGGAATGCACCTGTATGCCAACGGCTACCGCCCTGTGATGGATGCTCTGCTGCCGCTGCTGCGCAAAATCGGAGAAGAACAGGGAGGAAAGCAATGACCGGAGTCTTTGGTGTTGTTCTGGGGCAGATCCTTTTGATGTTCCTCTATCTCATCATTGGCTATGTGCTTTACCGTACCGGACTGATCACCCAGGAGGGCAGCAAGGCACTGGCTCACCTGCTGTTATATTGTGTGCTGCCCTGTGTTGTGCTAAAATCATTCTGTATTGAGTATTCGGCAAAGGGAGCTGTGGAATTGGCTGTCAGCATTGCGGCAGGTGCCGGGGTGCTGCTGATCTCCATGGCGGTGTCGTGGCTCTTTTTCCGCAAAGACCCCATGGCGCAGATCGGTGTGGCTTTTTCCAATGCCGGGTTCATGGGATTTCCGCTGGTCACAGCAGTGCTGGGTGGAGAAGCTGTGTTCTATGCAGCAGGCTTTGTGGCCCTGCTGAATGCTTTGCAGTGGACCTACGGCCAGGCAAAGCTTTCCGGGGACAAAAAGTACATCCAACTGGGGGCAGTGCTCAAAAATCCGCTGGTGCTCTCCCTGCTGGGCGGTGTGATGATCTACTTCTGCCGCATCCCGGTGCCGCAGTTCCTCCGCACCCCCATGGGGGCCATTGCAGGCATGAACGCTCCGCTTGCCATGATCGTGCTGGGTGTCTATCTGGCCAGGACCGACCTCAAAGCCATCTTTACCCGCCCCCGGCTCTACGCCCTTTCGGCAGTACGGCTGGTGGTGATCCCACTGCTGACGATCGTCTGTCTGATGCTTCTTCCAGCCGGATGGTGGCAGATCGGCACGGTGCTCATCATTGTGAATGCGGCCCCCATCGGCAGCAACATCGCGGTGTATGCCCAGCGTCTGGGACTGGATTCTTCCTACGCTGTGCAGATGGTCTGTCTGAGCACTCTGCTGTCACTGATCACGCTGCCGGTGATGCTCAGCCTGGCTGCCGCATTGGGCTTTGCATGAGTCTGAAAACAACCAACAGAAAGCAGGAGATAAGATGAAACAGTATCTTTTGATCGACATCGGCGGAACCTTCATCAAGTACAGCCTGGCCGATGAACAGGCCCGGAAAATCTCTGGTGGAAAGGTTCCGACACCGCTGACGAATATGGATGACCTTCTGGCGGCCATCGAGGGCTTTGCCGCTCCCCTTCAGGGACAGTTCGTGGGCTGCGCCATCTCTATGCCGGGCCGCATCGATACCAGAAACGGCATCGCCCATACCGGTGGAATGCTCAGTGCCTTTATGTGGGAGCAGCCCTTTGCTGCGCAGGTAGAGGCACGGCTGGGCGTGCCGGTGACCATCGCCAACGATGGCAAGTGTGCCGCAGCAGCGGAGGGTTGGACCGGTGCACTGGCCGGTGTGGAGAATGGCCTTGTGCTGGTGCTGGGCACCGGCATCGGCGGCGGTATCATCCTGAACGGGAAGGTGCTGATGGGCGCTCACGCTGCCGCAGGCGAGGTTAGCGGCCTTGTCTCGGATATTTCAAAGATGACCGACGATGATTTCAAACTGACCTCGGTAGAGCGGTATTCCGAAGCACCCCTCTGGGCGGGAATGGCCTCGGCAAGTGGCCTGATCTTCGAGTATGCCCGGCAGAAGCATCTGCCGACGGGCAGCCCCATGCCCACCGGGGAAGAAATCTTTGCGGCTTACAATGCCGGGGAGCCGGAAGCGCAGAAGGCTCTCAAGATCTTTGCCCGGCGGGTGGCCGTTGGCATCCTGAGCCTGCAGAATGTGCTGGATGTGGAAAAGGTGGCCATCGGCGGCGGTATCAGCGCAGCGGAGGCTCTGCTGCCTGCGATTCAGGCCGAGTTGGATTGGCTGTTTGAGCGCTGCACAGTCATGCCGACGGTCAAGCCGGAGCTGGTGCGCTGCCGCTATGGCAACGATGCCAACCTGATCGGTGCCCTGAAGCTGTTCTTTGAACAGAACCCCGCCTGAACCAGAACAAAATAGGATAGGAGTAGAAACTTATGAGCGTTTTCCGTGATGATTTCCTGTGGGGCGGTGCCTGTGCAGCCAACCAGTTCGAGGGCGCATGGGACGTGGATGGCAAAGGCCCCAGTATCCCTGACCTGTGCACCAATGGCTCTCACACCAGCCCGAAATGGGTGACAACTGCTGTCCGCTCCGACCGGCTGTATCCCAGCCATGAGGCCATCGACTTCTACCACCACTACGAGGAGGACATTGCTCTCTTCGCCGAGATGGGCTTCAAGACCTTCCGCACCTCCATCAACTGGACCCGCATTTTCCCCACCGGTATGGAGACCGAGCCGAACGAGAAGGGCCTTGAATTCTATGACAAGGTCTTTGACTGCTGCAAGAAGCACGGCATCGAGCCGCTGGTCACCATCAGCCACTATGAACTGCCCTATGCGCTGGTGGAAAAGTACAACGGCTGGGCCAGCCGGGAACTCATCGAGTTCTATATGAACTACTGCAAGGCTATTTTTGAGCGGTACAAGGATAAGGTCAAGTACTGGCTGACCTTCAACGAGATCAACTGCGGCACCATGCCGATGGGCGCGATCCTGGAAACAGGCACCATCCGGGGCTTTGAAGGCCCTACCGACAAGGTGCCGGACAACAAGCAGGAGCGCTTTCAGGCGCTGCATCACCAGTTTGTGGCCAGTGCAGAGGCTGTTCGGTATGCCCACGACCACTACCCTCAGTTCAAGATGGGCTGCATGATCTGCTTTATCACCAGCTACGCACTGACCTGCGACCCGGCCGACGAGATCGCCAACCAGAAGGCCATGCAGATCAGCAACTGGTTCTGCTCTGATATGCATGTCCGCGGCGAGTATCCTTCTTACATGAAGCGCTATTTTGCCGAGAATAACATCACCATCCGGCAGGAGCCGGAGGATGCTGCCATCCTGAAGGCCGGTACTGTCGATTTCTACACCTTCAGCTACTATATGTCCAACTGCATCACCACCCACAAGGATGCCGATGATGTGGGCGGCAACATCATTGCTGGTAAGAAGAATCCTTACCTGAAAGCCTCCGACTGGGGCTGGCAGATTGATCCCATTGGTCTGCGCTACACTCTCAACGAGATCTACGACCGCTACCGCATTCCCCTGATGGTGGTGGAAAATGGCCTGGGCGCTTACGACAAGAAGGATGCCGACGGAAAGATCCACGACAGCTACCGCATCGACTACCTGCGTGCCCACATCGAGCAGATGGCCGAGGCTGTAAAGGACGGTGTAGACCTGATGGGCTACACCCCCTGGGGCTGCATCGATCTGGTGAGTGCCTCCACCGGTGAGATGGCAAAGCGATATGGATTCATCTACGTCAACAAGTTTGACGACGGCACGGGTGATCTGAGCCGCGAAAAGAAGGACAGCTTCTACTGGTATCAGAAGGTCATTGCCACCAACGGCGAAGATTTAGGATAACAAAAACAGACCTCCGGGTGCCATGTTTGCAGTACCGGGGGTCTGTCTTTTTGAAAGAAGGAGGTCATTTATGGAAAAGGCATTTTGCTGTGCGCCGGATTTTCCGGTGGTTCAGACAAATTACGGTCCGGTGCGGGGATATCGCTTCCGGGAGATCAGCAGCTTCAAGGGCATCCCGTATGGGCGGGCGGTGCGCTTCCATGCACCCCAGCCGCCCCAGCCTTGGGCAGAGCCGCTGGACGCTTCCAGTTACGGCTGCGTCTGCCCTCTGCTGAGCATCGACAAGCCCAGCGGCGAACTGCGTGTGCCCCACCGCTACTGGGTGCAGGATGAGGACTGCCTGAACCTGAACATCTGGACCCCGGCCTGCGATGCCCAAAAGCGGCCGGTGATGGTCTGGCTCCATGGCGGCGGATTTTTTGCCGGCTCGTCCATTGAGCAGGTGGCCTACGAGGGCGGAAACATGGCGCGGGAAGGGGACTGCGTGGTGGTGTCACTGAACCACCGGTTGAACATCCTGGGCTACTTGGATCTCTCCGATTTTGGGGAGGAGTACGCAAACTCCGGCAATGCGGGTGGGGATGATATCATCCTGGCACTGCAGTGGGTGCGGGACAATATTGCAGCGTTTGGCGGCGATCCCGGCTGCGTGACGGTATTCGGCCAGTCCGGCGGCGGAGCCAAAGTGACAACGCTGCTGCAGACCCCGGCAGCAGATGGCCTGTACCACAGGGCGATGATAATGAGTGGTGTGCTGGAAGGTTTGCTGAACGACAGTGTCGGCAGCGGCAGGGACTGTGTGCAGGCGCTGATGCAGGAGCTTGGCGTGCAGACAGCACAGCAGCTGGAAACTGTGCCCTACCACCAACTGGCGCAGGCTTACCGGAACGTCAGCCCGGCTCTGAAAGCAAAAGGCGCGAACGTGGGCCAAAGTCCCCACCCGAACCGCTTCTATCTTGGAGATCCGCTCCATAACGGCAGTGGGTTTCGGCCCGAGACTGCAGACGTTCCGGTGCTGATCGGTACGGTTTATTCGGAGTTCTACGGTTTCTTTGATGGACTGAAAGGAGTCGGCCCGGAGGAAGCAGTGGGCCTGTCTGCCGCAGAGACCCTGCGGGAGCAGTTCCGCACTGCCTACCCGCACCGCCCGGAGGAAGACCTGCTGCTGGCAGATACCAGCTTCCGCGCCCCCACGATCAAATATGTCCGGGAGCGTGCCAAGGCGGGCGGAAAGGTGTACAGTTATCTGTTTGATCAGGATTTCCCTCTGATGGGAAAAAGCACCCCGTGGCACTGTGCGGATATCCCATTTGTGTTCCACAACACAGAGCTTGTGCCAGTGTGTGCCTTTGAGGGAGCAAAGCAGCTGGAAACGGAAATTTTTGGCGCTGTGATGCAGTTTGCCCGTACCGGTGCGCCGGGCTGGGCTGCCAGTACGGAGGATGTGGAACAGACCATGCTTTTCGGCCCCCAAAGCCGTCTGGTGCAGAACCACGATCACGCACTGATCGAAGCATTGGCACCCTTCACAGATTTACGGATGAAAAAAGCGACCCGGGCAGGCGGACAGATCCAGCATTAAAAAGCGCCGTTCAATACGCGGGAATTCCGGGAAACATAAAGCAGAACAGGCATCCTGCGTTACCGTTTGGCGGTATCGGGCAGGATGCCTGTTCTGCTATGATGAAGAAGAATGGGGGGAGAATGGCTCAGTTAGATAAAAACAGCGTGCAGCTTTTCCGCATTTATGCTATACTTGACACAGCGGATCACAGGATCCTCCGGATGGGGAAAAGGAGCAAAAACGATGCGGAAACTGGACCTGAATGCGATCTATATTTCGGAGCGGGTGCAGGAGACCCTGCGCCCTGTTTCAGTCAGTGCACTGACGGCGGTGGTGGCTCCCATGGGCTATGGCAAGACCACTGCCATCAACTGGTTTCTGAACCAGCGCAAGCAGACGGAAAATGCAGTCATCCTGCGGGTGAATATCTATTCTGACAATCGCTCCATCTTCTGGAAAAGCGTACAGAATGCCTTTGCAGCAGCGGGGCTGACTGCACTGGCGGGCTGCGAGTACCCGGAGGATGCCAGCAGTGCGGCCCAGCTGATGGATGACCTGTGCACGGTGCTGGCGGGGGACAGGCCCTGCTACCTGTTTCTGGATGATTTCCACCTGTTAAAGGACGAAAAAGCGGCGAAGTTTTTGTGCGGACTGGCAAATCGCCTGCCGGAGAACGTTCACCTGATCGTGGCAAGCCGGAACAACTTTCTGCCCAAAGAGGAGATCCTCCGGCTGGGGCACCGCCTGCACCGCATTGGCAAGGAACAGCTGCGGCTCAACCATACCGAGCTTGCCCACTACGCCCACCGCTGCGGCATGGACCTGACCGAAGCACAGGTGGATAGCCTTCTGCGCTCCTGCGAGGGGTGGTTCTCCGCCATCTACCTGAACCTCCACTCCCTGGCTGAACGGGGCATCCTGCTGAGTGAGGACGCGGACATTTATTCCATGTTCGCGGCGGCGATGCTGGAAAACCTGCCGCCCAAAATGCAGGAATTCCTTGCCATGATGGGGCTTGCGGATGAATTCACTGTGGAAATGGCACAGGCCGTGACTGAAATGCCGGACGCAGCGGAGATCCTGCGGACCCTGACCGAGCAGAACGCCTTTGTGACCCGTCTGCCGGACGGAAAGACCTTCCGGTTCCATCACATGCTCAAGGAGTGTGCCGAGCGGCTGTTTGCCCGGTTGGCACCAGAGAAGCAGGATGCCTGCCGGAAGCGGTACGGGGCGTGGTATGAGGCAAAGCTGCAGTATCTCCACGCCCTGACTGCCTACGAGGCGTGCGGGGATTACGATGCGGCATTGCAGGTCATTGAGCGGGATGCGGGGATCCTGCTGACCTCCCTTGGTTCGGCAGAGCTGCTGGAACGGCTGGGGCGCTGCCCGGTGGAAACGCTCAAGCAGCACCCGTTTGCCATTCTGGTGCTGATGCGCTGCATGTTCAACTGGCGGCAGATCCCCAAAATGATGGAGCTGAAGGAGCTTCTGCTGACCACGGTGGCAGAGCATCCGGAGTGGTCTCAGGAGGAAAAAGGCAACCTGCTGGGAGAGTGTGACCTGATCCTGAGCTTTCTCATGTATAACGATATCTCTGCCATGAGCCGCCTGCACCGCAGTGCCAGTGCACAGATGTCCCACCCGGCCAGCAGCATCCAGAACAGCGGCGGATGGACCTTCGGTTCGCCCTCGGTGCTGATGATGTTTCATCGCCAGCCCGGTCAGCTGGACCGGGAGCTGGCGGAGATGGATGAGTGTATGCCCCACTATTATAAGATCACCAACGGGCACGGCATGGGGGCGGAGACCATCATGCGGGCAGAAGCGGATCTGCAACAGGGGCAGTTCGATGATGCGCAGATCCTGCTGGAGCGTGCCTATGCACAGATCGAGGGGAACGGTCAGACCAACATGACCCTCTGCTGTGATTTTCTGGCGTGGCGGCTGTCCCTCTGCGGGCCGTACACGCCCCGGGTCCCGCTGGAAGTACGGCGGGAAGAGCTGCTCCGGCAGCACAATATGGCATGGCGCAATCTGTTCCATGCCATCTGTGCCTATTACTACGCGCTGCGGGGGCAGACGGACGGCATCCCGGAGGTGTACGCCGCCCACCGCATGAACACCGTAAACACCCTTGCTCCCGGCAAACCCATGATCGGGCTGATCGAAAATCAGGTGTATCTGGCACAGGGAGAATGGGCCCGGGTGCTGGGCCGCGGCCCGGGGCTGCTGGCTATGTGCGAGGCCCTTCACTACGATCTGGTGGCCCTGCATCTGCGGATCCAGATGGCGGCAGCCTGTGCCCGGCTGGGCAGGCAGGACGAGGGGCGCAGCCTGCTGGAGCAGGCGTTGGCGCAGGCCGCCCTGGACGGCTTTGTAGTGCCCTTTGCAGAAAACTTCCGGGATCTGGAACCTCTGCTGGAAGCAGCGCAGGAAGGGCCGCATGCCAATGCTGTCCGGTGCATCCTTGCTCTGGGCGCAGCGCAGCAGGAACGCTGCCGGGCGTTGAACCGCAGCGAAGCCCTGCCCGAAGCGGCCGCCCGGCTCACAGAGCGGGAGCTGGCTCTGGCAAGGCTCATTGCAGACCGCTGCACCAACAAAGAGATCGCTGCCCGGCTGTTCCTCTCCGAAGGCACCGTGAAGCAGTATACCAACCAGCTTTATTCCAAGCTGGGCATTGGCGGCGGCGCGCGCACGAAGCGTGCCCAGCTGGCAGAATTGTTTGCAAAAAAATACTAACCTCAGGTTAATAGCATTTTGGAAAGATCTACGCTACATTAAAGGTGTAACGTGGATCTTTTTGTTTTATCTGAACAAAAATCCCGGAAAAGGAAGGAGGAATACGATGAAACAGAGAAAGAACATCGCTGCCCTGAGCCTGCTGCTGGCAGGGTGCATCTGCCTTTCTGCCTGCGGAGGAGGCACGGCAGAGCCTTCCCCCAGCTCGGAAGCGGAGGAAGCGCCCTATTCTGCACAAAGCCCGGATACATCCTCTGTGACCGAGTTGAGCGACGAACAGCAGGAAGCGCTGGACGACTGGCTCTGGTATGAGCGGGGCGACTACACCTCGGAAAACTGGTACCACATCGGCTCCGACGGCACGGTGGAGATGCACGGCGAATACGGCTCCACCGATGACACCTACACCGCCTACCCCATGAAGGGAACGGTCTACAACATGGAGGGCTTTGACATCGGCCCGGACGATGTGCCTTTCCTGAGCCTTCAGATGGAGGAGAACGTCTTCAACAGCGTGGAGATCATCGAGGACGGACGGGCTTTTCTGACCGGAAATGCAAGCTCCTTCCCGAGTTACTACATCCGCTCCGACTACACCGATGACGAGGACCTGCACAATGCCTGCGTGCTGATGTACCGGCAGTGGCGGCTGGACGAGGAGCATCTGTACCTCAACTTCTACCCCAACCACGGCTTCATCCTGTATGGCCAGAAAGACCTGGGGGACAGCGTCTACGGCTTTGATGCCGACAGCGTGTATACCGGTCAGTGGATGGTGGACGGCGATGCAGTAAGCCTTTTCTGGGACGATGGCACCGAGGACACCGCTGTCCTGATCCCCAATGAGCATCCGGGCGATGTTGGGGAGGACGTGAGCACCCTGAGCATGAACGGCACCGACCTGCTTTTCAACAACAGGTGGTAAAAAAGATGAAAAAACAAATCGGTATCCTGCTGGCGGCAATTCTGATCCTGCTTCTGGGATGGAACCTCCTTTCAGCTCCTGCAGTACGGGAAACTGACCCGCCGGAGGAGGACATTGCCGGAAGCGATTGGCGCACCTGGGGCATCATCGACGATCAGGGGACGCTGGTGCGGGGCGGGGAGGCCATCGACTTCTGCGCCTGCGTCCACACCGGGGACACCGCCCTCTACTATGATACAGAGGATCAGGTGCTGCTGGCCGAACTGGTCTACCCCGCCCCTGTGGAGAATGCGGAGGAACGCTACCTCGGCATGGAGATCACAGACCGGAACGGCGATGGCAGCAGCGATATCCTGCTCCGCTTTTCGCAGGGAAAAGGAACCCTGGAACTGCTCTTCTGCTGGGACCCGGAGACAGAGAACTTTCTGTCTGTTCCGTCATAACCAAATCTGAAATCATTTTGCAATAGGGAGGCATTTTTATGAAAAACACGATGAAACGCACCCTTGGGTTCTTTGCGGCTGCGCTGCTGACCATGACGCTGGCACTCAGCGCCTATGCATCCGGCCACGACCTGACCTTTACCGACAAAGGCAACCGGATGCACGTCAAGGACAAGACCGTTCATGTGCAGACCTATTACCCTTATGAGTATTATGTGCTGGACGTTCTGGACGACGCACTGGTGGTGGCGAACCCCGAATGGGACGACTGTGGTTTTGCGGTCTGCCGCAGGATCACCAATGAATACCTGGACTATACCGGCTCCGATGATGACTTTGTTCTGGACTACGCAGAGGAATATCTGGAGTATGATTTCCAGCAGCTGTACGGCGGTCAGTGGCCCGATACCTCCTGGGAAGTGGTGGATGAGAGCAGCGCCACCAACCGTGTTGCAACCATGCGGGGCTATATCTGGAACGATGAGATGGATGCCTATATGTGGACTGTGATCTACTGGGACACCAGCTACAACAACGTGATGGCCAAGACCTTCTTTGTTCCGGAGTACAACGGCTACGATAAGGCAGACAAGATGGGCAAAAAAGTGAGCAGCACCGTCGGGTGCTGATGGGAGTGATGCGGTATGAGGAAACGGAACCGTGCCCCGCAGGAAAAGATGCCGGATGAGGAGTTTTCCCGCCGCATCCTGTTTTACGGCCATTTGGCAAACCTCTGCGCCTACGGCTGCATTGCAGGTGCCGTGCTGGGTGTTCTGGCAGGCATCCTGCTTGAAAGCTTTGCAGCGGGCTGCGTCATCGTGATGCTTGTGATCGTAGCAGCGGTATTTTTGATCCAGCTGATCCACGCCATGCAGAGCGCTTTGATCCTCGGGCAGCTGGGCGACGGCTTTCTGGATGCACTGCGCAAGGCCTTTGGCCCGCAGCCGGAGCACAAACAGTGGCCCATGAGCAATGAACTGGTGCGGCGTTCCGGGCTTTTTCCGGAGGAATGGGAATCTGCCAGTGCCCGCGGCAGCTACGAGGGCAGCTATCAGGGCATCCCCTTTGCCATGCACAACGCTTCCCTCACCCATGTCTGGGAGGTGCGGGACCCCATGCCCGACGACCCACACAACACCCGCACCTGCTCCAAAACGATCTTCAAGGGGTTGTTTCTGGTCTGCCGGATGCGCAGGCCGGTGGCGCAGGAAGCGTTCGTCCTGCCCGGAAGCCCCCGCCCCGGCTTTGGCCCGGAGTTGGAAAACTGGGAGCAGCAGCTGCGGAGGGCAGTGGATGCCCGGGAACTGCGGATGAGCTTCCGGGGGGATCTGATGTTTGCCGCTTTTGCCACCGACCGGCAGATCATGGCTGTTTCCAAGGATATCGACCCGAAGATCATTGAGGAATACCGCCGCAGTTTTCAGGACTCGGTTGACCTGATGAAGGGTTTGATGGAAGCTGTGGCGCAGAATACGGAGCTGTTCTGAAACAGGAGGAACGACAAATGAAACACATTGCACTTTTGCTTGCCGCACTGCTGGTCTTTTCCCTGACCGGCTGCAGCAGTTCCGAGGCCGCAGGAACGGCTTCGGACACCGACAAGGCGGGAGCCTATGAGGTCATCCCGCCGGAGGACGGCCGGGGCGACCTGATCCCTGCCTCTTCGGACGTGGCGAGTATCCCGGTGCTGGTGGGCGGCGGCCTGCCCTTTACCAGCATGGAAAACCTGATGAACGAGAACTACGAGGATGGCACTTACACCTATGAGGATATGACCCAGGACGGTTCGGTGCTGGTGGTGGATATGGCGTTCCAGTCGCTGCGGACCGACGAGACCGTGGAGGAATACGCAGAATATGCCGCCCAATTTGCGGCCCTGGATACCGGCGAGGGAGAACCCTATAACGTCACCTGCTTCCAGGATGAGGACTACACCCAGAATCTTTCCTACCCGGTGTACATTGTCTGGTACACCACAGGATCGGGGGAGGACCAGCGGGAATGGATGGTCTACACGGTAGACACCGACGACTACACCTATCTCTATGCCTTTGGCACCATTGCTGATGAGGCAGACGACATGCAGGATGTGTTCTACAACATCTGCGATCAGCTTGAGCTGGTGAATTGAGGGCTGAGAATATGACACTGGAACGATCGGTTCTGCTGCTTGTGCTGACGCTGGCCGGGCTGTATGTGCTGCCCCGGCTTTTGCCGCGGAAGCCCCGGCTGCGCCGGGGGCTTCAGGTCCTGTGCATCATGGCGGCAATGCTGGATGCGGCGTATATCCTGCTGACGCTGCTGTTTGTCTGGGCAGCGGGGCAGAAACTTTGAAGAGGAGAAAACGACCATGAAACACAAAACACGTCTGCTGCCCCTTGCCGGCCTTCTGCTGGCGGGAGGCATCCTCTGTACCGGCTGCGGCGGTGCTGCCCCGGCCAGCAGTGCTCCGGCTGCCGTCAGCACGGCTTCCTCTGTGGAGGAGGTCAGTGCCATGGATGGTTACGACTACCTCAATGATTATATCGGTCTGTGGGGCTATTACGACATCGACCTCTGGCTCCGTGTCCATGAGGACAGCACCTTTGAATTCGTCAACTCTGAGGATGAGGCCATTTACACCGGCACGGCAGATGCGGACGAATACGGTATGGATCTCTATTTCGACGATGATACCCCGCAGATGCGGCTGGATCTTTCCGTCAGCGGCGACCTGCTGGAGGTGGGGTCTTCGGATGCGCTGCACCCGGTGGATGCCATCGTCTCCCGGGCGACCTGCTTTGAGAAAAATGGGCTGGAGATCAATGCCGCCGTGGATTCCTCTGACCCCATCCAGCTGGACAGCGGCGTGTGCAGCTTTACCGGAAAGGGCAGCGGCTACAACACCGACCTGTGCTACTGGCAGGTGACAAAGTATAACGATGTGACCCACGACGGCATCCGGGAGATCCAGTTCGATGCGGTCTGCTACATCCCGGATTCCTCCATCCCCTACTTTGGACAGACCTACGAAACCTACATCTCCAGCGAGCTCTACGATGCCTATACCGGCACATGGCTCACGGCATCCACCGCCAGAGGAGATACGGGCCGGGACAAGAACCATTATTATCACACAGTGTACTGGAACGACAACGCTTACGACATCGAGTTCTTCTTCTCCACCGACTGGAATATGAGCAGCACCAGTGACGACAAGATCTTTACCAAGAGCTATGTGGTCTATCTGCCCGAGGATTACGATGGGCTGGTGTTTGCCGCACAGGCGCAGCCGGACAATTATGCCGATGCCATGGCGCTGGACAACTTGGAAAATGTCAGCCCTGAGGGCAACATCATGGATCTTTCCCCGCTGGACCCCTACGCCAGCCTGTACTTTAACATCTGCGGCTGAGCCGGACAGAGGAAAGGAGGACACTATGCCCTATGGAATGCTCTTTGTGATCGCAGTGGTGCTTCTTCTGGGGTGGCTGCACAGCAGCCGGAAGGAGGCCGCACGGCAGGATGCGGATCGCCGCATCGTTCCGGTGGTGCTGGATGCCGTGTTTCAGGAGGTGCAGTTTGCACCCAATGGCCGGATCACCTGCTTTGGAGAATCGGGGCTTCCGCTGCCCCAGTATGACCGCATGACCGGCGGGGAACACGTCCGGGCAAAGTACCGGGGCTATGAGGTGGAGCTGTGTAGCATCGAACTGGACCGGGATGTCAGCTATACGGACCCAGACGACCCCACTGTGGTCAATGCGCCGTCCTATGACACGGTCTACGCCGGTCTGTGGGGCATCTGCCGGTACGGTACACCAATGCCGGTGAGCCTGACCTTTACCCCAAGAGGGAAGCTGGGGCAGCTTGTCCGGAGCGCATCGGTGCAAAACCCCGTGGACGGCTTTGAACAGCAGTTCAAGCTGACAGCAGACGATGACACCGCCCGGAACGTCTGTCTGACGGAGGAAAAATGCCGGAAGCTACTGGCCCTGGCCGGAACAGCCGAGGGCAGCTTCAGCGGAAGCCTGCACCGGGACGGCACCCTGTATTTTGCCGTGGAAAACAACAAGGGGCTTTTCAAGGGCAGCGGCAGTGACGATGTCCTGCGGGAAAAGTTTGCCCGGCAGCTGAAGTGGTGTACCGATGTTATGGATGTTTTTGCACCCTGAATGGGGCTGAAATTAAAAAATGCAGTACCTTCTCTGCGCTTTCTCGCATGGAAGGTACTGCATTTTTGCTTGCTGCCTTATCTGTGCAGAATGGATGCCGCACGCGGCATTCAAGGGTCAAACCGGTCTGCATTCTATAATTGCCACTTGACCCAACCCGTGGTATAATGAAAGAATCGAATACTATGGGAACAAAGGACAGGGGTCAGAACAGAAAATGGCAAAACGAAAGCGAAAAACAACTGCAAAGCGCGCGTCTGCACGCAGAAAAAGCCGGGCCGAGGAGCGGATGCCGGCGGGGCTGGGCACCCTGTTTGTGGGGCTGCTGCTCATCGTGCTGGCGTTCGTGGAGGGGGACTCCGTCTGGAAGAGCGCCCACCAGATCCTATTCGGGCTGTTCGGCTGCGGCAGCTTTGTGCTGGGCGCGGCGGTGTGCTATCTGGCCATCCTCTACACCCGGGGGCAGGACCTGCTGATGCAGGTGTTCAAGCTGCTGCTGGGGCTGATCTTTGCCAGCGGCACGGTCATCGTGTTTTCGGATATCTCCGCCGACTTGACCGCTGCCCAGATGATCGCTGCCTGCTACCAGAACGGCGCAAACGCCTGGCTGGGCGGCGGCGTGCTGGGCACTCTGCTGGGCGGCAACCTGCTCCTGCTCTGCGGGCGGCCTGCGGCCAATCTGGTCATGGCGGTGCTGGCCCTGTGCGCCAGCCTGTATATTTTTGATATCACCCCTGCCGAGTGCTGGCAGTGGCTCTGCAATGTGGGCGGCGGTGTGCATGAAAAAGGCGTGGCGGTCTATGAGCAGAACGCCGCCCGCCGTGCTGAGCGCCTTGCGGCCCGGCAGGCGGAAGAGGAGTACTGCGCCGAGGAACCTGCGGACGATTACGATGATAATTTCGATGAGGAAGACGTGCCCGGCGGCATTCCGGTGCCCGGGTGGCTGTCCGGCGTGTTCAGCTGGGGCCACAAGGTGACCAAGGAGATGGAAGGCGAAGCGGAACCTGCTCCCGTGGACGATTCTCTGGGCTACGAGCCGCCTGCGCCGGTGGAGCCGGAACCGGCTCCCGCCCAGCCTGCCCCAGCCTTTGAGCCGGTCAAGGTGACCTCCAACCATCCCCGCGCGGCGTTTGATATTGATCTTGGGCCGGATACCTCTGTTTCCGAGGGCGGAAGCGAGCCCATTGAGCCCATCATCATCGGGCCGGGCGGCACCTTTGGGCAGGACCCGCTCCAAAAGGCCCCGCCCCGGGCCATCGTCAAACCGGTGGTGCCGGATGCCGTGGAGACTGCCGCCGAGGATTTCTTCGCGCCCGCCGGATCGCCTGCTCCGGCCCCGGTGGTGAATCCCACCGTGCCGCCTGCGGCCCCGGAAGCCCCTGCGGCTGCACCGGCAGAGCCCGTGCAGCCTGAGATGCCGGTGTTCCAGACCCCCACCCTGCCCACTACGGATGAGCCGGTGGTGCCGGTGCGGGTCAGCGCGGAAAACGCGGTGGCCATGCGCAGTGAACCGGACGAGGACGGCTGGATCAGCATTACCAGCGAACCGGTGGAGGAAAAAGACCTGAACACGCTGGTGGCGGCTGCCATGGAAAAACCCGCCGCAGGCGAGCAGGCTGCCGCCACCGCCCCGGCCGAGGAGCCGGAGGTGGTGGAGACCTTCCAGTATCAGTACCCCAGCATCGAGCTGTTTGAAAAGTCTGCCGAGGAGGGGGACCCCGGTGCCCAGGACGAGCTGAAGGCCAACGCCCAGAAGCTGGTGGACACGCTGGAAAGCTTCGGCGTGCGCACCCGGGTGCTGGATATCTCGCGGGGCCCCTCCGTTACCCGGTACGAGGTCCAGCCCATGGCGGGCGTGAAGATCAGCCGCATCACCTCGCTGGCCGATGATATCGCCCTGAACCTTGCCGTGGCCGATGTCCGCATGGAAGCACCCATCCCCGGCAAACCTGCCGTGGGCATCGAGGTGCCCAACCACAAAAAGACCCCCGTTTTTATCCGCAGTGTCTTTGAAAGCCAGGCCTTCCTGCGGATGACTTCGCCCTTGGGCGTGGCGCTGGGCAAGGACATTGCCGGTGTGGCCCAGGTGGCCGACCTGTGCAAGATGCCCCATCTGCTCATCGCGGGCAGCACCGGCAGCGGTAAATCTGTCTGTGTGAACAGCATCATCATCAGCATCCTGTTCCGCTCCAGCCCCGAGGACGTGAAGCTCATGCTCATCGACCCCAAGGTGGTGGAGCTGGCAGAGTACAACGGCATCCCCCACCTGCTGATGCCCGTCATCACCGAGCCGAAAAAGGCGGCGGGTGCATTGAGCAGCGCGGTGCAGGAGATGGAGCGCCGCTACCACCTGTTTGCGGAAAACAATGTCCGTGACATCAAATCCTTCAACAAGCTGGCGGCCACCGATCCCATGCTGGAAAAGATGCCCTATATCGCCATCATCATCGACGAGCTGGCCGATCTGATGATGGTCGTGGGCAAGGACGTGGAGGATTCCATCTGCCGCATTGCCCAGAAGGCCCGTGCCGCCGGAATGCACCTCATCGTTGCCACCCAGCGCCCCAGCGTGGATGTCATCACCGGCCTGATCAAGGCCAACATCCCCAGCCGCATTGCCTTTGCCGTGTCCAGCCAGGTGGACAGCCGCACCATTCTGGATGGTGCCGGTGCCGAGAAGCTGCTGGGCCAGGGCGACATGCTTTTTATGCCTGTGGGCGCGCCCAAGCCGGTGCGTATCCAGGGCACCTTTGTGCGGGATGAGGAGATCAGCCGCGTGCTGGACTTCATCAAGCAGAGCGCCACCGTCCAGTACGACGAGGCCATGATCGAAGCCATGGAAAAGCACGCCATTCAGGATGGCAAGAAGGGCGCATCCTCTGCAGATGCGGATGAGGAGACCGGCAGCGACCCGATGCTCAAGCAGGCCGTTGAGGTGGTCATCGATGCCGGGCAGGCATCCACCAGCCTGCTGCAGCGCCGCTGTAAGCTGGGTTATGCCCGCGCCGCCCGCATCATGGATGAGATGGAGCAGAAGGGCATCATCGGCCCCTATGAGGGTGCCAAGCCCCGCGCTGTCCTCATCAGCCGCCAGCAGTGGCTGGAGATGCAGATGAATCAGCCGGAGGAATAATTATAGTTTTATATAGGAGCAATAACTAATGCGACGGCCTTTAACGTGTGTTGAAATATGTGCAGGTGCGGGAGGGCAGGCTTTGGGTCTTGCAATGGCGGGTTTTGTCCATGTTGCACTTGTTGAATATGAACAAGAGTACTGTAATGTTCTGAAAGCGAACCGTCCGGAATGGAATGTTATTTGTGCAGATGTCCATAAGTTTGATGGTCATCCATATGAAGGAGTGGACTTGCTGGCAGGAGGTGTCCCATGCCCGCCGTTTTCTGTTGCAGGAAAGCAATTAGGTAAGGATGATGAGCGTGACCTGTTTCCGGAAGCAATTCGTTTGATTCGAGAGATTCGTCCAAGAGCTGTTATGCTGGAAAATGTTCGAGGTTTTCTGGACTCTGGCTTCGAGGAATACCGAGACCATATTTTTACAGAGATAAAGAAGCTAGGGTATGTTACACACATTAAATTATTGAATGCCTCAGATTATGGGGTGCCCCAGCTTCGTCCAAGGGTTGTTATAGTTGGAATCCGAAAAGATCAGGCAGGGGCATTTGAATATCCACAAGAGCATCCAAGAGAATCTCCTACGGTTGGAGAGACACTGTGCGATCTGATGTCACAAAATGGATGGAAAGGTGCAAAAAAATGGGCTGAAGGAGCTGATAGGATTGCACCTACACTGGTTGGAGGCTCTAAAAAGCATGGCGGACCGGACCTTGGCCCGACAAGAGCAAAAAATGCATGGGCAGAGCTTGGCGTTGACGGAAAGGGAATTGCAAATGAGGCACCGGAACAGGATTTTGACGGGATGCCACGTCTGACCAGTCGAATGATGGCACGCATCCAAGGTTTTCCAGACACATGGACTTTTGGAAGCAAAAAGACTATTGCCTGTAGAATGATCGGCAATGCTTTTCCGCCACCGGTGGCGCAGGCTGTTGGAATTGAAATCAGGAGGTGCTTAGAAAATGCCGAAAGATGAAGTCTTGATTGCAATGGAACGCAAGAGATACCATGAGAGACTGCTGCAGACTGGTACATTGGCAATCAATGCAAATGGTGTTGCCACAAATGCAGACAAAGACAGTGTGATATCTGTAATGATTGCTAAAGGAATTGCCGAGCAGCTGATGGCAGAAACCAATGAGCGTGTTGCAGGTCAAACAGCAGGAGCGTCATTTGAAATGCTTACGATGGAGTTTGTAAAGAGAACGTTCCCACAGCTGCAACATCTTAGACCGGGCAATTGGGAAGTCCTTAAACTTGGAAATAGAAGCAGGACGAAAACATCAACATTCGCTCAATATGAACATTTGGCGTATTTGACCGAACTGACAAAAGCTAACAGAAAATTGTCAGCTATGATTGGAAATGACTATATGGTAGCACCTGATATTGTTGTTTACCGAAACCTTTGTTCTGATGAGGAAATAAACGCAACAGAACCTATCGTAAATGATACTGTGTGTCGGTATGCTGATTTGAGAGAAAAGAATGGTGGCAAAGCAATCTTACATGCTTCTGTTTCGGCAAAATGGACAATGAGATCTGATCGAGCACAAAACAGTCGTACGGAAGCATTAAATCTGATTCGTAATAGAAAAGGGCATCTTCCGCATATTGTTGTTGTCACGGGAGAACCTCTTCCATCCAGAATTGCATCACTTGCACTTGGGACAGGGGACATTGATTGTGTATATCACTTTGCATTGCCGGAATTGATCGCGTCAGTTAACTCAACAGAACGGGCAGATGTGATAGAAACACTTAAAACATTGGTGGAAGGAAAAAGATTGAAAGATATTTCGGATTTGCCGTTAGATCTTTCCGTATAATGAGATGAATTGCGTTCTAAAAGACTTCATAAGTGTGAAGTGAGGATATAAAGGATATGCAGGAAAATACTTCCCCGATCTATACCGAATTTCTTCCCATCAGCCGGGCGGACATGGAAGCCCGGGGGTGGGATCAGCTGGACTTTGTGGTGGTGGGCGGCGATGCCTACGTTGACCACCCCAGCTTTGGCACCGCCATCATCAGCCGCCTGCTGGAGGCCGAGGGCTATAAGGTCGGCGTGCTGGCCCAGCCCCGTTATTCCGACTGCGAGGACTTCAAGCGGTTCGGCAGGCCGAAGTACGGCTTTTTCATCGGCGGCGGCAACGTGGACAGCATGGTGAGCCACTACTCCGTGGCAAAAATTCCGCGTGCCGAGGACGAATACTCTCCCGGCGGCATCGGCGGCGCGCGGCCTGACCGCAGCGCCACCGTTTACACCAGGCTGGCCAAGGAGGCCTACCCCGACCTGCCTGTGATCCTGGGCGGTCTGGAGGCTTCTCTGCGCCGGTTTGCCCACTACGATTACTGGCTGGACACCGTTCTGCCCAGCATTGCAGAGGACTCCGGAGCCGATCTCATCAGCTTTGGCATGGGCGAGCACCAGACCGTGGAGATCGCCCGGCGGCTGGCGGCAGGGGAGCCGGTGGAGTCCATCACCGATGTGGATGGCACCTGCTACCTGACCGATTTCGACCACCTGCCCGAAAAGTATGTGGAGTGCGCCGGTTTCCGGAAAGTGGCCTCCGATAAGGTGGCCTACGCCAAAGCCTGCCGCATCCAGATGGACAATCAGGATGTGGTCAGCGGCCAGATCATTGTCCAGAAGCAGAGTGAAAAGTACCTTGTGCAGAACATCCCGGCAAAGCCGTTGGTGCGCTGGGAGCTGGACAAGGTGTATGCGCTGCCCTACACCCGCCGCTACCACCCCATCTACGAGAGCATGGGCGGCGTGCCTGCCATCCGGGAGGTGCAGTTCTCCATCATCCAGAACCGCGGCTGCTTCGGCGGCTGCAACTTCTGCGCCATCCAGCTGCATCAGGGCCGCCGGGTCACCAGCCGCAGTGCCGACAGCATTGTGGCCGAGGCCGAGCGGATGACCCATGAGCCTGATTTCAAGGGCTACATCCACGATATCGGCGGCCCCACCGCCAACTTCCGGTTCCCGTCCTGCCGGGAGCAGATGCTGCGGGGCATGTGCAATGGCGGCAAGCACTGCCTGGCCCCCACCACCTGCTCCCACATGATCGTGGATCACAGCGATTACCTCAAGATCCTGCGCCGTGTCCGGGAACTGCCCGGCGTGAAAAAGGTGTTCATCCGCAGCGGCATCCGGTTCGATTACCTGATGGCTGACCCGGACGACACCTTCTTCAAGGAGCTGGTGGAGTATCACGTCTCCGGCCAGCTGAAGGTGGCCCCGGAGCACTGCGCCCCCAACACACTGGCCTACATGGGCAAGCCGCCCATCCAGACCTTCAACAAGTTCAAGGATAAGTTCTACGAGCTGAGCAAGAAGGCGGGCAAAAAGCAGTACCTCGTGCCCTACCTGATGTCCAGCCACCCGGGCAGCACCCTGAGCGATGCCGTCTATCTGGCCGAGTATCTCTACAAAAACCACATGCGCCCCGAGCAGGTGCAGGATTTCTATCCCACCCCCGGCACGGTGAGCACCTGCATGTTCTACACCGGCCTTGACCCCTACACCCTCAAGCCTGTGTTCGTGGAAAAGACTGCGGAGGGAAAAGCGCTCCAGCGCGCCCTGCTCCAGTATTACGAGCCCCGCAATGCCGAAAAGGTCATCAAAGCGCTGAAAATGACCCACAGGGAGGACCTGATCCCGCTGCTGGTGCCCGCCGAGGGCCGCCGCGCGGTCCAGCGCTCTGCCCGCCGGGCCGAGCCTGCCGAGGTGACCATCCACAACGACGGCACCTATACCGTCCGCTCCAACAAGGGCAGGGGAGGCAGGAATCAGAGCCGCGGAGCCGCCCCGGCCCGCACCGCAGGCGGCCGCCAGCCCAGCCCCGGCGCACGCTTTGCGCCCAACGGCACGGCACCCCGTAAGCCGAAGAATGATCAACAGAAAGAGAATACAGCGTGGAAAACTTCAAAAAAGAAAAAGTAAGCTTTTGGCGGCGCATTGCCGCTCTGGCCCTGGCTGCGGCGCTGGCCCTTGGCCTTGCCGCCTGTGATGCCTCGGCGGTGGTGCCGGGCAGCAGCACTCCTACGGTCAGCACTGCCCAGCCTGCCGGAGACGGCCAGACCGCCAACTTTGAGATGCACTTCCTGGATGTGGGGCAGGCCCTGAGCGTGCTGGTGGAATGTGACGGCCAGTATATGCTCTACGACGGCGGCAATGTGGACGATGGCAGCTATGTCGTCTCCTACCTGCAGAATCTCGGTGTGGAGGAGTTGCAGTATGTGTTCTGCTCCCACGCCCATGAGGATCATGTGGGCGGCCTGTCCGCTGCGCTGGCCTATTTTCCGGCAGACCATGTGTACAGCCCCGTGACGGAAGCCTCCACCAAGTGCTTTCAGGATTTCGTCAAGTACACCGGGCAGCAGGGCCTGCAGGTGGAGGTGCCCGCCGTGGGCACGGTCTGGCCGCTGGGCAGCGCCACTGTGACCATGATGGGCCCTGTGGCGCAGTATGACAACACCAACGATACCTCCATCGTTCTGCGGGTGGACTACGGCTCCACCAGCTTTCTGCTCACCGGCGATATGGAATCGGATGCGGAGCGCGATCTTGTGAACAGCGGTGCCAACCTGAAGGCAGATGTTCTGCAGGTGGGCCACCACGGCTCCAGCACCAGTACGAGCTACATCTTCCTGAACGCCGTCCTGCCCGAGATGGGCATCATCTCCTGCGGTGTGAACAACAAGTACGGCCACCCCCACGAGGAGACCCTGAGCATCCTGCGGGATGCGGGCGTGGATGTTTACCGCACGGACCTGCTGGGGGCCATTGTGATCGGTTCCGATGGACAGAACTATACCATCCGCACCGAGAAAACGGCTACCGATGCTGAGCTCAACCACACCGACCCGGCGGCAGCGTCCACCGCGCAGCAGGGGTATATCGGCAACGTGAACAGCAAAAAGTTCCACCTGCCCAGCTGTGCAAACCTCCCTGCGGAGAAGAACCAGATCCTCTTCTCCAGCTACGAGGAGGCCATTGCGGCAGGGTACAGCCCGTGCTCGAGCTGCATCAAGTAAAAAGCATATCAAACAAGCAGCGCCCTGCCGGGGCAAACCGGCAGGGCGCTGCTGTTTTTTGGGATCATTTTTTTCGCTTCTTGAAATCGACCGGCAGCGTTGTCCACCGCTTCCGGAAGAGGTACGCCGCATCCTTGGGCTGGCGCTGGCGGGTAAAGATGCCTTTTTTGTTGCCGTCCACCCGCAGGATGCCCTCGGTGGTCTGGAAATCGGCAAAATTCCACACCAGCTCACCCTGTACGAAATCGTAGTGGTCGAACACGGCGTGGGTCATCTCCAGATATTCATTCTGGTACTCGGCACTCCACATCACACTGGGGAGCTTGTGCGCACCGCTCAGGTTGTCGGTGCCGTACTCAGTGAAGATGAGTGGGCGGCCATGCAGGACTTTTGCCCAGCCGTCCATCTCATGGTGGAAGGCGGCTTCAGCATCTGCCAGCCCGGCCCCGCCCAGTACATACCAGCCGTAGTAGCGGTTCAGGCTGACGAAATCGGCAAAGCGCTGGCCCTTGCTGGTGTCGGGCAGGCTGGTCATCAGGACCGTATAAGTACGGGGGCGCTTCTGGGGGTCGAGGCGGCGGGCCAGCTCAAACAGGGGCTTGAAATATTCCTCCGTGCCCGCGCTGGTACACTGAGGCTCGTTGAGCAGGCTCCATGCGATGACCGAGGGGTGGTTTTTGTCCCGGTCGATCATATCGGTCAGGGCTGCCTTGTGGTTCTTGAGCAGCGCAGGCGTGGTCTCCTTCTCAAAAAAGCCCTGCTGCCTGCCGTTGCCCTGATTGGCGGCCAGGAAGTTGGCTGTGCTCTGCATAAAGCCCACGGCGGGGACTTCGTCAATGATGAGGAAGCCCTCCTCATCGGCCATCTGGTAGATCTCCTCGGCGTAGGGGTAGTGGCTGGTGCGGAAGCAGTTTGCGCCGATCCACTTCATCAGCTCAAAATCCCGCTTGACGGTGGGCAGATCAAGCCCGCGGCCCCGGATGTCGGCATCCTCGTGCCGGCCGAAGCCCCGCAGATAGACCGGGCTGCCGTTGAGCAGGAAACGCCCGTGCCGGATCTCAAAGGTGCGGATGCCGATCCGGTCCAGATACTCGTCCACCACCGCGCTGCCCTCGTGGATGCGGATGACCAGATCGTAGAGATAGGCGGCGTGGACATTCCACAGCCTGGCGTTTTTGACCACCAGCGTGCCGGTGGTGCCGGAGCTTTCGGCCACCCGGGTGGTGCCGTCGTAAAGCTCCACAGTCACGGGGTGGGGGCCGTTGGTGGACACGGTATAGTCGATCTCGGCCCCGGTCTCGGTCAGGCGGTATCGTGTGGAATAATCCAGCACCCGCTCCTTGGGCAGGGCCATCAGCCAGACGGGCCGGTGGATGCCGGCGTAGTTGTAAAAATCAAAGTAGGGTGCGGCGATCTTTCTGCCATCCGCAAGGGTACAGGTGGTGCCTGCGGGTAGCATCGTCTCGCTGAGCTCGTTGTTCGCCAGAACACTGAGCTTGTTGAACTGGTTGTAGCGCACGATGTTGGTCACGGTGGCATCAAAGGGCAGGAAGCCGCCCTCGTGTTGGGCCACCTCCACGCCATTGACAAAGACCCGGGCCCGGTGGGTGACCGAGCCAAACCGGAGAACAATGTCCCAGCCGCTCCATTCCGCAGGGACAAAAAAGCTGGTCTCGTACCAGAAATCACCGCAGTATTCGCGGGAGGCCTTGTCGGTGAACAGGTCGCAGAAGGAGGCGGGTACCGGCATGGAAAGAGAGGAGGGTAGGTCCAGCGCCCATCCGGCCTCCACACCCTTGCTCTCGGGGTCGAAGCTGAAACGCCACATCCCGTCCAGGCCGATGAGACGGCGGGTGGTGGTAGCGCGGGGATACAGCAGGGAGCGGTTCATCAGGATGACCTCACATTCATCAGCCCGGCGGCATTTTGCGTGCCACAGGGGCGTTTATTGTCTTTGTACCCAGTATGACAGAAATTTTATAAAAGGGATAGAAAGATTTTTGAATAAATCCAGACTTTTTTCAGGAAAAAAGGCGCTGCTCTGGGCAGAATACCTATTATCTCCGTCCGGGTTTAAAAACTTCCGTAAAGAGTGCCACAAAAAGTGAATGCTGGGAAAAAGAGGAAAAACAGAATGTGAACAAAATGTGAAAATGTACAAAAACAATACCTTAAAATTGTACGAATTCACCTAAAAAATATTCTAACATTTTTTGATAAAAGTTTGTCATAATATTGGAGTACAAACTTGGATACAGCAGAAGGGACGCTGTACCGTTTGAATTGACCACCGAAGGAGAATACAATGGCAAATGAAATGCAAAAGACCACCCCGTTTGGGATGCGGGACAAGGTCGGCTATATGTTCGGCGATTTCGCCAACGATTTTACTTTTATCCTGTCGTCCAGCTTCCTGATGAAGTTCTATACCGACGTGATGGGCGTGAGCGCCGGTGTTGTGGGCATGATCATGATGATCGCCCGCTTTGTGGATGCCTTTACCGATGTGACCATGGGCCAGATCGTGGACCGCTCCAAGCCCACCAGGGACGGCAAGTTCCGCCCCTGGCTCAAGCGGATGTGCGGCCCTGTGGCCATCGCATCCTTCCTCATCTTCCAGTCCGGTCTGGCCGGGATGTCCTACGGCTTCAAGGTGGCATGGCTCTTTGTGACCTATATCCTGTGGGGCTCCATCTTCTACACCTCCGTCAACATCCCTTACGGCTCCATGGCTTCCGCCATCTCTGCTGACCCCAAGGATCGCGCAGAGCTGTCCACCTGGCGTACCATCGGCAGCACCCTGGCCAGCCTTGTGATCGGCGTTGGCACCCCCATGGTGGCTTACGTCACCGTCAATGGCCAGACGGTCCTCTCCGGCAGCCGCATGACCATCATTGCAGGTGTTTTCTCTGTCTGCGCCATCCTCTGCTACCTGCTCTGCTTTAACCTGGTGCGTGAGCGTGTGGATGTGCCCGCCAACGACAGCAAGATGGACATTGGCAAGATGCTCAAGAGCGTGTTCACCAACCGTGCCCTGCTGGGCATCATTGCTGCCGCCCTCTTCCTGCTGCTGGCCATGCTGACCATGCAGGGCATGGCAGGCTATGTGTTCCCCAACTTCTACGGCAGCGCCGCCGCCCAGTCTACCGCTTCTCTGCTGAGCAGCGTGCTGATCCTGCTCGTCTGCGCACCCTTTGCCTCCAAGCTGGCCAACCGGTTCGGTAAAAAAGAGCTGGCCACCGTATCCTGCATCGTGGCCACGGTGCTGGAGGTCATCTGCTTTGTTCTCAAGCCCACCAATGTCTGGGTCTATGTCGGCTTCTTCTGCGCCGCCTTCATCTGCCTGGGCTTCTTCAACACCATCATCTGGGCAATGATCACCGATGTCATCGATGATTCCGAGGTCCGCAACGGCATCCGTGAGGACGGAACCATCTATGCGGTCTACTCCTTTGCCCGCAAGCTGGGTCAGGCGTTCTCTTCCGGCCTGACCGGCGGCCTGCTGACCATGATCGGTTACAGCGCTGCCACTGCCTTTGACCCGGAGGTCACCATGGGCATCTTCAACATCTCCTGTATTGCCCCCGCCATCGGCTTCATGGCCGTGGCCCTGAGCCTGTTCTTCATCTACCCCCTGACCAAACAGAAGGTGGAGGAGAACGTGGCCGCACTGGCACAGCGCCATAATAAGTAAGGAAACGGATCAAGCCGCCCACGGGAAATTCCTGTGGGCGGCTTGTTTCTGCTTCAAAATTGATGTATACTAATATATCAGGAATGACACAATGGCACGAGCGGAACAACAGGAAAAAGGAGCGGTGTACGATGCGGGTGGATCCTTTGCAGATCCTTACAAAGCTGGCAGCGGTGCAGAATATCCCGACCCGGCGGGTCACCCCGCCCTTTGAGGGGTTGGAAGAGTTTGACTACGGCCTGCGGCGATCGCTGGACCCCCAGTTCGACTGGCAGGAGT
Source organism: Faecalibacterium duncaniae (assembly GCF_010509575.1). NCBI lineage: Bacteria > Bacillati > Bacillota > Clostridia > Eubacteriales > Oscillospiraceae > Faecalibacterium > Faecalibacterium duncaniae. Next base: position 2,399,757 of record NZ_CP048437.1, on the reverse strand, counting down.
TCGGCCAGCTGCTGCTGGACAGCACCCCTGAAAATACCCTGCTGCTGGTGGAGGGCACCTTTGAGCTGCACTTTGCCCTGTTCCGCATCCCAGATGAAAAAAACACGGTCTTTCTCATTGGACCCTGGACGGTGGGCCCCCGCACCCAGAGCGCCCGCAAATGGGTCAGGCGCTATTTGGGGGAAGCCGGAGAGGCCGCTGTGCAGGAGTACTACAACGGCGTGAAGATCCTGGAGGCCAGTGATTTCTATGGAGCTTTGCGGGTTGTGGTGGATACGATGTTCGGCTGCACTGTCCCGGTGCAGGAGCTGAAGGAATTCCTGCCCTTCCAGTTCCACCCGGATACCCGCTATTTCCACGAGCCGGAGTTCCAGAAGGAGATCCCGGTCACCATGCTGGAGCAGCGGTATGAATCGGAGAACCGCATTCTGGACGCGGTGGCCCGGGGCGATGAGGAAGCCGCCATCGAGGCCATGCACCAGCACTCCCGCTTTACCTATGGCGGCCGGTTCGAGGGGACACTCTACCAGCAGAAGAACAAGATGATTGTGCTGAACACCCTGCTGCGCAAGGCCATTGAGCCCAGCAAGGTGCATCCCTATTATATTGATGCCATTTCCAGCAAGTACAGCCGCATCATTGAGGAAGCCAACGAGGTGCCCAACGAGATGATGTGGCAGATGACGCGGGATTACTGTGCCTATGTCCGCCGCTACTCGCTGAAGGAGTATTCGCCCGCGGTGCAGAAGGTGATGAACTACGTCAACCTGAACGTGGCTGAGCCGCTGACGCTGAAAAGTCTGGCCGCCATGTGCTTCATCAGCCCATCGTACCTGTCGGCATTGTTCAAGCAGGAGACCGGCAGCACCCTGATCGATTATATCAACACCCAGCGCGTCAACCGCGCGGCCCAGCTGCTGGTGCAGAACAACCACACCATTGCCGCCGTGGCCGAGGAAGTGGGCATTCTGGACGTGAATTATTTTACAAAGATCTTCAAAAAGACGCTGGGAGTCACCCCCACCCGCTACCGCCGCGAACACAAAGAAAAGTGAAAAATGAAAAAAATGCCCGGTTTTTCCCGGAAATGTACGTTTTGTGCAAAACTCCCGGGAAAAAACGGGCATTTTCTGTACAGAGAAATTTGTTGCATGAACAGAACGATGTTGTAACCATTTTGAAAGGATTTATGGATTTTTGGCATGGAATTTGGATGTATGTTGCGTTTTTGACTGATTTTGTACTTGATAGCAAAAAGAATGTTGTACACAACAATATCAACTGTGAAGAATGCACAAAGAAATGACCGGAATCTTGTGAACTTGTCCCATTGCGAATGATTTTCCAGACGGTTATAATACAAACAGAAACCATGGAACATACATGTAAGTATATTCCATGAGATGCTGTGATATGCGAATGAAGGAGAACAAGATTATGAAAATGATTTCCCGTCGTGACTTTATGAAGGCTTCTGCTGTTGTGGGTGCTGCCGGCGTTCTGACCGCCTGCGGCGGCTCCTCCAGCTCCACTGCTGCTTCCTCTACCGCCGCTTCCTCTGCAGCTGCTTCTTCTGAGGCTGCAACCGGCAGCGCAAACGTCGGTGTCTGCATCTATCAGTTTGCTGATAACTTTATGACCCTGTACCGCACCGACCTGGAAGAGTACCTGAAGGATAAGGGCTACTCCGTGACCATCGTTGACGGCAAGAACGACCAGAACACCCAGACCGAGCAGATCAACACCTTCCTGCAGCAGGGCGTTGACGTTCTGATCATCAACCCTGTTCAGACCACCTCTGCACAGACCATCGTGGATACCATTTCTCCCTCCGGCACTCCCATCGTCTTCATCAACCGTGAGCCCGAAAAGGCTGTTCTGGATTCCTACGCAGGCAAGTGCTGCTACGTTGGCGCTGACGCACGTCAGTCCGGTACTTACCAGGGCGAGCTGATCCTGGAGACCGAGACCCAGGGCGATATCAACGGCGACGGCAAGATCACCTACATCATGTGCAAGGGCGACCCCGAGAACATCGATGCTCAGTACCGCACCGAGTACTCCATCAAGGCTCTGACCGATGCCGGCAAGGAAGTGGAGTGCCTGTACGAGTACCTGGACAACTGGGACCAGACCACCGCACAGCAGGACGTTGCAAACGCTCTGGCACAGTACGGCGAGAAGATCGAAGTTGTGTTCTGCAACAACGACGCAATGGCTCTGGGCGCTCTGCAGTCCATCGAGCAGGCTGGCCGTACCGTTGGCAAGGACATCTACCTGGTCGGTGTTGACGCACTGAAAGAGGCTGTCCAGAACGTTGTTGACGGCAAGATGACCGGTACCGTTCTGAACGACGACGTGGGCCAGGCTACCGCTGCTGCCGAGGCTACTCAGCTGTTTGTTGAGGGCAAGGACGTTGAGGAGTACTACTGGGTCGACTACGTCAAGGTCACTACCGAGAACGCAGCACAGTACCTCTAATTCCTGTAGCACAAAACTCACGTTTGCAAGGTACGCAGTGAGTCCTATGGCTTGGTAAAAGCTTAAAAGCGCGTGCGTGCGAGATTTCTCTCGGGCGCACGCGCCTTCTTTTAGAAAGGACGCACCGCGCGGCCTGCAAATTGCAAGATAAGGAGGCTCTGCGGAATGTCAGAATACCGTCTGGTAATGAAAGGCGTGGTCAAGACCTTCCCCGGCGTAAAAGCGCTGGACCACGCGCAGTTGGAGCTCCGCCCCGGTAAAGTTATGGCCCTGATGGGCGAAAACGGTGCCGGTAAGTCCACCCTGATGAAGTGCATGTTCGGCATTTACAAGATGGACGAGGGCGAGATCGAATACGAGGGAGAAAAGGTCGTTATTGCGAACCCGTTGGAAGCACTGGGCCGCGGCATTGCCATGGTGCATCAGGAGCTGCAGCCCATCCCGGCCCGTACCGTGGCTGAGAATATCTGGCTGGGCCGCTACCCCACCAAAAAGATTGGCCCCATCACCATTGTGGACCACAGCAAAATGTATGCCGATACCGATGCACTGCTGAAGAAGCTGAAGCTGCAGATCAATTCCCACGCAAAGCTGGGCAGCCTGAGCATTGCCCAGATGCAGATGGTGGAAATTGCAAAGGCTGTTTCCGCAAACTGCAAGGTGCTGATCCTGGACGAGCCCACCTCCTCCCTGACCGCCAATGAAGTGGAATCGCTGTTCCGCATCATGCGCGAGCTGAAGGAGCAGGGCGTTGCACTGGTTTACATCAGCCACAAGATGGATGAGATCAAGGTCATTGCTGACGAAGTGACCATCATGCGTGACGGCCATTACATCGGCAAGTGGGACGTTGCCAACATGACCAAGGAGCAGATCATCGCCAAGATGGTCGGCCGTGAGCTGTCCAATCTGTTCCCGCCGCTGGAGAACCACCCCTCCGAGGAAGTGATGATGAAGGTGGAGGACTTCACCTCCATCCATCCGCGCTCCTTCCGCCATTGCAGCTTTGAGCTGAAAAAGGGCGAGATCCTGGGCGTGGCTGGTCTGGTGGGCGCACAGCGCACCGAGCTGATGGAAGGCATCTTTGGTCTGCGTGCACACACCTCCGGCAGGGTGTGGATCAAGGGCGAAGAGGTCAACATCAAGCAGCCCCGCGATGCCATCCGGAAGAGCGTGGCTCTGCTGACCGAGGATCGCCGCGCAACTGGCATCATGGGTGTGCTGAGCGTGGCCGACAACATCTCCATTGCATCGCTGGACGCTCTGCGCAAGGGCCCCATCATGCTGGATGACAAGAAGATTTTGGATCTGGTGGCGACCAATAAGGAAAAGATGGCCATCAAGGTGCCCAGCCCCAAGACCCAGATCAAAAGCCTGTCCGGCGGCAACCAGCAGAAGGTGCTGATCGCCCGCTGGCTGGCAAATAACCCCGATGTCCTGATCCTGGACGAGCCCACCCGCGGCATCGACGTTGGTGCAAAGTACGAGATCTACTGCATCATTGCCGATCTGGCCAAGCAGGGCAAGAGCATCATTATGATCTCCTCTGAAATGAGCGAGATCATTGGCATGTCCAACCGCGTCATGGTCATGTGCGATGGCCGCGTCACCGGCTTCATCGACGGCAAGGACGCGACCCAGGAGAACATCATGGAGCTGGCTACCCAGTTTGAGACCGCGCCCGAAACGGCAGCGGCCAATCAGTAAACAAGGAGGCTGTCTATTGTGGAAGCTACCAAGAAATTAACGGGTAAATCCGTAAAGAAATGGCTGGGCAACAACGCCATTATCGTTCTGATGCTGCTCGTCTCTCTGTTCGTCGGCATCATCCATCCGAACTTTTTTGCACCTGCAAACCTGATCAACCTGTTCAAGAACGTGTCCATCCGCTACATCATCGCGCTGGGCATCTCCGGCTGTCTGATCACCACCGGCAACGACCTGTCCGCAGGCCGTCTGGCTGGTTTTGCTGCCTGCCTGGCCTGCATCTTTGCGCAGACCGAGGGCGCTGCCGGTAAGTTCTACCCCAACATGCCCACTCTGCCCACCCCTGTGGTGTTCATTCTGGTCATTGCCATCTGCGCCATCGTGGGTCTGTGCAACGGTCTGGTCGTTTCTTACCTGAAGGTCCAGCCCTTTATCGCTACCCTGGGTATGCAGCAGGTCGTCTACGGTATCTGCCTGGTCTACACCGGCGGTACCCCCATCGGCTCCCTGAACAAGAACTTTACCTCTCTGGCCTCCAACACCATCCTGAAGGTCCCCGTGCTGATCTGGATCGCCCTGGTCGTGGCTGTGTGCTTCTGGTTCCTGTACAACAAGACCCGTCACGGCAAGTACATGTACGCCATCGGCGGCAACGAGGCTGCTGCTGAGGTGGCCGGTGTCAACGTTTACGCCACCAAGATCCGCATCTACATCCTGGCCTCCTGCATGTTCGGTCTGGCAGGCTGCCTGCTGGCTGCAAAGTCCGGCGGCGCATCCGTCAACACTGCAATGGGCTATGAGCTGGATGCCATTGCGGCTTCTACCATCGGCGGCGTTTCCACCACCGGCGGTGTCGGCACCGTGCCCGGCATTCTGGTCGGCGTTCTGGTCTTTGAGCTGATGAAGGTCGCTCTGCAGTTTATGAACGTCAACTCCTCTTACACCTATATCGTCCAGGGCCTTGTCATCATCGTGGCTGTGGCCATCGATATCCGTAAGTACCTGGCAAAGAAGTAACCCCTCATTCGCATACAGCAGAAGCCCCCCGCCGGTTCTCCCGGCGGGGGGCTTCTGCTGTTATTTTCCCAGCTGCCGCTGCTGCAGGCGGTACTGGCGGGGTGTCAGCCCCTCCTGCTGCTTGAACAGGCTTCCAAATAGCCCTCCGCGTTTTCTCGCCCACTCTCCGAAAAAAAGTTGGAGAACTTTTTCTTTTTCGTTGAATTGCACGAGAACTTGCCTCCTTGTTTGGCGGTTGCGTTGAATTTATGAACGTTCTTTGAATTTTGATATTTTCCTTCGATTTATTATAACATAGCTCCCGGAAGAGTGGTATACTACAAGCCAGAAACAGTGCTGTTATGTTCGGAAAACAAAGATCGGTGAATGAGGTGTGTCTTATGAGTGTTTACGAAAAAATTTCCGGTTTTGCGGATGAGATCAGCCAGGACTTTGACCAGCAGCTCAAAACTGTGACGGATCTGGGGATGAAGTATATCTGCATCCGCAGCGCCGAGCACAAGGGCATTGCCGATTACACCCCTGAGGAAGTACGCACCGTTCTTCTGCCAAAGTTACAGGCCGCAGGTGTGGGTGTATCCAGCCTGGGTACGGCCATCGGCAAGGTGGAGGTGGACGATGAAGAGGGCTTTGCCAAGCAGCTGGAGCAGCTGGAAACACTCTGCGAAACGGCCAAGCTGCTGGACTGCTCCTTCATCCGGATGTTCAGCTTCCTCATCCCCAAGGATGCCGATGCAGACAGCTATACCGATGTGGTGCTGGATAAGCTGCGTCAGTTTATCCGGATCGCGGAAAAGCATGACATTGTCCTGCTCCATGAGAATGAGAAGGGCATCTACGGAGACACCGGTGCCCGCTGCAAATTGCTGTTCGACCGGCTGGCCTGCCCCCACTTCAAGGCGGCGTTCGATTTTGCCAACTTTGTCCAGTGTGAGCAGGACACCGCGGAGTGCTGGGAACTGCTCCATGACCAGATCACTTATATCCACATCAAGGATGCTCTGCCCGGCTGCCTGCTGAATGTGCCCGCAGGCACCGGCCTTGGCAAGATCCCTGAGCTGCTTCGCCGTGCTTTCTGCGAGGAGGGCTACCACGGCTTCCTGACGCTGGAGCCCCACCTGGCAATGTTTGATTTCTTTGCACCAGGAGCCAAAGGCGGAAAGAGCCAGAAGCTCCAATTTGAGAATAACCCGATCGTCGAGAAGATGAAGTCCGAGATGGCCGAGCCGGGCCGCCCCAAGGACGGAGCAGAAGCTTACGCCACCCAGTATCATGCACTGGTCGAGATCCTGAATCCCATTCTCAATTGATATCCACTCTCCGTTTACCATAAGCTGCCACAGCAGAAGCCCCCCGCCGGGAGAACCGGCGGGGGGCTTCTGCTATTAGCGTGTATTGCAGCGGGAAAGGGGAACACACTCCACTCAGCGGCCCACGATGAGGTCGCGGCGGCAGCGCAGGCCGACCATCAGGAAAGCGCTGTCGCCCAGCTGCCGCAGCACCACCCGCTGGGTGTCGGTCTGGCCCTCACACAGCAGGGAAAGGTTCAGGGTGGTGGAACCCTTCTCCGTGGTGAGCACCAGCGTGGATACGCCCTGCTCCATCAGGGCCTTCATGTCCTGAATGGTGGTGCGGAAGGTGGCGGCGCAGTCCGGCACGTCCAGCGTCAGGACACGGCCCTCCTGCCGGGCGGTGTAAAGGACCTGACGGCCCAGCAGACCCTTGACGGTGTACCGGACTTCGGTGGTCTTTGCCTCGTCAGCGGAGATCAGCATGATGTCGCCCTGAATGGGGTCACCCTCCGGTGCGCCGTAGCCGCCGTAGGCGGGGTCGGTCTCGCCCACGGCAACGTCGCCGCTGTGCAGCGCGATCTCGCCCTGAAGCATTACGCTTTCATCCTGCGGGGGCAGGTAGCCTGCAACAACGGTGTCATCGGCGGCAGCCGCAGCGGCAGGCTCCTCGGCAAATGCGCCGACGCTCATGGGGATGGCAAGGGACAGCACCAGGGCTGCGGCAATGGCCTGACGGCCCAGCATTGTATTCAGAATCTTCATAAGAAATATACCTCCTGTACTATGGACGAAAAACCGCCCGTTCTGTAATGAATACGGAACGGGCGGCTGGTTTATTGCAGGGGGAAGGAAATTTTTATGGAACGTTAAACCCCTCAGTCACGCTCCGCGTGACAGGTCCGGGTTGCGGCACCCAGCATCCACTTCGTGTTGTAAACAACACTTGTGTCTTGCTGGCCGCGGCCCCAACAGCAACGCCCTTTATCCGCCACTGGCGGCGGTTGTTACTGTTGCCCCTAATAGTGGGGCCCTTGGCATAAAGGGGAACTCGCAGGGCTCTACGTAGCGCCAGAGCCGCCCCTACTAGGGGCGGTGGCAATGCGAAGCATTGACGGTGGGGTTTAACCTTCCCGGTTCAGGATTTCCATGAACTCGTCACCGGTGATGGTCTCCTTCTGGTACAGATACTGGGCCAGCTCATCCAGCTTTGCGCGGTTGTCGGTCAGGATCTGCACAGCCTTGGCGTGCTGGGCCTTGACCAGCTCCACCACCTTCTGGTCGATCTCACACTGGGTCTGGGCAGAGCAGGCAAGGGAAGTGTCGCCGCCCAGATACTGGTTGTTGACGGTCTCCAGTGCCACCATGTCAAACTCATCGCTCATGCCGTAGCGGGTCAGCATGGCGCGGGCCAGCTTGGTGGCCTGTTCGATATCATTGGAAGCGCCAGTGGTGATGGAGTGGAACACCACTTCCTCGGCGGCACGTCCGCCGGTGAGGGTGGCGATCTTGTTTTCCAGCTCCTCCTTGTTCATCAGGTAGTGGTTGCCCTCGTCCACCTGCATGGTGTAACCCAGAGCACCCGAGGTGCGGGGGATGATGGTGATCTTCTGCACGGGGGCGGAGTGGGTCTGCTTGGCGGCGACCAGAGCGTGGCCGATCTCATGGTAGGCTACGATGCACTTTTCGTGGTCGGTCAGGATGGAGTTCTTTTTCTGGTAGCCTGCAATGACCACCTCGATGCTCTCCTCCAGGTCAGACTGGGTCACGCTCTTGCGGCCTGCACGGACGGCCCGCAGCGCGGCCTCGTTGACGATGTTGGCCAGCTCGGCACCGGACGCACCGGAGGCCATCCGGGCCACGGTGGTAAAGTCGATGCCCGGGGCCAGCGCGACCTTCTTAGCGTGGACCTTCAGGATCTCCTCGCGGCCCTTGAGGTCGGGCAGCTCCACGGGCACCCGGCGGTCAAAGCGGCCGGGGCGGGTCAAGGCAGGGTCAAGGGATTCGGGACGGTTGGTGGCGGCCAGAATGATGACACCGGTGTTGCCCTCAAAACCGTCCATTTCGGTCAGCAGCTGGTTCAGGGTCTGCTCGCGCTCATCGTTGCCGCCGTACTGGCCGCCGCTGCGCTTTTGGCCAATGGCATCGATCTCGTCGATAAACACGATGCAGGGCGCTTTCTCCTTGGCCTGCTTGAACAGGTCGCGCACCTTGGAGGCACCCATGCCCACGAACATCTCCACGAACTCGGAGCCGGAGATGGAGAAGAAGGGCACGTTGGACTCACCGGCCACAGCCTTGGCCAGCATGGTCTTGCCGGTGCCCGGAGGGCCCACCAGCAGGATGCCCTTGGGCATCTTGGCACCAATGCTCTCATACTTGCTGGGGTCATGCAGATAGTTGACGACTTCCTGTAAGTTTTCCTTGGCCTCGTCCTCGCCGGCCACATCCGCAAAGCGGATGCCTGCCGTGGACTGCACATAGACCTTGGCGTTGGATTTGCCCATGCCGCCAAACATCATGGAGCCCGGGCCGCCGCCGGCCTTTTCCATCAGCTTTTTGTTCATCTGGTTGCCGATGGCCGAGAACAGGATGATGGGCAGGACGAACCAAATCAAAAAGTTCAGCACCGGCGAGGACTGCTCCACGATCTCGCTGGAGAAGGTGGCTCCGGCATCGTACAGCCGCTCGGTCAGGCCGGTGTCGTTCATCAGGCCGGTCTTGTAGACCTGCGTCTCGTCCTTATCGGTAAAGATGATCTGGTTGGATTCAATGTCCACACGGCCGATGTTCTTCTCCTCGGTCATGGTCATAAAGGTGCCGTAGTCTACCTCTTTGATCTGGCGCTCCTCCATCCACGGCAGCAGCACAAGGTTGAGGAGCAGCAGCATCAGCAGCACGAGGGCGTAATAGATCGCCAACGGCTTGCGCGGTGTCTTGACTTCTTTCATAGGATTTCCTCCTCGGTAAACGGCCTCGCCCTCTCAGTCTGCTTCGCAGCCAGCTCTCCCAAAGGGAGAGCCTTTGACAAATCGGTCAGGGGCCTTATTCTTTCGATAAGCTTATCTTAACACAACGAAAATTAACAAAAAAGCTTTTCGAGGGCTTGTTTCCAAAAACTTCCCAGATTCTTAACAAACCCCGAAGCCTGGCGGGAGGAAAGCGGGGGAATGCCCTAAGCAAGTGTCCGCTGGGGTGGGACCCTGTTGCCGCAGGCAATAGGGCGGGTGATGGAATGGCCTGCAACGACAGCGACCGCCGCCAGTGGCGGATGCAGGGAACTGTTGTTGGGGCCGCGGCCAGCAAGACGCAAGCGTAAGCGATGCGAATGCTGGGAGCCGCAACCCGATTTCACTTGCGTGGGCATCCCCCGCTTTCCCAGCGCTCTACGATTCGATGCAGAAAGCGCAAAATTTGGAAAATTGTGCCGCCCATGATGTGAATTTGTTTCATTTTTGATATGAGCCAAACTTCTTGACAGCAAATCCGGTGTTTGGTACAATAAGCTCACTTTGAAACACAAAGACCAAATGCGTTGACGGGGAAAAAACGATCTTCTTCTGCTTCAGAGAGCTGCCGGGTGGTGCAAGGCAGTGCGGAGGGTTTCGGCTACTGGCCCCTGAGCGGCAGAGCTGAACGGAGAGTAGGCTCTGACGGATGCCCACCGTTACCGGGGCAGCGATTCGCCGCCAAAAGCTGATCGTGTGAGTGGCTGGTTTTCCAGCAAAGAGAGTGGTACCACGGGTGCTCTGTTAGAAAAATGACAGGCCCTCGTCTCTCAAGGCTTATCGCCTTGGAGACGAGGGCCTTTTCGTATGTAACTCCTTCAGTCAGATCCTTACGGATCTGCCAGCTCCCTCGGGGAGGGAGCCTCTGGCGAAGCGGGAAACTTTACCGTACTGCCAAGGGCCCCATCTCAGAGGGGGCTGTCACCGTAGGTGACTGGGGGAGTTGGGCAGGAAGAAACCTCAAAAGTGTAATTTGTTTAGGAGGACACGCAAAATGATGGACGCAACCAAGTACGCACCGGGATATTACCCTGTCCCTGCCGGGTATGACAGCTGGGTGAAGAAGGATCACATTGAAAAGGCCCCGGCCTGGTGCAGTGTGGATCTGCGCGACGGCAATCAGGCTCTGATCGTGCCCATGAGCCTGGAGGAAAAGCTGGAGTTCTTCCAGATGCTGGTGAAGATCGGCTTCAAGGAGATCGAGGTGGGTTTCCCCGCCGCCAGCGATACCGAGTACGAGTTCCTGCGTACCCTGATCGAGAAAAACATGATCCCGGAGGATGTGACCGTGCAGGTACTGACCCAGTGTCGCGACCACATCATCCGCAAGACCTTCGAGGCCGTCAAGGGTGCCCCCCGCGCGGTCATCCACTTCTACAACTCCACCTCCGTGGCCCAGCGCGAGCAGGTGTTCCACAAGAGCAGGGAAGAGATCAAGAAGATCGCCACCGACGGCGCAAAGCTGGTCAAACAGCTGAGCCAGGAGTACGAGGGCAACTTCCTGTTTGAGTACAGCCCCGAGAGCTTTACCGGCACCGAGGTGGACTATGCTGTGGAGGTCTGCAACGCAGTGCTGGATATCATGCAGCCCACCCCTGACCGCCCCATGATCATCAACCTGCCGGTGACCGTGGAGATGAGTATGCCCCATGTCTACGCCAACCAGATCGAGTATTGCGACAAGCACCTCAAGTACCGTGACAGCGTGATCATCTCCACCCATCCCCACAACGACCGCGGCACCGGTGTTGCCTGCGCTGAAATGGCCGTTCTGGCCGGAGCCCAGCGCGTGGAGTGCTGCCTGTTCGGCAACGGTGAGCGCACCGGCAATGTGGATGCCGTGACTCTGGCCATGAATCTGTACAGCCACGGCGTAGACCCCAGACTGGACTTTTCCGATATGCCCGAGATCTGCGCTACCTACGAGCGCGTGACCCGGATGCACATCTACGAGCGCACCCCCTACGCCGGTCAGCTGGTGTTTGCAGCCTTCTCGGGCAGCCATCAGGATGCCATTGCAAAGGGCATGGCCTACCGCAAGGAGCGGGGCGAGCACCGCTGGACCTGCCCCTACATCCCCATCGACCCCCACGATATCGGCCGCACCTATGATGCCGATGTCATCCGTATCAACAGCCAGAGCGGCAAGGGCGGCATCGGCTTTGTGCTGGAGCAGAACTACGGCTATAATCTGCCCCCCAAGATGCGCGAGGTGCTGGGCTACAAGGTCAAGAGCGTGTCCGACCACAGCCACAAGGAGCTGAGTGCAGGCGAGGTGCTCCGCATCTTCGAGGAGAGCTTCCTCAACCGCGAAAAGCCCCTCCGTGTGGTGGAGGCCCACTTTGCACAGGTCAACGGCATTACCGCCACGGTCACCCTGGACCTGAACGGTCAGCGCAAGGTGGTCACTTCTGTGGGCAATGGTCGTCTGGATGCTGTGGCCAACGCCATCCAGAGCGCCACCGGGATGGATTTCCATCTGGAAAGCTACTCGGAGCACAGCCTGGACGAGGGCAGCACCTCCCGCGCGGCTTCCTATGTGGGCCTTGCCTGGGGCGATGGCAGCATGACCTGGGGTGCCGGCACCGACACCGATATCATCGTTGCCGGCATCAAGGCGCTGGTTTCGGCAATTAACAGTAAGTAAAAATCGAACTCCCTCAGTCACCTGCGGTGACAGCTCCCTCTAAGAGGGAGCCTGTTGCGTAACGGAAAGGCAAAGAGGCCCCCTCCTAGAGGGGGCTGTCGCGTAAGCGACTGGGGGAGTTATAGAAGATAAAAGGAGAGTATCACCATGGGAATGACTCTGACGCAGAAAATTCTGGCCGCACATGCGGGTTTGCCGGAGGTCAAGGCAGGCCAGCTCATCAATGCCAAGCTCGATATCGTGCTGGGCAACGATATCACCACCCCGGTCGCCATCAACGAGTTTGAGAAGGCAGGCTTTGACGGCGTGTTCGACAAGGAGCACATTGCTATCGTGCTGGATCACTTCGTCCCCAATAAGGACATCAAGAGCGCAACCCAGTCCAAGCAGTGCCGCGAGTTTGCCAACAAATATGATATCCTCAACTTCTACGATGTGGGTCAGATGGGTGTTGAGCACGCCCTCCTGCCCGAAAAAGGCATCGTGACCGCCGGTGACTGCATCATCGGTGCCGACAGCCACACCTGCACCTACGGTGCACTGGGCGCATTCTCCACCGGTGTGGGCTCCACCGATATGGCCGCCGGTATGGCCACCGGAATGGCATGGTTCAAGGTGCCCTCTGCCATCAAGTTTGTGCTCAAGGGCAAGTTCAGCCCTCGCGTATCCGGCAAGGACCTGATCCTGCACATCATCGGCATGATCGGTGTGGACGGCGCACTGTACAAGTCCATGGAATTCACCGGCCCGGGCGTGGCTTCCCTGACCATGGAGGATCGCCTCTGCGTCTGCAATATGGCCATTGAAGCCGGTGCCAAGAACGGCATCTTCCCTGTGGACGAGGTCACCAGAGCGTATCTGAACGGCCGCAGCCAGCGCACTCCGGTCTACTACGAGGCTGACCCGGATGCCGAATACGAAAAGACCATCGAGATCGACCTGGACAAGCTGGAGCCCACGGTCAGCTACCCTCATCTGCCGGAGAACACCCATCCCGCCAGCGAGGGAAAGGACATCCGGATCGATCAGGTGGTCATCGGCAGCTGCACCAATGGCCGTCTGGAGGATATGGAGGCCGCTTACAACATCCTCAAGGGCAAGCACATCGCCAAGGGCGTGCGGGGCATCATTATCCCGGCCACCATGGCGGTTTATAAGGAGTGCATCCTGCGCGGTTGGACCGAGGCCTTTATTGATGCGGGCTGCATCGTGTCCACCCCCACCTGCGGTCCCTGCCTGGGCGGCTACATGGGCATCCTGGCCGAGGGGGAGCGCTGTGTCTCCACCACCAACCGCAACTTTGTGGGCCGCATGGGCCATGTCAAGAGTGAAGTCTATCTGGCAAGCCCGGCCACTGCCGCTGCCAGCGCCCTGACCGGCTATATCACCGACCCCCGCACGGTCTGATCGAAAAGGAGAAACAACGATGAACGCAAAAGGTTCTGTTTTCAAATACCCGGATAACGTGGATACCGATGTCATCATTCCGGCCCGCCACCTGAACACCCAGGACCCCAAGGAGCTGGCCAGCCACTGCATGGAGGACATCGACAAGGACTTTGTCCGGAACGTCAGGGACGGCGATGTCATGGTGGGCGGCTGGAACTTCGGCTGCGGATCCTCCCGTGAGCACGCCCCTGTGGCCATCAAGGCCGCGGGCATCTCGGTGGTCATTGCCAAGAGCTTTGCCCGCATCTTCTACCGCAACAGCATCAACATCGGCCTGCCCATCATGGAGTGCCCCGAGGCTGTGGATGCCATCAGCGCAGGGGATACCGTCAGCGTGGATTTTACTACCGGCCTCATCACCGATGAGACCACCGGCAAGACCTTCCAGGCGGAACCCTTCCCGCCGTTTATCCAGAAGATCATTGCCGACGGTGGCCTGATGAAGTCGCTGACCAAGAAATAAACCCCACCGTCAATGCTGACGCATTGCCACCGCCCCTAGTAGGGGCGGCTCTGGCGTTGCGGAAAGCTCTGCGAGTTCCCCTTTATGCCAAGGGCTCCCCATACTAGGGGAGCTGTCGCGCAAGCGACTGAGGGGTTTGGGTAAGAAGCTGTTGAGGAGAATTTAGAACTATGGAAAAAAATATTGCTGTCATCTGGGGCGACTGCTCCAGCCCCGAGATCGTGAAACAGACCATCCGGGTGCTTGATAAGGTGGCTGAAAAGTACGGCCACACCTTCCACTATACCGATGCCGCCATGGGCGGCGAAGCCATTGACAAGTACGGAGACCCGCTGCCTCAGCACGAGCTGGACAAGTGCCTTGCTGCGGACAGCGTCCTGCTGGGTGCCGTGGGCGGCCCCAAGTGGGAGGGCCTGCCCGGTGAGCAGCGCCCGGAAAAGGGCCTGCTGCGCCTGCGCGCGGGCATGGGCCTGTACTCCAACAACCGCCCCGCCAAGATCTGGCCCCAGCTGGCCCCGGCCAGCCCCCTGAAGCCTGAGATCGTGGCACAGGGTATTGACTTCATCATCGTGCGGGAGCTGATCGGAGGCGTGTATTTCGGCAAGCACGAGACCCACACCCTCGAGAACGGCGAGAAGCAGGCCATCGACTCCATGCCTTACTCTGAGCACGAGATCGAGCGCATCGGCCGCATCGGCTTCGAGACCGCCCAGAAACGCCGCAAAAAGCTCTGCTGTGTGGATAAGGCCAACGTGCTGGACACCAGCCGCCTGTGGCGCAGTGTGATGCACCGCCTGCAGGCCGAGTACCCGGACGTGGAGTACAGCGAGATGTTCGTGGACAACTGCGCCATGCAGATTGTAAAGAATCCCGCGCAGTTCGATGTCATCGTCACCGAGAATATGTTCGGCGATATCCTCTCCGATGAGGCTTCCATGATCACCGGCTCCATCGGCATGATCCCGTCCTCCTCTCTGGGCGATGGCACCCGGGGCCTGTACGAGCCCATTCACGGCTCGGCCCCCGACATTGCGGGCAGGGATATCGTCAACCCCACCGCCTGCATCCTCTCTGCCGCCATGATGCTGCGCTACTCCTTTGGCATGGCTGAGGAAGCCGATGCCATTGAGAATGCTGTGAACAAGGTGCTGGACAAGGGCCTGCGCACGGCAGACAACATGAGCGAAGGCTGCACCTGCCTGGGCTGCACCGCTATGGGTGATGCGATTTTGGCCGAGATCTGATCTGAAATGAATAGCCCTCTCTGTCAGCGTGAACGCGCTGCCACCTCTCCCGAAGGGGGAGCTGGCAAGGCCTGCGGCCTTGACGGAGAGGGCATTTTCGTTCTCCCAAAAACAAAAATGCAAACTTTTTGCAAATTCCTCTTGCAATTTGCATCCGAAGCGTGTATAATCTCCCTTGCACGAAAATGCAAATTGATTGCAATTTACTGCAATAAAGCACATTACAGTTGTTTTTGGAGTATCAAATGGAATTGTTTCTGGATGTTCTGGGCGAATCTCTGGTGGACACCGCCAAGATGCTGCCCTTCCTGTTTTTGGCCTATCTGTTCATTGAATATGTGGAGAACCGCCACGGCGAGCGCATCGAAGCCATTCTGGCGGGGGGCGGACGCTGGGGCTCTGTTCCGGCGGCACTGCTGGGCTGTGTGCCCCAGTGTGGTTTCTCTGCCATTGCGTCCAATTTCTATGCGTCCCGGGTCATCAGCCTGGGCACGTTGATGGCCGTGTTCCTCGCCACCAGTGATGAAGCGGTTCCGCTGCTGGTCTCCATGCCTGCCTACTGGGATAAGCTGGTGCTGCTCATGGTCATCAAGGTGCTCTACGCCATTGCGGTGGGCCTGGTGCTGGACTTTGTCCTGCGGGGCGTTCTGCCCAGGAGCCTGCGAGGCGGCTATACCGGCAGCGTCGATGAGATCGACTGCCACGAGGAGCACAGCGATGAGGAGGGCAAGCCCGCCCCCATCTGGAAAGCCGCCCTTCGCCACACGCTGGAGATCTTCGTGTTCATCTTTGTGTTCAGTCTGGTGTTCGGCCTCATTGTGGAGGGCGTGGGTGAGGATGTCTTTGCCGACGCTCTGGGCCGGATGGGCTTCTTCCAGCCGGTGGTGGCCGCACTGGTGGGGCTGATCCCCAACTGTGCCGCCAGCGTCCTGCTGACCCAGCTCTATGTGGAGGGAGCCCTCCGCTTTTCCAGTCTGGTGGCAGGTCTGTGCACCGGCGCGGGCGTGGGCCTGGCCGTTCTCTGGCGGGCAAACCCCTCCTGGAAGCAGAACCTCTTTATCACCGGCCTGACCTGGGCTGCCGGTGCGGCTGTGGGTGTTGGGATCCAGATCGTGGTAGCCATTTTCGGTTAAAGTAAAATATTCAGTCAAAACGCCGTTTCGGGATATCCCGGAGCGGCGTTTTGTGTTATACTAGACACTATCAAAACGATAAAATGGCTCACCCTCTCCGTCATCGCTTGCGCGATGCCACCTCCCCCAAAGTGGGAGGTCTTGACAGTCTTTGGGAAGTTTCCGATTATGTCAAAAGCTCTCCCTTTGGGAGAGCTGGACGCGAAGCGGCCTGAGAGGGTGAGGATGCTGAAATAGGAGAAACGATGCAATACAAACTTCTGGCAAGCGATTTCGACAATACCCTTGTTCCCTTTGGTGAGCCCTGCCCCCGCCCGGCGGTGGTCAAGGCCGTGAAAAAGATGCAGGCCGCAGGCGGCAAATTTGTGCTGAGCACCGGCCGCGGCTACTGCGTGATCAACAAGCAGCAGCTGGGCGGCATCCGGTTCGACTACGCCATCACCAACAACGGAGCCTGCGTGGTGGACAGGGACGGCGCGATCATCGCCGAGCACCCGATGACCAATGAGGAAATGTACGCACTGGTGGATTTCTGCGAGGATTACAACTACCCCCTGCAGTTCAATTTCCGGGATGGCTACTATGCCTACTGCGAATACGAGAGCCTCCGGGATTTCTACGCCCAGCTGAGCGGCAGCGGCCTGACCTGCAAGGACGGCGAGGATCAGGACCGCCATCTCATCGATATGCCCCATGCCGCCTTTGCCTGCCTGCCCGATGAGGCGCTGGAGGCGTTCAACCGGAAGTACGGCCACCTGAACCTCCGTTTTATGATGGTGGGTGCTGTGCGGGAGGGCAGCTGGCACTGCTATGATATCGTCCGGGAGGGCATTGATAAGGGGGTGGGTCTGGCTGACCTGTGTGAAACCGTGGGTCTGACGCTGGCCGATGCTGTTTCGGCGGGCGATTCCGCCAATGATGTGGGGATGCTGAAGGCGGCGGGACTGGGCTGCTGCATGGCCAACGGCTCGGACGATGCCAAGGAAGCCGCAGACCGCATCATCGGGGATGTGCGGGAGGACGGCCTTGCCGCCCTCATTGAGGAGCTGTGGTTCAACGGCCCCCGTGCGGAGCCCTCGGGCCATGAACTTGGCTCCCCCTGGGGCCAGATGGAAGCCGCGGAGGAAAAGCAGTGAGCTTTGCACCGGTCTACAACGAGCACAGCCGGGCGCTGATCCTGGGCACCTGGCCCAGCCCCAAGAGCCGGGAAATGTCCTTCTACTATGGCCACCCGCAAAACCGCTTTTGGCCCATGCTGGCGGCCCTGACCGGGGAGCCTGTGCCTGCCCGGGAGGACATCGAAGCGAAAAAGCAGATCATCTTGCGCCACGGGCTGGCCCTGTGGGATACGCTGGAAAGCTGTACCATCACCGGCGCGTCGGATGCGTCCATCCGGGACGTGGTGCCCAATGATATTGCAGATCTGCTGGCAAAAGCGCCCATTGAGGCTGTTTTTTGCAACGGGGCTACGGCATATAAGATCTATACAAAATATCTCGAGCCGGTCAGCGGCATCCCGGCGGTCAGGCTGCCCAGCACCAGCCCCGCCAATGCCGCCTGCAGGCCGGAAAAATTACGGGAGATCTGGAAGAAGGAATTGGCGAACTGGATTCTGCCTTGAATGGCGCGCGGACTTACCCGATCTGCCAGGGGCTCCCCTATGAGGGGAGCTGGCGCGCAAGCGCCTGAGAGGTTTGACTTTTCGATTTCAAACCTGTAAATAATTCGTGAAACGCTTGCGCCCCGCTGGAAAAGGATTTATTATGGAAGATACAGGGGGCGCAGCTCCCGGAAAAGGAGGAACCCATGAGCAAGATCATTCGCACCCGGAAGCCCAGTGTCCTGCCGTACTACGCGGCGGCGCTGGCATTTGTGGTGCTGTGCGCTGTGCTTCCGGTCTATCGGCTGTGGGCACTGCTGGCGGCGCTGGGCGCGGCTGTGCTGGCCTTTGCCGGGGCCAAAAAGATCTGCCCGCCCCGGGTGGTGGAAACGGAAGTGCCTTTCCATACCGGTGTGGACGATGTGGATGCCATGCTGACCGAGATGCAGCAGCAGCTGGACACCCTCCATGCCCTGAACGAAGCCCTGCCGGACCCGCAGCTCTCCGCCGCCATGGCCCGGATGGAAAAGGCGGGCCGCTCCATTGTGGAAACGGTGGAAGCCACCCCCGCCAAGGCAAAGCAGGTGCGGCGGTTTGCCAATTACTATCTGCCCGATGCCGTGAACGTGCTGCAGCAGTACGCCAAGCTGGCAAAGCAGGGGGTGCGGGGCGAGAATGCCGCCTCCATCCGCGCGGAGGTGGAGCACAACGCAGCCTCCATTGCCACGGCATTTGAAAATCAGCTGGATGCCCTGTATGCTGCCGAGAGCATGGACCTCTCGGCAGACCTGACCGTTTTGCAGAATATGCTGAAAGGGCAGGGATTGTAACAACCCTCTCAGTCAAAGCCTGACGGCTTTGCCAGCTCCCCCGAAGGGGGAGCCCTTGGCAAACCGGTTAGAAAATAGCGCACGCCGATAGGCGGCAGGCGCTGTCGTAATTGGAAAGGATGGAATCAACAATGGCTGACAACAACACTCTGAACTTCGATCTCGATGCTCCTGCAGTGCCCACCCTGACGCTGGACCCCACCCCGGAGGCAGCTGAGGAGAAAAAGCCTGAGCCCGCCCCGGCGGCCCAGCAGCCGGAGGTACAGCTGACCCCTGAGGAGCAGGCAATGGTGGATTCCTTTGCGGAAAAGATCGATATCACCAACAGCCAGCAGGTGCTGCAGTATGGCTCCGCCTGCCAGAAGAAGATCGGCGATTTCTCCGAGGCTGCTCTGGCCAAGGTGTCCACCAAGGATCTGGGCGAGGTGGGCGATATGATCACCAACCTCATCGGGGAGCTGAAGAGCTTTGATGCCAATGAGGAGCAGCAGAAGGGCATTCTGGGCTTCTTCAAAAAGAAGGGCAATGAGCTGGACAACCTGAAGACCAAGTACAACAAGGCCGAGACCAACGTGGAGAACATCCAGTCCATGCTGGAGGGCCATCAGGTCCAGCTGCTGAAAGACATCGCCATGCTGGATAAGATGTATGAGCTGAACATGGCCTACTTCAAGGAGCTGAGCATGTATATCCTGGCCGGCAAGAAAAAGCTGGCCGAGGTTCGTGCAAACGAGCTGCAGCAGGCCATGGACAAGGCCAAGCAGTCCGGCCTGCCCGAGGATGCTCAGGCCGCCCGCGACCTGGCAGACCAGTGCGAGCGCTTTGAGAAAAAGTTGTACGATCTGGAGCTGACCCGGAACATCAGCCTGCAGATGGGCCCCCAGATCCGCCTGCTGCAGAACAACAACACCATGATGGCTGAGAAGATCCAGTCCACCATCGTCAACACCATCCCGCTGTGGAAGAACCAGATGGTGCTGGCGCTGGGTCTGGCCCACACCCAGAAGGCCATGCAGGCCGAGCGTGCCGTGACTGACATGACCAACGACCTGCTCAAGAAGAACGCCGATGCCCTCAAGATGGGCACCATCGAGACCGCCAAGGAGAGCCAGCGCGGCGTGGTGGATATCGAGACCCTGCAGCAGACCAACAAGAGCCTGATCGAGACCCTGGACGAGCTGAACAAGATCCAGACCGAGGGCCGCGCAAAGCGTGTGGCTGCCGAGCAGGAGCTGACCCGCATCGAGGACGAGCTGAAACAAAAGATGATGGAGATCCGGAGCTGAAATGGCAAACGCTGATTTTTCCAGAGAACAGAATCAAACGCCCGGCGGCTTTGACAGCGGCAGCTACCGCGAGGCAAAGCGCCCGGACACCGAGGCAGTGCGCCTGACCCCCTTGCAGCAGAAGCTGGCCGGGCTGGAAAAGGCGCTGCCCGCCGCACTGGCAAAGCAGGGCACAGCCCTTGTGCTGAGCGTGGTGGTGATGCTGGCGGCGTTCGTGGGCTTTGGCGGTGCCAAGGTCAGGGGGAAGTATAACGAAACCCGCCAGTGGTTCACCACCGGCGTTCCGGCCGACAACGGTTATGCCCTGAGCGAGGAGCTGACCACCCGTGCCAACACGGCGGCAAATATCATCACCACCGGTGCAAACACGCTGGGGGCTGACAGCGCCGAGGTGCAGGCTGCACAGGCTGCGCTGGATGATTTCTCTGCCTGCCTGGAAGCAGTGCAGAACGGCAGTAAAAAGCAGTCCCTGACCTCGCTGCCCTATTATCAGGGCAGTACCATGCACGCCCTCTATCAGGCCAATGAGGCTTTGGGCACTGTGATCGACCAGCTCTATGCAAAAATGCAGGAGCAGGCCGCTGACCCCATGAAGATGGGGGCAGTGCAGGGCCAGTACGGCCAGTTCAACAGCGCAGGCACCATCATTGGTAATCTGCAGTACAATGATGCAGTGTATGAGTATCAGAATGATGTCGGCGGCTTCCCGGCCAGTATGCTGGGCAGGCTGTTCGGCGTACAGGAGGTGGAACCCTTCACATGAAAACGATGAAACGATTTGCCGCCCGCATCTGCGCCCTGTTCGTGGTGCTGACCGTCAGCCTGACGGCTCTGGTGCCCGCCGCCTTTGCGGCCACCAAGGCCCAGCTGCCCGATCTGCCCAGCAGTCAGTGCGTGGTGGATGATGCCAACATCCTGAGCAGCAGCACCAAAACGGCCATTGAGAACCTGAATGCACAGCTCACCCAGCAGTGCGAGGGTGCACAGATCGGCGTATTGACTGTGGATTATACGGGAAGTTTATCCACGGAGGATTACGCCGTGCAGGCCGCCAACACCTGGGGGCTGGGCAGCTCCAGCAAAAACAACGGTGTGCTGATCCTGCTGGTCATGCAATCCCAGCAGTACGCCGATGGCGACTATTACCTTGCCACCGGTGACGGCTTCCGCAATACCATGCTGGAAAAGCAGGCCAGCGCCATTGCCCAGACCATGGAGGATTCCTTCGCAGCGGGCGATTATGACGCGGCTGTGACCACCTGTGCCAATAATGTGGCCAGCACCATTGCCGATCTCTACGGTGTGACCCTGAGCGGGACCACCGGCACGGTCAGTAACGGCAATACGGATGGTTATAACAACGGAAATGATTACTATGAGGCCCCGGCAGCATCCTATCAATCGCCCTTCCTCACCCTTCTGGCAGTGGTGATCGTGGTGTTTGCCCTGACCTCCATCTTCGGCGGCATCCGGCGCGGCTTTGGCGGCGGCGGGTTTGGCCCCTTCTTCGGTTTCGGGCTGGGCTACGGCCTGGGCAGCAGACGGCGGCGCAGACCTCCGTATGACGATTGGGGCCCCGGCGGCCCCCGTGGTCCGCGCGGGCCCAGACCGCCCCGCGGCGGGCCGCGTCCTCCCCGTGGGGGCGGCGGCTTCGGCGGTGGTTCTTTTGGCGGCGGTATGGGCGGCGGACGCTCCGGCGGCAGCTTTGGCGGGGGCGGCAGCTTCCACGCAGGCGGCGGCTCCTTCCATGGCGGCGGCGGTGGCCGCGGGCGGTAATATCTGAGTAAACAAAAAAGTGGGCGGTTCGTGTGAACCGTCCACTTTTTGTTGATTCAGATTTACTTCGTACCGTAGATGCGGTCGCCGGCATCGCCCAGGCCGGGAACGATGTAGCCGTTCTCGTTCAGGTGGTCGTCCTTAGCGCCCAGGTAGATGTCAACATCGGGGTGAGCCTTGTGCAGGGCCTCAATGCCTTCCGGAGCAGCGATCAGACCGATGAACTTGATGCGCTTTGCGCCGTGCTTCTTGATCTGGGTAATGGCATCAATGGCGCTGCCGCCGGTTGCCAGCATGGGGTCCAGAACCAGAACGTCACGCTCGGCGATATCCTGGGGCAGCTTGCAGAAGTATTCCACGGGCTGCAGGGTCTCCTCGTTGCGGTACAGGCCGATGAAGCCGACCTTTGCAGCGGGCAGCAGGGTCAGCATACCGTCCAGCATACCCATGCCTGCACGCAGGATGGGCACCAGAGCCAGCTTGCGGCCTGCCAGCACCTTGGTCTTTGCCATGGTGATGGGGGTCTCGATCTCGACCTCCTCCATGGGCAGGTCACGGGTGGCCTCGTAGCACAGCAGGGTTGCGATCTCGCCGACCAGATCACGGAACTCCTTGGTACCGGTCTGCTTGTTGCGCAGGATGCTCAGCTTGTGCTGCAGCAGGGGATGCTCAACGATCATAGGGGTCATAAATACACGCTCCTTTTTATGTTTATCGGGTTTCGATTGCCATCAGTTTTGCAATGCGCTTTTCGTGGCGGCCGCCCTCAAACGGGGTGTTCAGGAACAGATCCACCAGCTGGCAGGCAAGGCCGGGGCCGACAACGCGGCCGCCCATGCACAGGGCGTTGGCATCGTTGTGGCGGCGGGTGTACTCGCAGCTGAAGCTGTCGGAGCAGCAGCAGGCGCGGATGCCCTTGACCTTGTTGGCGGCCATGCTGATGCCGACACCGGTGCCGCAGAACAGCAGGGCTTTGTCGCACTGGCCGCTGACCACAGCGTCACAGGCAGGCAGTGCCATATCGGGGTAATCCACGCTGGCAGTGCTGTGGGTGCCAAAGTCGATATACTCCAGCCCCAGCTCGTCCAGGTGAGCCTTGACGGCTTCCTTCAGTTCAAAACCGCCATGATCGGCGGCAAGCGCAATGGGTTTTGCCATGAGAAATTTCAATCCTTTCCGTTTTCCGTATCGTTGTTCCGGGCAGCGGCCTCGGCAGCAAGGCGCTCGGCGCGTTCCCGCTCGGCCTGGCTCAGGCGGTGATAATCCGGCAGCAGGGCCTCGGGCAGAACGGCTTCGCCCCGCTGGGCCATCTGCTTGGCCACCAGTGCCACGGCAGCGGCCCGGCCGCCCCGCAGCTCCGGCGGAACAGTGAGCACGCCCGGAACATTGCTGTATTTATTATAGCACAGAGATGCGCCATCACCAACAAAAAACAGGGGCTTTTTGCAATTTTCTACAAATTGGGCAAGGTCAGCCACAGCCCGGGCATCGTCATCCAGCAGGCGGGTGTGGGTGGCCAGGTCAAAAGCGGCGCTGTACACCTGGGCACGGCGGGCATCCAGTGCGCAGAGCACGGTGCCTTCGCCGGTGTGGGCAGCGGCCAGCGCTTCCAGTGTGGAGACCGGAGCGCAGAGGGTCTCGCGGGGGAAAGCCAGCCCCTTGACGGCGGCCAGCCCGATGCGCAGGCCGGTAAAGCTGCCGGGGCCTGCGTTCACACCGAACAGGTCGATGTCTGCACAGGTCAGGCCGCACAGCTTCAGGCAGTGATCCACCAGCGGCATCAGGGTCTCGCTGTGGGTCATGCCGCCGTCCAGATAGCACTCGTACTTCAGGCGGTCGTCCTGCAGCAGGGCCACGCCCAGCGTCTTTCCGGCGGTGTCTACGGCTAAGATATTCATACGCTGACCCCCTCGATGGTGATGCGGCGGGTGGTGTCATCCACCCGGTCGATGTTGATGTAGATCGGGTCTTCCGGGGCCAGCAGGTCGGCGAAGTTTTCGCTCCACTCAGCGGCCACAATGGCACCCTGATCCAGATAATCGTAGAAACCGGCGGCGCACAGGTCGTTCTCGGTGGAAATGCGGTAGAGGTCGAAGTGGGCCAGCGGGCGGGGGCCGCGGTAGTAGTTGACGATGGCAAAGGTGGGGCTGCTGACCGGGTCGGTGCAGCCCAGCCCCTCGGCCAGGCCCTCACAAAAGGCGGTCTTGCCCGCGCCCAGACCGCCGGTGAAGGCAATCAAGGCCCCGTCCGGCAGCACTGCCGCCAGCTTCCGGCCCAGCGCAACGGTCTCTTCTCTGGAATGTGTAATATATTCAGCCATACAATGCTCCTTCATCTTGAAGCTTGAACTTTCCCGTTTTGCCAGCTGTCTGCGAAGCAGACTGAGAGGTAAATCAAAAGGGATGACAGAAACTTCTGCCATCCCCCAGTATAATATAAATCGAGCAAAAGTGCAACGCTCAAGCGGCCTGCTGTACTTCCTGTGGGACAGGTGCCGCGTTCGGTTCGATCAGCCGGACCCCAACATCGCCGAACAGCAGCGGGTAAGCTGCCGCCGCATGGGGGCGCTTGCCGCCCTGCGCGTTGTACCAGACCAGATCATCCGCGCCATAGGTATCCATGGAGTGCTGAACGGATTCCTGCAGGGTCTGGCCCAGGATCAGGTGATTGACGGTATCCCACAGCATACTGCGGGAATACACGGTGTAGACGTTGTTCACATAGCCTGCCACTGCTTTGGCACCACCGGCCAGCAGGGCATCGGCCATGGAGGTATCCAGACTGCCGCTCACGCCAAGGAACTCACAGGTCTCGGAGAGCACTACGGTGTCCTTGAGCTGGCCGCCCCGGTATGCCGCCCGGAAAAAGCTGGGCGTGATGCAGTACAGGCCGTTGATCTTGATGACCCGGTGGGTCAGCAGATCAATGCCGTAGTAGAGGTCTTTGTAGAAATCCGATTCCTCTGTCAGCAGGATGACCGGCTCGGTACGGGTCTGCTTGAACAGAAAACCGGAGGTGTAGGTGTAGTAGGAGCCGTGGGCGCTGAGGATGCACAGCCCGTAATCGTTCATCCGTTTCAGGTCAGAGACGGTGACTGTGGTATCGATGCGGGTGTGCAGGCCCATCGCCGTCCAGAAGCCCTTCATATAGGAGTAGTACGGGTAGCGGGAGCTGTTCACGGTGTTGTCAAAGGCGTAGTAGATCATGGCGCTGCCCAGATCACCCTGCGGGGCGTTGGACATTTCGTGCAGATCCACAGCGGGCAGTTCGGAAGGGGCGAAGGGAGTATTCTCTTCGTCCGGGTCCTCCACCAGAACGCCGCCCAGCGCACCGCAGCTGTACGCAAAGCTGACCATGCCGTTTTCTTTGTCCACATGGAGAGAGCGCGCCGAAACAAGCCCTTCCTCGGCCAGCTGCTGCAGCTGTGCCACGGCGGCATCCAGCCGCTGGGCACGGGTCATCTCAGCGTAAGCGTCGCTGCCGGTCAGGGCGGTCACGGCGCTGTCGGCCTGCTGCATCTCCTGAGCATCGGCAGTGGTCAGCGTGGTCTGGGCCACGGTGTCGGCTGTCTGTGCGGCAAAAGCAGAAGCAGGGAAGAGCGCGGAAATAAAAACAGTCAGTGCGCAGAGCGCGCACAGAAAGCGATGAGAGTTTGTTTTCATCTTGGAAGTTCCTCCGGAAAAATCCTGCCGAAAAAGCAGGTCTCCAGCTTCCATTTTAGAAGGTGGAGGGGGCTTTGTCAAGGCTGCGGCAAATATTTTGCAGAGTTGTCACAGGATGAAAAGATCTGTGGAAAAAACTTCCGCAATCTTGCGCAAAAAAGGGCGGTGCGGTATACTTATATTACATAATGGAGCAGTATACGCCCTCTCTGGCATTGCGGACGAGCGAAGCAGACCTGAGCGGGCGATCCAATGAAAGAAAGAGGTGTTTTCGTTTGGAAAACATTCGGCGCTACTTCAAGCGCACCGATAAAACTTACCTGCTGCTGTGCATCTTCAGCAGCGTGATGGCTGTGACAGCGCTTTCGAGCTGGGCAGCCAAGCAGGGCAATGGCTTTGCCGTGGATGAGATCACCGGCCAGATCACCGGTCTGGGCGATTACCGCCGGGCGGCGGTGCAGGCGGGTGCAGCCCTCATCGGGCTGGTCATTGCGGTGCTGCTGTCCAATATCGATTACCGCAGCCTGGTGAAGGTGTGGCCGGTGCACGTGGCCCTGACCTGGGGCATGGTGCTGCCCACGCTGGTGCTGCGCAATGTGAGCATCGGCCCGCTGACCATCGGCTACAACGCGGGTGATACCGACAATTATTCCTGGTACAAGCTGGGGGGCTTTACCCTGCAGCCCACAGAGCTGGCCAAGATCAGCTTTATCCTGACTTTTGCCATGCACCTGAACAATGTGCGCACCCGGCTCAACGAGCCAAAGGAGCTGGGCAAGCTGCTGCTGCATCTGGCAGTGCCCATCCTCATCATCCATGTTCAGGGCGACGACGGCACCGCCATCATCTATGCCATCATCGGCTGCTGCATGATGTTTGCGGCGGGCCTGAGCTGGAAGTATATCCTGGGGGCGGTCTCGGCGGCGGCAGTGGCTATGGCGACGGCGTTCGCCTTTTTCAGCGATAAGATCGGCAAGGGATACCAGTGGTACCGTATCCTTGCTGTCATCGATCCCGATAACAAAACCGGCTGGGCCCCCAGCGAGACCATCTGGAAGAACATCATCTACCAGCAGCAGCGCGGCGAGATCGCGCTGGGCTCGGGCGGCATCTTTGGCAATGGGCTGTTTGGCGGCAGTTATTACAGCGTGCCCAACGCCCACAACGATTTCATCCTGAGCTGGATCGGCAACGCGGCGGGCTTTGTGGGCTGCTGTGTGGTGCTGGGCGTGCTGTTCGCACTGGTCATCAAGACTTTCCTCACCGGTGCCCGCAGCGAGGATCTGCTGGGTGCCTTCATCTGCGCGGGCATCGGCGGCGCTCTGATGGCCCAGATCGCCGTGAACGTGGGCATGAACCTGCGCGTTCTGCCCGTGATCGGTGTCACCCTGCCGTTCTATTCGGCGGGCGGCAGCTCGGTGCTGATGCTGTACATCTGTGTGGGCCTGGTGCTCTCGGTCTATACCCACAATACGAAAAAGCTGTTCGGCTGAGCCGGAACAGAACGCGGCCCCGGAGAGAAGGAAAACTCTCCGGGGCCGCGTTTGTATGTCAGCCAAAGGTATTGCGCAGCTTGTTGGCAAGCCGTTTCAGCTGAGACCGGTGAGAGAACAGTTCCCGATGGGAGAACCGCTGAAATTTGAGGGAGAATTTTGGTGGAGTTGACAGTTTTCACCCGCAAAAGACGGCGTGTGTGGAATTTGCCCTTGACCCCGGGGCGTTCCGTGTTACAATATTTCCGGTACAGCCTGTCTGTTTGGGCTGCGGAACACAAAAAAGGAGTATTGAACGGTAAATTTTATGGATACGAATGCGGAATCTCCCATGCAGAACAAGGTCATTGAATATGTCAAGCAGTATGCAATGATCACGCTGAGCATTTCCATCATGTCGGTGGGTGTGTACTTTTTCAAATTCCCCAACAACTTCGTTTTTGGCGGCGTGACCGGTATGGCGGCGCTGGCGGCCAAGCTCACCCCGCTGTCGGCTTCGGCCTTTTCCTCGGCGGCCAACATGATCCTGCTGGGGGTGGGCCTGATCTTTCTGGGCAAAAAGTTTGCCATGACCACCGGCTATGCCACTGTGGTCATGTCGCTGGAGCTGATGGCGCTGGAAAAGATCTGCCCCCTGCGCGGCCCCTTGAGCGACCAGCCCATGCTCGACCTGCTGTTTGCCATTGCCCTGCCGGCCATTGCGTCGGCTCTGCTGTTCAATGTGGGCGCTTCCTCCGGCGGCACGGATGTTATTGCCCTCATTGTGGAAAAGTATACCCACATCCACAACGTGGCGGTGGCGCTGTTCCTGACTGACCTGTTCATGGTCATTGCGGACTGCTTTGTGTTCGACCTGTACACCGCCCTCTATTCCTTCGTGGGTCTGACCGTGAAATCGCTGGTCATTGATGCCGTGTTGGAAAAGATCAAGATGTGCAAGGCCATCCTCATCGTCTGCGACGACAGGAAGCCAATCTGTGATTTTGTCATGCGCAAGCTGGTGCGCGGCGCAACCTATACGCCCTGCTTCGGCGCGTATACCGACAAGCCCCACTACATCATCTACACCACCCTGACCCGCCGCGAGGCCGACCAGCTGCAGGATTTTATCCACAAACAGCACCTGAACGCCTTCATGTCCATGCTGAGCACCACCGAGGTGTTCGGCAAGGGCTTCAACCACGCATAAGGAGGAACGTATGGTACAGGTTGATCTCATCACCGGTTTTCTGGGTGCGGGCAAGACGACGTTCCTGCGCAGATATGCTGCGTATCTGACCGCGCAGGGGCATCATGTCTGCATTCTGGAAAATGACTTTGGCGCTGTGAACGTGGATGCCATGCTGGTGCAGGATCTGCTGGGGGAACGCTGCGAGATCGAGACCATCAGCGGCGGGTGTGATTGTGATACCCACCAGCGCCGGATGCGCACCAAGCTCATCTCAATGGCCATGCGCGGGTTCGACCGGGTGGTGGTGGAGCCCAGCGGCATTTTTGATGTGGACGAGTTCTTTGACGTTCTGCGGGATGAGCCGCTGGATCGGTGGTATACACTGGGCAATGTGTTTGCCGTTGTGGATGCCCTGCTGCCCGAGACGCTTTCCCCGCAGGCAGAGTACATTCTGGCATCGGAAGCCGCCAGCGCCGGACGCATCCTGCTCTCCCGCAGTCAGCTGGCCACCCAGGCCCAGCGGGAAAGCGCCATCGACCACCTGAAGCGTGCCCTTGCGGCCTGCAAGTGCAGCCGTACCCTGACGGAAGAAGATTTTCTGATCAAGGACTGGGCCGACCTGGAGGATGCGGATCTTGCGGCGCTGGATGCCTGCGGCTATCAGCATGCCGACTGCGAAAAGCTCTGCTTTGATGCGCACGATGCATTCGGTTCGGCGTATTTCCTCGAGCTGGGCCTGTCCCGGCAGCAGCTGGAAGCACGCATTCCCAGCCTGTTCACGGATGCCGCCTGCGGCCGGGTGCTGCGGGTCAAGGGTTTTGTGCAGGATGCCGCCGGTTGGGTGGAGCTGAATGCCACCGCCGACGGCCTGACCGCGGCCCCCATTCCGGCAGGGCAGGAGGTGCTCATCGTCATCGGCGAAGGGCTGGACAAGGAACGGATCGAAGCTGTTTTGCGGAACTGAGGGAGCGTGCGGGAAACACAGAAAAACACCGCTTTGCGGTGCATCGGCCCGGCAGATCGCGGCACGTGGGTGTGCGCTTTCTGCCGGGCCCTTTTCTTTTCCACAGTTTTTCCGGCAAAATATAACAATCCTTGTCAGATATTGCTGTTGCGCCCCCGGAGGTTTTGGACTATAATTTTGACTTAGCTGTTAGACAAGGGGGATTTTTTACGAATTATCTGTTTCAATTTGCGCGTATCCTCGCGTTTTGCTTTCTGGGGGAAGTATGTCATGCCGTACTGCCGCTGCCGGTTCCGGCCAGTGTGTACGGGCTTGTGCTGCTGCTGCTGGCCCTGAACTTCCGGCTGATCCGTCTGGAGGATGTAAAAGAGGTGGGCGTGTTCCTCACCGGTATCTTCCCGCTGCTCTTTGTGCCCGCCGCCGCAGGCGTGATGGAGCTTTGGGCGGAGATGGGGGAGATGCTGCTGCCCATCATCATCGCCATCATCCCGGTCACGGTTCTGGTCATGGTGACCGCCGGAAAGACCACCCAGGCTCTGACCAGCCGCAAAAAGAACAAGGAGACTGCTGCCAATGATGGAATTGCTGAATGAGTTCCTTTCGGGCTCTGTTGCCTGGGGTGTGCTGCTGACACTGGCCGCCTTTGCACTGGGAGCCCTTGTGAACAGAGTGACCGGAAAGGCATTTTTTAACCCGCTGCTGCTGGGTGCGATCTTTGTGATCATTTTCCTGTCGGTATGCGGTATCCCCTATGCCGACTACAAGGTCAGCGCCGCCCCGGTGAACTATCTGCTGCTGCCCGCCACCGTGGCGCTGGCCATCCCGCTGTATGAAAAGCTCGACCTGCTCAAGGCAAACGCCGCCGCCATCATTGCGGGCATCTCGGTGGGCACGCTGGTCAGCCTGGGCAGCGCGCTGGCACTGGCACTGGCGCTGCACCTGACCCAGGAGCAGTACGCCACCCTGCTGCCCAAATCCGTGACCACTGCCATCAGCATGGATGTAGCTGCAGAGCTGGGCGGCATTGCAGCCCTGACCGGTGCCATCGTCATCCTGACGGGCATCGTGGGCAACCTGCTGGCCGAGACGGTCTGCAAGGCGTTTCACATCACCGACCCCATTGCCAAGGGTGTGGGCATTGGCACCTCGGCCCATGCCGTGGGCACCAGCAAGGCCCTGCAGATGGGTGAGGTGGAAGGTGCCATGAGCGGCCTGTCCATCGCCGTGGCCGGTGTGCTGACCGCAGTGCTCTGCCCGGTGTTCGTGAACCTTATTGATTGATTGCATAAAAACACCCCTCTCCATCCGTGCATCAGCACAGCGGAGAGGGGTATTTTTATGCGTTCTCTTTTTTCAGAACTCTGGTCACCATGAACACACAGTAGAGCAGTGCCAGACCCCAGGCAATGGGGTTGGCAATGCAGATGCCGAAGTAGCCCAGACTATGAACGGCCAGCCAGCCGCAGAGCGCGCGGCCGATGAGCTCGCCCACACCGGAGATAACGGCCTGCACACTGTATCCCAGACCCTGCAGGGTGTTGCGGAAGACCATCAGCAGGCCGTTGATGCAGAACAGCACGCTGATCACGGTCAGGTATTCCACAGCACCGGAAGTCACGGCAGGGTCGGCATCGCCCAGAACAAGGCCCACGGCCCAGCCCTTGACGAAGAAGAGCACCACCCAGGCAGCCGCGCAGTAGCACAGCTGGAGGATGCAGCCATCCCGGATGCCCTGCCTGACGCGGTCAGTGCGGTGGGCACCGTGGTTCTGGCCGACATAAGTTGCCATAGCCGTGCCCACGCTTGCCATGGGCACGGTGAACATCTGGCGAATCTTCTCACCGGCGGTCTGGGCGGCCACGGCGGTGCTGCCCAGCAGGTTGATGGCATCCTGCATGATGAAGGCACCGATGGCAGAAACGGAATACTCAAAGCCCATCGGAAGGCCGATATAGGCCAGCCGCCCGCAGTGCCCCGCCGAGAGGACACAGTTTTCCCGGGTGAAATGGATGCCCTCCACCCGGGTGAAGAACCACCAGGTGCAAAGCAGGCCGCTGAACAGCTGGCTGACAACGGTGGCGATGGCTGCGCCCTCCACGCCCATACCCAGCGGTACGATGAACAGCCAGTCCAGCCCGATGTTCAGGAAACTGGAGATTAGCAGGAAATAGAATGGGTGCTGGGAATCGCCCAGACTGTGCAGGACGGTGGAGGTGTAGTTGAACAGCACCGTGGCCGGAATGCCGAGGAAGATGATGCGGATGTAGGCCACCGCGTCCGGGAACAGCTCGGCCGGTGTGTGGATGAGCTGCAGCAGCGGGGCAGCAGTGAGGGTGGTGACGATGGTGAACACCACGCTCAGGACCACGCAGAGCACCGCGCCGTTGAACAGATACTTGTGCATATCCTCGCTGTCCCTTGCACCAAAGCTCTGGGCCACCGGGATGCCAAAGCCCGTGCAGGAACCCAGCACAAAGCCTAAAATGAGAAAATTCAGAGAGTAGGTGGTGCCCACCGCGCCCAGTGCATCGGTGCCCAGACAGCGCCCCACAATGACGGTGTCCACAAAGCTGTACAACTGCTGGAACAGGGTGCCCAGCACCAGCGGCAGGGCAAATTTCAGGATCTGGGGCAGCGACCTGCCCACCGTGAGGTCGGTGGTGCCGGAACCCTTTTTGGTTTCTTCCATAAGTTTTACATGCTCCCTCCGGGTTTGATCTGCTATTAAGATACCACGGCAGCCGCCTCCGGTGTTAGCATTATTTTATGGAAAACCCGGATAAATTCTGTTTTTTCTCACCAAAGGGGCAGGGCACTGACTTCATCCCGGAGCTCCAGTGCCTGGGTGTGGGTCAGCTTTTTGGCGCGCTCCATCCGCTCCACCACCACAAGGGCGCGTCTGCGGGCCAGCTCCCCGTTGGCGGCGTAGACCGAGGGCGCGTTGGGCAGGCCGGCCAGCACCACACATTCGGCGCGGGTCAGCTCCCGGGTGGGTTTGCCAAAGTAGCCCTGCGCAGCCTGCGCCACGCCGGACCACTGGTTGCCGAAGTAGCAGCTGCCTGCGTACATCTCAAAGATCTGCTGCTTGGAGTAGTAATCCTCGATGTCCCTGGCGGCAAACATCTCCGCTGCCTTGCGGGCCATCTGCTTTTCCTGGGTGAACAGCTCGTTCTTGGCCAGCTGCTGGGTCAGGGTGCTGCCGCCCTCGGCCAGAGAGCGGGTGCGCAGGTCGGCCCAGAGCGCCCGGACAATGGCCGCCGGGTCGATGCCGTGGTGCTTTTCAAACCGGCTGTCCTCCACGGAAATGACTGCGTCGATATAGGTCTGGGGCAGCTGGTCACAGCTGGCAAAGCCGGGCCGGGAGCTGATCTCATCATAGAGGCCGGCAATGGGCTTTTGCGCTGCTGTGGCGCGGTAGAGCCGCCAGCCCTGCACGCCCAGTGTTCCGCCAATGACCACCAATACAAACAGCGCCGCCAGCAGCAGGCAGCTGAGCAGTCGCTTTACAAAACGTTTCAGCATCTTCACGTTCCCCTTCGGTTTTGATTCAACGTTATCCTACCCGATTTGACGACAGAATGCAAGTTACATTTTTATGAATACGGCTGCACAAGAAAAAAGCGCCCTGCCGGGGCAAACCGGCAGAGCGCTTTTACAAGTTATAGAAAGGGGATGCAGAGACGCTGCTTACAGAGCGAAGTAACGCTTTGCGTTGTCGAAGCAGATGCCCTTGACGATCTTCTCCAGAGCCTTCTCATCGTTGGGATACTCGCCATCCTCGACCCACTGGCCGATCAGGTTGCACAGGATGCGGCGGAAGTAGTCGTGGCGGGTGTAGCTCAGGAAGCTGCGGCTGTCGGTCAGCATACCAACAAAGTTGCCCAGCAGGCCCAGGTTTGCCAGGCTCTTCATCTGGTTCTCCATGCCGATCTTCTGATCGTTGAACCACCAGCCGGAGCCGTGCTGGATCTTGCCGGGGATCTCATCATTCTGGAAGCAGCCCAGAATGGTGCCAATCTGCTCGTTGTCAGCGGGGTTCAGGCTGTAGATGATGGTCTTGGGGCACTCATCAGTGTCGTTCAGGGCGCTCAGCAGAGCAGCGATCTCGCCGCCGCACTTGGCAGTGTTGATCATGTCGAAACCGGTATCGGGTCCCAGCAGGGCGTTCATCTTACGGTTGACACCGCGCAGGCAGTTGTAGTGCAGCTGCATGGCGATGTTCAGGCGGTGATACTGCTTGCCCAGGTGGATCAGGATGTAGGTCTGGTACTTCTCAGCCTCTTCAGCGGTCACAGCCTCACCGGCCATAGCCTTCTGGTAGATGGCGTTGACCTCTTCCTTGGTGGCTTCACGGTAGGGCACATAGTCCAGGCCGTGGTCAGATGCACGGCAGCCCATCTCGGCAAAGAACTCGATGCGCTGGGTCAGAGCGTCGGTGACGCAGTTGATGCACTCCAGCTTTTCCTTGCCAACGGCCTGAGCCAGCTTGCCCATGTACTCCGCGAAGCCGGGCTTCTGGATGTTGATGGCCTTGTCGGGACGGAAAGAGGGAGCAACGGTGAACTTGATGGACGGATCTTCCTTGATCTTCTTGTGCCATGCCAGATCATCGATGGGGTCGTCGGTGGTGCCGATGAAAGCAACATTGGACTGCTCGATCAGGCCGCGGACAGTCATGCTGTCATCGTGCTGCAGCTTGTCGTTGCACAGGTTCCAGACTTCCTCAGCGGTATCGCCGTTCAGCACACCCTGATAGCCGAAGTACTTGCGCAGCTCCAGGTGGCACCAGTGGTACATGGGGTTGCCAACGCACATGGGCAGAGCCTCGGCAAACTTCTGGAAACGCTCACGGTCGGGCTTGGTGCCGGTGATGTACTCCTCGGGCACGCCGTTGGAACGCATCACGCGCCACTTGTAGTGGTCGCCTGCCAGAGAGCCATCGGGCTGGCGGCCGCCCAGCCACACCTGAGCGATGTTCTCAAAGCGGCGGTTCTCGTAGATCTCCTTCGGGGAGATATGGCAGTGATAGTCGCAGATGGGCATATCAGCAGCGTAGGTGTGATACAGATGCTGAGCCACAGGAGACTGGAGCATGAATTCCTTGTCCATAAATGCTTTCATGGGTCGAAAACTCCTTTTCATTCTAATGTACTAATATATCACTATGGGGTACCTTTAACAGCGCCCGCGCAGGGCGTGTTAAGCCTATCTTTAGTATAGCGGAAAACGATAATGTATACAACTGAAAAACTGACAAATTTTCAGACTTTTCCTTGTAAAAAACGCTGGAATTTATAAAAATGGCCTGTTTTGGGCCAAAAATCTGGCAAAAAACACTTGACTTCTTTGTATACAACAGCATACAATAGAGACAGAATGCGGGGCACAAAAGGGTGCCCCGGAGAGAAGCAAAGCAAGCTAAAAGGAGAACACGTGATATGGAAACTCTGAATTACAAGGTTCTGTCTGAGACCGGCTACAACGGCTACATCCTCAAGGATGCCCCTGTCAAGGTCATGCAGTTTGGCGAGGGTAACTTCCTGCGCGCATTCGTGGACTATTTCTATGATATCGCCAACGAGAAGGCTGGCTACAACGGCAAGGTCAAGCTGGTGCAGCCCATTGGCAACTTCCCCCAGATGGCTGACTGGATCAACGAGCAGGAGGGCCTGTACACCCTGTATCTGCGCGGCAGCGAGAAGGGCCAGAAGGTGGATGCAAAGCGCGTGATCTCCTGCGTGTCTGACTGTGTCTGCCCCTACATCGATGGCAAGTGGGATGAAGTGCTGGCTCTGGCCCGCTCTGAGGATCTGGAAACGGTTGTATCCAACACCACCGAGGCCGGCATCGCTTACACCCAGGGCGACAGTGAGTTCGATCAGGTTCCTCCCAATAGCTTCCCCGCAAAGCTGACCCGCGTGCTGTACGAGCGCTACAAGGCATTCAACGGTGCCGCGGACAAGGGTCTGGTCATCCTGAGCTGCGAGCTGATCGACAACAACGGCAAAGAGCTGAAGAAGTGCTGCAACAACTACGCCAAGGACTGGAATCTGGAAGCTGAGTTCATCGACTGGATGAACAACGCCAACACCTTCTGCTCCACTCTGGTGGACCGCATCGTTCCGGGCCGCATCCGCGACCCCAAGGAGCTGGCTGCCATGGAAGAGGCCAACGGCTACCATGATCAGGTGCTGGATGTCGGCGAAGTCTTCGGCGTGTGGGTCATCGAGGGCCCTGCAGGTCTGGAGGACAAGCTGCCGTTCAAGAAGGCCGGTGTCAACGTCATGGTCGTGCCTGATGTTACCCCCTACAAGAAGCGCAAGGTCCGCATCCTGAATGGTGCACACACCGGCTTCGTTCTGGGCGCATATCTGGCTGGCTTCGACATCGTCCGTGACTGCATGCACAACGATACCGTCCGCGGCTTTATGAACAAGATGCTGCATGAGGAGATCATCCCCACCCTGCCTCTGGACAAGAAGGATTTGGAAGAGTTCGCTTCCGCCGTTGAGGATCGCTTCAACAACCCCTTCGTCAACCACGAGCTGATGAGCATCTCCCTGAACTCCACCTCCAAGTGGAAGGCCCGCAACATGCCTTCCTTCCTGGCTTACATTGAGGAGCAGAAGCAGCTGCCCAAGTGCCTGACCATGTCTCTGGCCGCTTACATTGCCTTCTACTCCAATGATATTCAGGAGCGCACTGCCGACGGCCTGATCTGCAAGCGCCCCGCAGGCAACACCTACAAGATCCAGGATGACGCATGGGCACTGGACTTCTACTATGCGCACAAGGACGACACCGACGCTCAGCTGGTGCACGCCGTTCTGACCAACACCCAGATGTGGGATCAGGATCTGACCAAGATCGAGGGCCTGGAGGCCGCTGTTCTGGCTGATCTGGAGCTGATCCGCACCCAGGGTGCCGAAGCTGCCTACAAGAGCTGCCTGTAAGCTGGAATATCACCTGCACAACAAGGGGCTGCTGCTTTGGGCAGCGGCCTCCTTGTGCTTTGTAAATGTCATTAAGGAGAATAACTATGCCGCAGGCGATTCATATCAGCCCCATTGACAACGTGGTGGTTGCACTGCACCCCATTGCCAAGGGCACTCTGGTGGAGGTGGACGGCCTTGCCGTGACCGCGCTGGAGGATATCCCTCAGGGCCACAAGATGGCAGTAAAGCCCATCAAGAACGGTGAAAATGTCATCAAGTACGGTTTCCCCATCGGCCATGCGACCGCCGATGCCGAGCCGGGCACCTGGATGCACACCCACAATGTCCACACCAACCTGTCCGGTGAGGTGGAGTACAGCTATCACCCCGCCCCCGACCTGGCCCCCCTGCCCAAGGTGGAGCCTGAGACCTTTATGGGCTTCCGCCGCAAGGATGGCCGTGCCGCCATCCGCAACGAGATCTGGATCATTCCCACGGTCGGCTGTGTCAACGACATCGCCAAGAAGATGGTGAACGACAACCAGGATCTGGTTACCGGCTCCATTGAGGGTCTGTACACCTTTACCCATCCGTTTGGCTGCAGCCAGACCGGCCACGACCATGCCCAGACCCGCAAGCTGCTGGCCGCGCTGGTCCGCCACCCCAATGCCGCCGCTGTTCTGGTGCTGCATCTGGGCTGCGAAAACCTGCAGCACGATCAGTTCGTGGAAGAGCTGGGCGAGTATGACCACGACCGGGTCAAGTTCCTGACCTGCCAGGATGTGGACGATGAGTTCACCGCCGCCCGCGAGATCCTGAAGGAGCTGGCTGCTTACGCCGGTCAGTTCAAGCGTGAACCTATCCCTGTGAGCGAGCTGGTGGTCGGCATGAAGTGCGGCGGCTCGGACGGCCTGTCCGGCATCACCGCCAACCCTACCATCGGCCGCTTCTCCGACATGATGGGCCAGCGCGGCGGTTCCACTGTCCTGACCGAGGTGCCCGAGATGTTCGGTGCCGAGGGCTTCCTGATGGACCGCTGCATCAACAAGGAGGTATTCGTCAAGGCCGAGCACATGATCAACGGCTTCAAGGAATACTTCATCAGCCACAACGAGGTGGTTTACGACAACCCCTCTCCGGGCAACAAGCAGGGCGGCATCACCACCCTGGAGGACAAGAGCTGCGGCTGTGTCCAGAAGGGCGGCACCGCCCCCATCATGGATGTCATCGGCTACGGTGACCCCGTGGTGACCAAGGGCCTGAACATGCTCTACGGCCCCGGCAACGATCTGGTGTCCGCAACGGCCATGACCGCCGCAGGCGCTCACCTGATCCTCTTCTCCACCGGCCGCGGCACCCCGTTCTCTGCCCCGGCTCCCACCCTGAAGATCTCCACCAACACCCCGCTGGCCGAGAAGAAGTCCGGCTGGATCGACTTCAACACCGGTGTCATCGCGGACGGTGAAAAGACCATCGACGAGGCCGCCCGCGACCTGCTGGATCTGGTCATCCGCGTTGCAGGCGGTGAGCAGACCAAGGCCGAGAAGCACGGCTTCCGCGAGATCTCCATCTTCAAGGATGGCGTTGTTCTTTAATTGAAAAATGGCTGCTGTGCGTGCTTTTTGCGCGTACGGCGGCCTTTTTGTATCAAATGATATGGAGGTACAACTTATGAACCAGATCACCACCCAGTACGTCACCGAGGGCGGCGCATGCTTTGAGCAGTATGTCATCACCGACCCCGTGGCAAAAACTGCCCTGACCATCACCCCCGAGCGCGGCGGCATGGTCACCGGCTTTACCCTGGACGGCGACGAGTACATCTGGACCCGCCGCCCCAACTTCAGCGAGTGCAACCGCCCCCGCTTCGGCATCCCTGTGCTGTTCCCCAACTGCGGCAAGCCCGACAACGGCGTGCACATCTTCAACGGCCAGGCCTATCCCATGGAGATCCACGGCATGGCTGACCTGTGCCCCTGGGAAGTGGAGAGCGTCGGCCCCGACGGCGTGACCCTGATCCTGGAGTCCAGCCCCCTGACCAAGTTCCTCTACCCCTTCGATTTCACTGTCCTGATGAACTACAACCTGCAGGGCAACACCGCTTCCCTGAGCATGACCGTGATCAATGAGGGCGATATTCCGATGCCCTTCAGCTTTGGTTATCATCCCTACTTTGTGGCCTCTGCTCTGGAGAATGTGGACTTTGACATCAAGTGCGCCACCTGCTCCGAGGATGCCAAGGGCGAGCAGCCTGCTGCACCCGAGAAGATCACCCTGACCCGCAAGGAAGGTTCTGACAACTCCATCCGCCTGATGACCGGCGTGGAGTTCCCCATGACCTTTACGGATAAGGGCAACGGACACAAGGTCACCGTGGATGCCGATGAGAGCTTTACCAACGGTGTGCTGTGGCAGCAGGATGCCGAAAACTTCGTCTGCATGGAGCCCTGGAACGGCTGGGCCAACAGCGTGAACGAAGAGGGCAAGCACGAGGTGCTGGAGCCCGATGAGGCTATGACCAGCGAGTGGACCATCACCATTGAGAAGGTCTAAGCTTGAAATTCCTTTCTTTTTGAGATAACAGAAAAGACAAACGCCGCATGTGCTCCGGGGAGGAAGCCATGCGGCGTTTGTCTTGCTGATAGAAGAGGGTCTCAGAGGTTATGCTGGTAAAAAGGGAGAAATGTCATTTGAGGAGGCTGGCCAGGGTGCGGGCATCGGGGGTGTTTCCGGCACTCTTACCGTAGTGTGCGTAGAGGATCTTCCGCTCCTTGTCCACCACAAAGCAGGCGGGCAGCTGCAGCTCGTTGCCCTCATAGGCACCGTGCTTGTAGCCTGAGGCAGTTGCTTTGGCAATCTTCAACATCGTCCCGGCATCAGCCATCTTGGCCATAGAGGCTGCGGGCTGGATGCCAAAGCGTTCATACAGAGCGGCTTTCGGATCACACAAGATGGAGAAGGGGAAGGTATCGGGCTGCAGCTCCTGCGCCAGCCCGGTGGGGTCGGATTGCAGGACAACGATGACCTGACCGCCCACATCGGTGATCTGGTGGTAGTTCTCGGCCAGCTGATGGATGTCGTACTGGCAGAGGGTGCAGCCGTAGTAGCGTAGGAAGAGCAGAGCTGTTTTCGGGGTCTTCTGCACTGTGTCGGACAGTGTCAGACCAGTTGCAAAAGGCGTGTCATAGATGAAGTTGGGCATCACCTCGCCCACCGTCAGGCGGGCAGCAGTTTCAGCAGCCATAACTCACACCCACTCTCCATTGAACACGTGCTTGTCCAGACGGTCGAAGGCTTCCTTCACGCGGGACAGGGGCAGTGCAAGGTTCATGCGGATGGAGCAGGGGCCGTGGAACATCCGGCCATCCTGGATCGCAACGCCCACGTTCCAGCAGGCCTTTTCCAGTTCCTGAATGGTCTTGCCGTGCTTCTCGCACCATTCGGTGCAGTCCACGAACAGCATGTAAGTGCCCTCAGGCTTGGAGACGGTTACACCCTCAAAGTGCTTTGTGATGTAATCGCAGGCGTAATCCACATTGCCGGTAATGGTCTGACGCAGCTCATCGACCCACTCGTAACCCTCGGGCTTGTAGGCACCGATCAGGGCGTGCATGGACAGGACGTTCATATCGTTATAGTGGGGCTTGCTGCTCTTGGCGACCACACGGTCACGGATGGTGGGGTTATAGATGATATGATAGCTGCCCACCAGGCCGGCCAGGTTGAAGGTCTTGGAGGGAGCATAGACGGCGACAGTGCGCATCCGTGCATCCTCGCTGACAGACTGGGTGGGAATGTGCTTGTGGCCTTCCAGAATGATGTCGGACCAGATCTCGTCAGAGATCACGATACAATCGTTGGCCTTGTAGACCTCCATGGCCTTCTCGATCTCCCAGCGTTCCCAGACACGGCCGCAGGGATTGTGGGGGCTGCAGAACACAGCAACGTGGATGTGGTTTGCCTTGATCTTGGCATCCATATCCTCGTAGTCCATCCGCCAGATGCCGTTTTCATCCTTGACCAGTGGGCTGTGAACGATCTTATAGCCGTTGTTCTCAATGCACATGGTGAAGCCGATGTAGGTGGGGCTGTGCAGCAGCACGGCATCACCGGGGGCGGCATAGCAGGTCAGTGCAGAGACAACACCTCCCAGAACGCCGTTTTCGTAGCCGATGCACTCTTTGGTCAGACCCTTGACATCGTTGCGGGTCTCGTGCCACTTAATGATGGAGTCAAAGTATTCATCGGTGGGCTGGAAGTAGCCGTAGGCCGGGTGCTTTGCACGCTCGATGATGGCTTCGGGGATGGTGGGGACGGTGGGAAAGTTCATGTCTGCCACCCACATGGGAATGACATCATAGCCTTCCTTGGGCAGGTCGGGAGTGAAGCCGGGCATCGAGCCCAGACCATCGATGGCGGTTGCGTCCTTGCCATGGCGGTCCATGATGGAGGTGAAATCGTACTTCATAGTAAATTCTCCTTTTCCGGCAAATGCCGATTTCTTACAGTGTGTATGGGATTGAATCTTTTGTAATAAACATCGAAACATCAGAAAACTCAGGCGGCTTTTGCCTCGTCAGCAGTGGTATCTGCAATGGCCTGACGGACGATCTCCTCTTTCTTGGCGGCCAGATCTTCGGCCTTGACAGCGCCCTGCTTCAGGCGCAGGATGCTCAGTGCGCACAGAACGACCACGATGACCACTGCGAACACAGCATCGTTGAAGGTCAGATCCTTGAACAGGTTGTAGGCAACTACACCGGCGCAGAAAGCACCCAGCACGCAGCAGATGTTGTAGAACCACAGGGGCATCTTGATGCTGCGCTGTGCCCACTGCTCCGGGTATTTCTTGGGCAGTGTCAGGCAGGCCAGGTTCATGTAGATGTTGATGAGCATGGCAGGAATCATCACCTGAGAGACGATGGCATCCAGGCTGCGGCCGGTGACGATGGGGAAGACACTAATGACGTAGAACAGCAGATAAATGGCGTAGGGGTAGCCGTTCTTATCGGTTTTCTTAAAGACGGAAGGCAGCCAACCATCGTTGGCCACTTGCAGCAGGGGATAACGGAACATGCCCAGACCGCCCAGAGCAGAGCTTGCAATGGCACCGATGCCGCCGCCGACCACGAAGAATACATACAGTGCATTGGGGAAGATGGCCCGTGCGGTCACACTGATGTTCTGGCCAGCAGTCTCAGCGTAGGGGAGAACACCACCGGCAACGATGCCCATGGCACCGTAGATCACGGCCAGCAGCAGGGTAATGATGATGATGCCCAGAGGGATGGTACGCTTGGGATTCTTGGTGACAGCGGCCATAGAGACGGGAGCCATCGTAGTGCCCTGGCAGGCAAAACCCATCACGGCCAAAGCGGAGACGAAACCAGTGAAACCGCCGTGGAAGAAGCCGCCGTCAGCGCTGGTAAAGGTGCTGGCAAAATCAACCTTGGGAATGCCGAAAATAATAAACAGTGCAAGAGAAGCTACCAGAACCAGAGTAATGATGTTTTCCAGAATGGTGATGAAGCGGGAACCCTTGATGGTGGAAAGGAAAAATAGCGTGATTGCAATGAAAGCAACGAGTGTCTGATGATTTTGCAGGGCTGGAACAGCGATAGCCAAATACTGTGCCAGAGCTACCGCATAGCTGGACATTGCCAGACCATTGACCAGGATCATCCAGGCACTGACACCGCTCATGAACGGGTTAAACAGCATGGCCTTCATGCTGTAATCACCGCCCTTCAATACGAACATAGAAGGCATGATCAGATTATACCAATAGGCCAGCAGCATGAAGAAGCAGCCGATGGTAACAACCAGAGAAATGGAGCGGCCGGTGTAGGCAACGCCGTAGCCCAGCAGCACGAAGACACCGGTGCCGATGGCACCGCCAAGGCCCAGACCAATAATGTTCCAAAGACCTAGTTTTTTGCCTTTTTCTTCCATAATGAAATACCTCTCTTTTCTTGGCACCGTTTATTGAGGTGACCGTTGTGACCTGTGGGAAAAGTGAGAAAATCGGCAGGGGGTGCAGAATGTTACTTGACTGCAACGGCCTCGATCTCGACCCGGGCACCTTTAGGTAGTGCAGCCACCTGGAAAGCGCTGCGGGCCGGGCATACACCGGTAAAATAGGAAGCATAGACTTCGTTCATTGCGCCGAAATCTGCGATGTCCTTGAGCAGGACGGTGGTCTTGACCACATCGGACAGCTCATAGTCTGCTGCAGCGAGGACTGCCTTGACATTTTCCAGCGACTGGCGGGTCTGGCTGGTGATGTCATCGCCTGCAAATGCGCCGGTTGCCGGATCAATGGGCAGCTGACCGGAAACATAGACGGCTGTGCCGGTGGCGGTGATGCCCTGAGAGTAGGGACCAATGGCTGCGGGTGCTGCGGGGGTAGATACCTGATTCTTTGCCATGATAGAAACAACTCCTTTGAATTTAAGAATACCGAAATCACTGTGATAATTTATTTATCACTTGTTGATGCGATTATACAATACCACATCACAAATGTAAATACTTTTTTACAAATATTTTTATCATCGTGAGTAAAATTTTATCACTCTAAATTGTGCAGATTGCTAACTTGCGCTCTGCCGCAAAATTCTATATAATAAATAATAATAGAATAATTACGGTGAGAAACAGGAGGACAACGATGTGACAGATCAGGAATTGCTGAAGTGCTACACGGATTTCGTTCCGTTTCTGGCGGCTGTGTGCGGACCGGGGTGTGAGATCGTCATCCATGATGTGACCAACCCGGAACAGTCTATTATCGCCATTGGAAACGGGATTTCTGGCCGTGAGCTGGGTGACCCCATGACCGACCTTGCACGGGAATTGCAGGAAAAGGGGACTTACGCTGATACCGAATGCCTGTTGAACTACAAAGGAAAGACCAAGAGCGGGGAATTCCTCTCCTCGACGTACTTCATCAAGAACGAGGGACGGCTCATTGGGATGCTCTGTGTCAACAAGGAACTTGCCGCTGCACAGGAACTGAATCTTGCTCTGCGCGCGCTGTTGGATCGGTTCAATCTCTCGGCCCCGCCGGAAGATTCGCCCTCTGAGGATCTGAGCAGCCCGCTGGAAAGTGTAATGCACTCCCGCATTGCGGAGATCATCAGCAGGGAAGGCACTGCCCCGGCCCACATGTCCATGCAGGAAAAGATCCGCGTAGTACATAAGCTGGATGCAGACGGTATCCTGATGATGAAAGGCGCGGTCGCAGAGATCGCAGACCAGCTTTCGGTTTCAGTTCCTACGATTTATCGTTATCTGAACAAACCGCAGGCCTGAGAAAAAACGGATAAAAAAAGCAGAGACGCTTTGGAAAGCTCCTAAGCGTCTCTGCTTTTTGTGCTTTTATCTTACCACATTATAACCCGGTTGGAAAGGGCAAAACCGCACAAATAATAAAATAATTATCAACTGATTTTTTAGTTATCAGCCAGGCTGCAAATCTCTCTGTCAGTACGAACGCACTGCCCGCTGCGAAACCTTTGATACGCAAAAAACTCCCCTGCATTCCGGTAAAATGGAGTGCAGGGGAGTTTTTATGTTACAGGCTCAGGCCTGCGTTTTTTTACTGCTCCGGAGCGGTGAAGCTGATGGGGGTAGCACCTGCAGCAGCATCAACGCTCAGCAGGGAGATGGGAGCAACCTCGTAGCTCAGGGTGTCGAAGCTCTGGGTGTCGCCGCTCTCGGTGGTGAACTCCAGGACATACTCAGCGCTCTTGTCAGCGTCCTCGGGCAGGGTCAACACAACGCTGTCGCCGTCAGCCAGGCCGTCAGCAGCCAGGTTCTCGCCCTTGTCCTCAGAGCCGGCAACGTACAGGTACAGATCGGTGACGTTCTCGCCGGTGGTGTTGTAGACAGTGTACTCGGCGGGCTCGACCTCGGCCTCGCTGGAAGCTGCCTCAGAGCTTGCAGCCTCAGAGGAAGCGGCAGCGGAAGAAGCAACAGAAGAAGCAGCGGAAGAAGCGGTGGTGGAAGAAGCAGAACCGCCGCAAGCGGTCATACCAACAGCCAGTGCCAGAGCAGCGGCAACAACAGCAACATTCTTGAGTTTCATTGTGTAATCTCTCCTTGTTCGTGACGAAAATCTTTTCTCGTGGGCAGCTCTCGTGAAAAGTTGCCCACAAGCAACTATTATACAAGGATGTGTCGAAGAATACAATAACAAATCCTTTACAAAAGTGTGAAAAGTATGACAAAGACCCTCTCCGTCCTGCTGATGCCCGCCAGCACCTCCAAAAGGGAGGGGCGGCATTGCGCAGCAATGACGGAGAGGGTCTTTTCTATTTCGAGGTGCTTTACTTACTTGGGCTGCTTGCCGATGTAAGCCAGGATGCCGCCATCAGCGTACAGGATCTGGCCGTTGACAAAGTCGGAAGCATGGGAGGCCAGGAACACGCAGGGGCCGACCATGTCCTCGGGGGTGCCCCAGCGGCCTGCGGGGGTCTTGGCGCAGATGAAGGTATCGAAGGGATGGCGGCTGCCATCGGGCTGGATCTCGCGCAGGGGAGCGGTCTGAGCGGTGGCAATGTAGCCAGGGCCCATGCCGTTGCACTGGATGTTGTACTCGCCGTACTCGGAGGCGATGTTGCGGGTCAGCATCTTCAGTGCGCCCTTGGCGGCAGCATAGGCGGAGACAGTCTCGCGGCCCAGCTCACTCATCATGGAGCAGATGTTGATGATCTTGCCCTCGCGCTTGGCGATCATATCGGGCAGAACAGCCTTGGAGCAGTTGAAGGCACCGCCAACGTGCACATCGATGA
The DNA here is from genome assembly GCF_010509575.1 of Faecalibacterium duncaniae. Lineage (NCBI taxonomy): Bacteria > Bacillati > Bacillota > Clostridia > Eubacteriales > Oscillospiraceae > Faecalibacterium > Faecalibacterium duncaniae. The sequence goes on along the minus strand of NZ_CP048437.1, from coordinate 2,354,807 downwards.
CGCGCAGGAAATCGGTGTGGCTCATCTCGATCATGGGCACGCGCTTCATCAGACCGGCATTGTTCACCAGAATGTCCACGGGGCCGACTTCAGCCTTGATCTGGGCGATCATGGCGTTCACGGCAGCCTCATCGGTAACATCGGCCACATAGCCGTGTGCGTCGATGCCAGCAGCCTTGTAGGCGGCCAGGCCCTTTTCCAGGCTGCCCTCGTTGGAGCAGTTGAAGCAGACGGTAGCGCCGCACTTTGCCATGCCCTCGGCAATGGAGAAGCCGATGCCATGTGCGCCGCCGGTGACCAGGGCAACCTTGCCCTTCAGATCAAATGCAGTAAGATCCATAAGTAGAACTCCTTTACTGAAAGACCCCGCGCCGGTTTGCCGGTGCGGGGTCTGGTTTGTGCTTAGCGCAGGTCGGTGGTAGCGATGTTGTCCATGTCGTCAAACTCCATGTTCTCGCCGCCCATAGCCCAGATAAACGTATAGTTCGAGGTGCCGACACCACTGTGGATGCTCCAGGAGGGGCTGATGACAGCATCCTCGTTGTGCATCACGATATGGCGGGTCTGGGTAGGCTCACCGCACATGTGGAACACCACCTGCCCCTCGGGCAATTCAAAGTAGGTGTAGATCTCCATCCGCCGCTCATGGGTGTGGCTGGGCATCGTGTTCCAGTTGGAACCGGGGTCCAGCTCGGTCATGCCCATGCTCAGCTGGCAGGTCTTCAGCACGTCCGGGTGGATGAACTGATTGATGGTGCGCTTGTTGCAGGTCTCCACGCTGCCCAGAGGACGATGATTTGCATCGGCCATCTTGATCAGGCGGGTCTCGTAAGCGCAGTGTGCCGGAGCAGACACCATATAGAACTTGGCAGGATGCTCGGGATCGGCGGAAGCAAAGGTCACTTCCTTGGTGCCCTGGGTGATGTACAGGCAGTCCTTGTAGCCCAGCTCGTACTTCACGCCGTCGGCCACCACGATACCGGTGGAATCCTTGCCGATGTTGAACATACCGATCTCGCGGCGCTCCAGGAAATAATGGGTGCCGAAGTTTGCCCAGATGTCGATGCCCTTGTCGATGGACACGGTCTCGTGCACCGGCATACAGCCCAGCGTGACCATGCGGTCCACATGGCTGTACACGGCAACAACTTCATCTGCCTTGTACAGGCCGGTGATGAGCATCTCGTCCCGCATTTCCTCGGTGGTATAGCGCTTGAAATCCTTCTGGTTGCAGGAATAACGGATATCCATTGCGGACGACCTCCTGTAACGCTTGCTTAGCGCTGGATACGGCCGGAACCGTCGCCGCCAGCCAGCTTCTCGACCTCGGACACGGTCATCATGTTGTAGTCGCCCTCGATGGAGTGCTTCAGAGCAGAAGCAGCAACAGCGAACTCAACAGCTTCCTGAGTGCTCTTGCCGGTCAGCAGGCTGTAGATCAGGCCGCCGCCGAAGGAGTCACCGCCGCCAACGCGGTCGATGATGTGCAGGTCGTACTTCTTGGAGAAGCAGTACTCGTTGGAAGCAACGTCGTACAGCATAGCGCTCCAGCCGTTGTCGAATGCGCTGTGGCTCTCACGCAGGGTGATAGCAACCTTCTCGAAGTGGAACTTGTCAGCCAGCTGCTTGGCAACGCTCTTGTAGCCCTCAGCATTCAGCTTGCCGCCGTAGATATCGGTAGCCTCGGCCTCGATGCCGAACACGTCCTTTGCATCCTCCTCGTTGGAGATGCAGACATCAACGTACTGGCACAGATCGGTCATGGCAGCACGAGCCTGCTCACGGGTCCACAGCTTGCCGCGGTAGTTCAGGTCGCAGCTGATCTTCACGCCGTGAGCCTTAGCAGCCTTGCAGGCCTCGCGGCAGATCTCGACAACGTTCTCGCCCAGAGCCGGGGTGATGCCGGTGAAGTGGAACCAATCCACGCCCTCGAAGATCTTCTCCCAATCGAAATCGGAAGGCTGTGCCAGCTGGATTGCGCTGTTGGCACGGTCGTAGATGCAGACAGAACCACGCTGAGAAGCGCCCTTCTCGTTGTAGTAGATACCAACGCGGTCACCGCCACGGGTGATCATGCTGGTGTCAACGCCGTAGCGGCGCAGGCTGTTGACAGCGGCCTGACCGATGGCGTGTGCGGGCAGCTTAGTGACGAAAGCTGCGTCCAGGCCGTAGTTGGCCAGAGAAACAGCAACGTTGGCCTCGCCGCCGCCGAAGGTGAACTCCAGGCTGTTAGCCTGGACAAAGCGCTCATAGTTGAACGGCTGCAGACGGACCATCAGTTCGCCAAAAGTAACGACTTTCATTGTGGTGTTCTCCTTTATAATCAGATGTGTTTTATATCACCCGCCGCAGGGTGGACCGGTGCGGCGGGAAACGCCGTGAAAATGCTCAGGAACTCAGGCCTGGACCAGGTGCATTGCAAAGCCGGCGATCTCGTCAGCAAAGTAGCAGGCAATGGTCTTGCCGTTCTTGACATTCTTGCTGTCCAGATCGAACTTCACGCCGCGCTGAGACAGGTGATAGATGGCACGGTCAACGTTGTTGCAGGCGATGGCAATGTGGCCATTGGTGCCGCGGCCGGGCTTCTTCATGATCTCGAATTCCTTGTTGCCCACAAAGATGCTGGAGTTGCCGGGAGCGACCTTCATGTTCAGCAGACCGCCCAGCAGGGTGGCGACCTTCATGGCCTCTTCTTCGTTGCCGGTGTTGATGCCGATATGGTGCAGGCGCAGGCCCAGCATGGTGTCAACGGCTTCCTTGCTCTGAGCGGTGATCTTTGCCCAGTCGCCAGCCTTGATGACATCGCTCTTGCACATCCAGGTGCCGCCGACAGCGAAGATCTGGTCGTAGCCCAGGTAATCGTTGACGTTCTTTGCGTTGACACCGCCGGTGCACATCCAGCGTGCGCCCTTCAGGGCAGCGCCGATGTTCTTCAGCATACCGACACCGCCGTTTGCCTCAGCGGGGAAGAACTTCAGGGCCTCGCAGCCCATGTTCATAGCCTGCTGCATCTCGCCGGCAGAAGCGGTACCGGGCATCATAATGCCGCCCTTGTCGATCACGTGCTTGCAGACCTCGGGGTCAAAGCCGGGAGCAACGATGAAGGAAGCACCAGCTGCCATTGCACGGTCAGCCTGCTCGCAGGTCAGGACAGTGCCTGCACCCAGCAGCATCTCGGGCATCTCTTCGTGGATCTTGCGGATGCACTCCTCAGCACATGCAGTGCGGAAGGTGACCTCGGCTGCGGGCAGACCGCCCTCGGCCAGAGCCTTGCACAGGGGCAGGGCCTCGTCTACGCTGTTGAAGGCGATAACAGGGATAATGCCGATCTGATAGACCTTTTCAACGATGGGATTCATAACGCATTTCTCCTTTTTATTTGACACTCAGGGCGGGGCAGGGCCGGATGGGCACACTCTCCCCACCATACGTTCACAGTATTAGTATAAACGACCCGGCCGCTTTTGGTAATGCTCAACAAGCACAATGTTTTGCATAAGAGCTTGTATACATTGCACAAAAATGCCCAACGGTCACAGCCCGAGCCGCTCAAACAGCTCTGCAACGCCGTCGTGGTCGTTGTCGCGGGTGCTGACGATATCCCCCAGTGCCCGGATCTCGGGCAGGGCGTTGGCCATCACGGCGGCCACACCGGCCCGGGCCAGCATGGCACGGTCGTTGTCGCTGTCGCCGATGGCAAGGGTGGCCTCCCGGGGGATGCCGAGCCGGTCGGCCAGAGCCAGCAGGGCGGTACCCTTGTCCACCCCTGCGGCGGTGACCTCTACATTGTCCGGGGCACCCTGTACGGCCTCGATGCCGGGAAACGCCCGGAAACGGACGAGAGCGGCCTGTGCAATCTCGATGCTGTCGAAGAACATACAGAATTTTTCCACTTCGTGGGCGTGGCGGCTCATCCATTCGTCCAGATCCCGCACAACATGGGTACGGCCATCGTCCGGCTGTCTGGCCTCGGTGGAATGGCGCTGGATATGACGGTTCTGAAACAGGGCCATACCGGTACCGTCCAAATAAGAGCGCCCGTCCGAAAAAATGCTCAGTGGGCCATGATATTCCCGGTAGAGGGCAAACACTTCCCGGGCGGTTTCCGGGGGCAAACAATGACGCTCCAGCAGAACCGGTTCATGGGTCGGACGCCGGGCCGCATCGGAGTAACGGCTGTATACGGCACCCAGCGGGTCTGTGCCCATATCCCAGACAGCGGCACCGTTGGCGGTGATGGCGTACCGGATGCCGGGCAGCTGCGCCACCAACGGCGGCAGGCTGGCAAGGGGCCGCCCGGTGCAGGGCAGCACGATGACCCCGCGCCCGACGGCATCGGCAATGGCCTGCCGGGTGCGGGGGGAGATCTGGCTCTGGGAATTGAGCAGGGTGCCGTCCAGATCAAGGGCGACAAGACGGATGGGGGTAGAAGGTGACATAGTTTCTCCTTTGATTTAAGAACCTCTCCGGCAGCAGCATAAACATGGCTCCCCTGCCAGGGGAGCTGCCGCGATAGGTGACGGAGAGACTGATACCCTTATTTTATCCTATAAAGAATATTTGCGCAAGCGCCGGTTCTGTGTTAAAATATTCGCTATGCGGCGAGTGATTTTATAGGAGAAAAGAATATGAACGCAAAGACTCTGCGCACGCGGCTCAAGCCCCACCTGTGGTATCAGGCTTACTGGGTGGTCTACCTCATCTGGTTCTTCTGGCTGGATCTGACCATCACGGACCCCAAATACATCATCCACTCCCCGGTGGATGACCTCATTCCCTTCAACGAGTGGTTCATTTTCCCGTACTGCAGCTGGTTCGTGCTGCTGGCGGCGGTTACGGCTCTGCTGTGGTGGTTCGACACCGCCAGTTATGACAAGCTCTGCCTGATGATGTTTTCGGGTATGACGTTCTGCCTCATTATTTATATGGTACTGCCCAACGGCCTTGACATCCGCCCCACGGCGGAAGCCATCGGCCGGGAGAATTTTGCCATGACTTTGATGCAGCTCATTTGGAAAGCGGATGCCTCGGTCAATGTCTGCCCCTCTATCCACTGCCAGAGCACGGCCTGCATGGCCATTGCCTTTTCGGGCAGCACGCTGACAAAGCAGCGCCCCTGGCTCAAAGCAGCGGCCTGGGTGTGGGCAGCGCTCATCTGCGCCTCCACCGTGCTCACCAAGCAGCATTCCATCATTGATGTGGTCTGCGGTCTGGCGCTGGCGGCTGTGTGGGGCGTGATCCTTTACGGCCCGTGGAAAAAGCGGCAGGATTGACAAGAAAAAGTTTCTAATTTTGGCAGTTTCCCAATTGACGCGGACAAAGCGTGTGGGGTACAATACAATCGAGACTGATATATCAGTAAATGGCAAAGAAAACAGGCGTGCAGAAGCACAAAAGGAGCGAAGACAGTATGGCAGTTCGGAGCGCCCGCGAGGCAGCCTACGAAACCATCCGCAGCCGGATCATCACCATGGAGCTCAAACCCGGGGATGAACTGAACGACCACGAGCTGGCCCAGGAACTGGGCATCAGCCGCACCCCCATGCGGGAAGCGCTGATCATGCTCAACATTGCCCACATGGTGACCATCAAGCCCCAGAGCGGCACCTATGTGGCCCCCATTGATCTGGAGCTGATGGAGATGGAGCAGTTTGCGCGCTTCACGCTGGAAAAAGAGCTTCTGAACCATATCCGGGGCCGCCTGACCGGCGAGCAGGAGAGAGCCTACCGGCTGCTGATCGAGCAGTACCGTGTGCTGGAAAGCCACCCGGAGGCTGAAAACCGCGAGACCCGGATGCTGGATCTGGACAACGCCTTCCACCGCCGCGCCTTTGAGCTCTGCGGCATGGAGGTACACTTTGACCACATGCTCTCCACCTTTCAGCACATTGAGCGGCTGCGTAAGTTCAGCCTGCAGACGGATGAGAACAAATCGGTCTGTGGTGCCCACACCCGCATCCTGGAGGCTGTGCTCCACGGCACGGAGGAGGATGTGAGCCGGGCGCTGAGTGAACATCTGCACCGGTATAAGCTCAGTGTGGATCAGGCCCGTGCCGCCCACCCGGATTATTTTATCGGCAACGGCGATACCTGGTAAAAATTCCTTTCGTCAAACTGCCAAAGGCGTGTATTTTGCGGCCGGATGGGGGCAAAATCCCATGTGTGGCCGTTTCTTTGTGTAAAGTATACAAGAAAAAACATCAAAACTTGTCAAAACGTCAATTGCCAATTTGAAACTGATATATTAGAATATAAGCAAGAATGTGCCACGGCATCCGCCGCGGCATTTAAGAAGCAAAGCAACAAACAAGGAGGAACCCACTATGCCTATGAAAATGGGTTGGCGTTGGTACGGTGAGGGCAACGATCCCATCACCCTCAACGACATCAAGCAGATTCCCGGCGTGACCAGCATCGTCTGGGCACTGCACAACAAGATGCCCGGTGAGATCTGGGAGATCGACGAGATCCAGAAGGTCGCCGATCAGATCCACGCCTACGGCTTCGACATGGACGTGGTCGAGTCTGTCAATGTCCACGATGACATCAAGATCGGCCTGCCCACCCGCGACAAGTACATCGAGAACTACAAGCAGTGCATCCGCAACCTGTCCAAGTTCGGTGTCAAGGTCATCTGCTACAACTTCATGCCCATCTTTGACTGGACCCGTACCGACCTGTTCCACCCCGTCGGCGACGGCTCCACTGCTCTGTTCTACCAGAAGGACATGATCCAGGACGATTACAAGGCCATGGCCGACTACATCCTGGGCTTCACCGAGAAGTACAACATGACCTTCCCCGGCTGGGAGCCCGAGCGTATGGCAAAGCTGGACGAGCTGTTCAAGGCCTATGCCCCTGTCACCAAGGAAAAGCTGTGGGAGAACCTGAAGTACTTCCTGGAGGCTCTGATGCCCACCTGCCGCGAGTGCGACATCAAGATGGCCATCCACATGGACGATCCCCCTTGGGATATCTTCGGCCTGCCCCGCCTGCTGGTGGATGCTGAGAGCATCGACCGCTTCCTGAGCATGGTGGACGACGAGTACAACTGCTTGACCCTGTGCTCCGGCAGCCTGAACGCAAACCCCAACAACAACGTTGCTGAGATCGTCCGCAAGCACTGCGACCGCATTGCATTTGCTCACATCCGCAACATCCACCACTTCCCCAATGGCGACTTCTCCGAGGCTGCTCACCGCGACTGCTGCGGCGAGACCGGCATCATCGAGATCCTGCGCGCCTACCATGACTGCGGCTACGAGGGCTATATCCGCCCCGACCACGGCCGTCAGCTGTGGGAGGAAGGCCCCGGCAACTGCCGCCCCGGTTACGGCAAGTATGACCGTGCTCTGGGTATCCAGTACATGCTGGGTGTCTGGGACCTGCTGGACCGTCTGGATGAAGAGAAAAAGAAAGGCTGAGTACTATTATGAAGCTGTCTGATATCAAGAACGGCAATCTGTCCGCCGAGTGGGCAGAAAAGGGCTACGAGCTGCCCAAGTTTGACGTGGAGGCTGTCAAGGCCAAGACCCACGCAGAGCCCACCTGGGTGCACTTCGGCGCAGGCAATATCTTCCGTGCCTTCCCCGCTGCCATCCTGAATGAGGCCCTGAACAGCGGCAAGTATGACCGCGGTGTCATTGTTGCTGAGAGCTTTGACTACGAGATCATCGACAAGGCTTACCAGCCCTACGACAACCTGAGCCTGCTGGTCTGCCTGAAGTCCACCGGCGACATCGAGAAGAAGGTCATCGCTTCTGTGACTGAGAGCCTGAAGGCTGATTACTCCTTCGGCGAGGATTGGGCTCGTCTGGTCGAGATCTTCCAGAACCCCAGCCTGCAGATGATCTCTTTCACCATCACCGAGAAGGGCTACGGCGTTGCTCCTGCTGACCTGGAGCGCGGCCTGACCCCCGTTCTGGCCATGGGCAAGGTCACCGCTCTGCTGTACGAGCGCTTCAAGGCCGGCAAGCTGCCCCTGACCGTTCAGAGCATGGATAACTGCTCGCACAACGGCGACAAGGTCAAGAGCGCTGTCCACGCCTACGCTTCCAAGTGGGTCGAGCAGGGTCTGGTTCCCGCTGAGTTCCTGGCATACGTTCAGGACGAGACCAAGATCACCTTCCCCTGGAGCATGATCGACAAGATCACTCCCCGTCCCGATGCAAAGGTCCAGGAGATGCTGGCCAAGGATGGCTTTGAGGACAACTACACCATCGTGACCGAGAAGCACACCTTTACTGCTCCCTTTGTCAACGCAGAGGAGACCCAGTACCTGTGCATCGAGGATCACTACACCAACGGCCGTCCTCCGCTGGAGCTGGGCGGTGTGCTGTACTGCGACCGCGAGACCGTTGACAAGATCGAGAAGATGAAGGTGTGCACCTGCCTGAACCCCCTGCACACCGCAATGTCCATCTACGGCTGCATGCTGAATTACACCCTCATCAGCGCCGAGATGGCCGACGAGGATCTGCGCTCCTTCATCCAGAAGATCGGTTATATCGAGGCAATGCCCGTGGTCGTTGATCCCGGTGTCCTGAACCCCTACGAGTTCATCGGTGCTGTCATCAACCGCCGCCTGCCCAACCCCTTCATGCCCGATGCTCCCCAGCGTATCGCTACCGATACCTCTCAGAAGCTGGCCATCCGCTTCGGCGAGACCATCAAGGCATATCAGGCACGCGGTCTGGACAAGTCCAACCTGGTGCTGATCCCCCTGGTGCTGGCAGGTTATGCCCGCTACCTGAAGGGCATTGATGACAACGGCAAGGCCTTCGAGATCTCTCCCGATCCGATGCTGGCTGAGCTGCAGGCCATCGTGGCTCCTCTGGAAGTCAAGGAAGGCGAGCAGGACTTCAGCTGCCTGAAGAACCTGTACAGCCGTGCCGATGTGTTCGGTGTTGACCTGTACGAGGTCGGCCTGGGTGAGCAGATCGAGGGCATGGTCAAGGAGCTGTACGCTGGCAACGGCGCAGTCCGCAAGACCCTGCACAAGTACGTTGTCGCCCGCTGAGCACTGACACGATCCTGAATTAAGCTATCTTCGTTCCCGCGCTGCGTTTTGCTTTGCCGCAGCGCGGGATTTTCTTGTTTTCCGGCATGGCGGAGCGCATGGCTCTTTACATTTGGAGAGCGATTTGCAATAATAGAAAAAAAGCGCAGGAGGGTCTGTACATGAAAGTAATGGTTTTTGATGTGGGCGGCACCGGGATCAAATATTCGGTGATGGATGAGCAGCTGAACCGGACCGATACGGGCAGCACGCCCACCCCGGCGGATTCACAGGAGCACTTCCTGAACACTCTGCGGGAGATCTACCTGCCCCACAAGGACGAGGTGGACGGCATTGCCCTGAGCCTGCCCGGCTTCATTGATGCCGAGCAGGGTGTGGTCAGGGGCGGCGGAGCACCCTCGCTGGCCTACAACGTGGGCACGCCTGTCGGCCCCCGGCTGGCCGAGGCCTGCGGCTGCCGTGTCTGGATCGAGAATGACGGCAAAGCGGCCGCCATTGCAGAGCTGGAGCGGGGTGTGCTGAAGGGCTGCAGGAACGCAGCAGTGTTCATCATCGGCACCGGTGTGGGCGGCGGCCTGATCATTGATGGGAAGCTGGTGCGCGGCCGGGACTGCACGGCAGGCGAGTATAGCTTTATGAACACCAACGCCGATGCCTGGAACGACCCCACAAAGAGCGTTGCCTGCCAGTGCAGTACCAGCGGCCTGTTGAGCGGCTACCGCGCCCGCAAGGGCCTGCCCGCCGATGCACCTATGGATGGACGCATCTTCTTTGAGGCGGTCCACGCTGGGGAGACCGAGGCCAACGAGACCCTGCGCAGCTTCTGCCGGGCCGTTGCCGTGCAGATCTACAACCTGAACGTTTTGCTGGATCTGGAAAAGGTGGCCATCGGCGGCGGCATCAGCAAGCAGCCCATCCTTGTGGAGACCCTGAACGAGGTATATGAGGAGTACATCCTGCGGGGCCATCCCTTCAGCGAAGCGCAGGCCCGCTGCCTGCCCCGCCCGGAAATCGTGCCCTGCCGGTTCCTGAGCGAGGCCAACCAGATCGGTGCCTTTGCAAGCTACCAGAAGGCGTTTTTAGAAGATTGATGGACAAAACACACGAAGCTGTGTTATACTGGGCGTGACAGGAGGGTGGAATTATGCCGGAGATCAGTTTGTTTTGCGGGATTCGGATCACAATGTTTTACAGTGACCATAACCCACCGCATTTCCATGCGGAATATGGTGGCTATAAAGCACTGGTGGATATTCAGCACTCCTGTGTTATCCGTGGTGCATTGCCCAGCCGCCAGTTGAAATTGATTCTGGCATGGTGTGAGCTGCATAAAGATGAGCTGATGCAGAACTGGGAACTTGCCAGGGATGCAAAGCCCTTGAATCATGTGGCACCATTGATTTGAAAGGGGAGTACAGTATGGAATATATTCCAAAAGTATTGCAGGCTGTTGCAGGAGAAGATTTTACCATCTACCTGTATTTCAGTGATGGCTCTGTCCGCCTGTATGATGCAAAGCCCCTGTTGCAGCTGGGGGGAGTGTTCGAGCCTATGCGCGACCCGGATTATTTCCGTGACCGGCTGACGGTGCTGAATGACACGGCGGCATGGGATGTGAGCGGTGACATGGACCCTTGCAATTGTATCGACCTTGACCCGATAGAGCTGTATGAGACCTGTCCGGTGGTCGTTGACCCGTTGGAAAAGGCATCCTGAAATAAAACACAACGGCACAGCGCTGGTGCATCATCGTAACTGCGCTGTGCCTTGATTTTTGGGCGCACCCATGATATGATAGACCCTGCGCGCAGGGCGCGCGGAAAACAAACAAAGGAGTTCTTTTTCTATGAAAACCATGCATAAATTTCTGGCCGTTGTGATCAGTGCCGCTCTGGCTGCCGGGCTGCTGGCAGGCTGCGGTGCAGCTTCCAGCACGGCATCCAGTGCCGCCTCTTCTGAGGCCGTGTCCTCTGTGGCAGCTTCCAGTGAAGCCGCTTCCTCTGAGGCTGCTTCCGGGCAGGCTGAGGATGCCAAGGTCAAGGCAGAGTTTACCGTGACCGGCGCGGATGGCGAGAGCCAGACCTTTACGCTGGAAGTGACCGATGGCGAGAAGCTGAGCGATGCTCTGGTGGAAGCCGGGCTCATCAGCGAAGAGGAGGCTGCTGCAGGCTTTGTGACCACCGTCAACGGCGAAACCGCCGACTGGGATAAGGATCAGGCATGGTGGTGCCTGACCGATGCCACCGGCGAGATGACCACCGTGGGCGTGGCAGACATTGCGCTGCACGATGGCGACAGCTATGCCTTTACCTACACGAAGTAAGGAGCCTGTGCACATCCGGGTGCTGCGGCTGGTGCTCAGCGGCCTGATGGGTGCGCTGCTGGTGGTGAGCAAGCAGGCCATGAGCGGCCTGCCCAACATTGAACCGGTGACACTGCTCGTCATCCTGTTTGCGCTGGAGCTGCCCCGGGAAACGCCGGGGGCTGTTACGGTGTTCATCCTGCTGCAGGGTGTGCTGTACGGCTTTGGGCTGTGGTGGGCCATGTACCTGTATGTCTGGTATCTGCTGGCCCTGCTGGCATGGCTGCTGCGCCGGATGGACAATGCCCTTGGCTGGGCGGTGTTCAGCGGCATCTACGGCCTGTGCTTCGGCGGCCTGTGTGCGGCGGTGTATCTGGTGGCAAAAACACCGGCCTTTGCCCTGAGCTGGTGGCTCAGCGGCCTTTCCTACGATGCCATGCACGGCGTGGGAAATTTTGTCATCATGCTGCTGCTCTACCGCCCCCTGCGCAGAGCGCTGCAGACAGCCAAACGGCAGATCCATCTGGATTGAACAAAGGGAGCGTCCCACGGTGGAAAACCATGGGACGCTCCCTTTTGTTCTGCGCGGAAACAGGAAAGAAAGCAGGTTGCAGCTGAGGAAATCAGCGTTTTACGTTGAAGGCGGCCATGCCGGGGTAAACGGCGCTTGCACCCAGATCTTCCTCAATGCGGAGCAGCTGGTTGTACTTGGCAACGCGCTCGGTGCGGCTGGGGGCACCGGTCTTAATCTGGCAGGTGTTCAGGGCAACGGCCAGATCAGCAATGGTGGTGTCCTCGGTCTCGCCGGAGCGGTGAGAGCTGATGGCGGTGTAGCCGGCCTTGTGGGCCATTTTGATGGCCTCCAGCGTCTCGGAAACAGAACCGATCTGGTTCAGCTTGATCAGGATGGCGTTTCCTGTACCCAGCTGGATGCCCTTGGCCAGACGCTCGGTGTTGGTAACGAACAGGTCGTCGCCCACCAGCTGGACCTTGCTGCCCAGTTCCCGGGTCATCTCCTGCCAGCCTTCCCAGTCTTCTTCATCCAAGCCATCTTCAATGGAGATGATGGGATACTTTTCCACCAAGCTCTTCCAGTGTGCGATCAGCTCACTGGAAGTGTACTCTGTGCCGGCCTTGGGCAGCTTATAGAAACCCTTGCCCTTGGGGCTCTTCCACTCGGAGGAAGCGGCATCCATGGCCAGCATGAAGTCCCTGCCGGGCTGATAACCGGCCTTCTCGATGGCGGCCAGAATGGTCTCGATGGTCTCCTCGTCGCTGGACAGGTTGGGGGCAAAGCCGCCCTCGTCGCCCACGGAGGTGGCCAGGCCCCTGGCCTTCAGGATGGAGGCCAGAGCGTGGAACACCTCGGCGCACCAACGCAGGGCTTCCTTGAAGCTGGGTGCACCCACGGGCATGATCATAAACTCCTGCGTGTCCACGGTGTTGGCAGCGTGTGCACCGCCGTTCAGGATGTTCATCATGGGCACGGGCAGGCGGTTGCCGTTCACGCCGCCCAGAAAGCGGTACAGGGGCATTTCCAGAGAAGCGGCGGCAGCGCGGCAGGCGGCAATGGAGACCGCCAGAATGGCGTTTGCGCCCAGATTGGATTTGTCCTTGGTGCCGTCGGCCCGGAGCATGGCGGCATCAATAGCGTAGATGTCGGATGCATCCATGCCCACCACCGCGTCAGCGATGACAGTGTTGATGTTCTCCACAGCCTTGGTCACGCCCTTGCCCAGATAGCGGCTCTTGTCGCCGTCGCGCAGCTCCAGAGCCTCGAACTCGCCGGTGGAAGCGCCGGAGGGGGCACAGCCGCGGGCAACCGTGCCGTCGGCCAGAGTGATCTCGGCCTCAACGGTGGGATTGCCGCGGGAGTCCAGGATCTCGCGGCCGATCACAGATTCAATTTCCAGATAGTTCATCACAGTAACCTCCCGATCTTCGATGAGAAATTATATAGATAGTCAAAACTAACTAACTGCCTTTATCCTACCACGTCCCGCACCCTTGCGCAAGAGGGTCTGCGGATGTTTGCCGCTGTAAACATTGATAGGATGCCCGCCGGGGCGGGTGCGTATCCGGCAGAAAGCGGGAAAAGGATGGGGGAGTGTGTGGATTTGTGAGTTTACATTCCGAAGAGGGGACGGTAAAATGATAGATAGACAAGAGAGAACCAAAGATTGAGGAGGATTTTTTTACATGAACAAAGACCTGACCGTGGGCTCCCCGTCCAAGGTGCTGTGGCAGTTCTGCCTGCCCATGTTCGGCAGCATCCTGTTCCAGCAGCTCTACAACATTGCCGACAGCCTTGTGGCGGGCAAGCTGATCGGTGAAAACGCTCTGGCCGCTGTGGGCAACAGCTACGAAATCACCCTGATCTTTCTGGCGTTCTCATTCGGCTGCAACATCGGCGGCTCTGTCATCGTTTCCCGGTATTTTGGCGCAAAGGACTACAACACCATGAAAACCGCCGTCTCCACGGCGCTTATCGGCACGGTGGTGCTCTGCGGTGCCCTGATGGCGGTGGGCCTGCTGGGCTGCCGGAGCCTGCTGGTGCTCATCCGCACCCCGGCGGAGCTGATGGCCGACTCGGCAGAGTATCTGGATATCTACACCCTGGGCCTGCCCTTCCTGTTCCTTTACAATGTGGCAACGGGCATTTTTACGGCGCTGGGCGACAGCCGCACCCCGTTCCTGTTTCTGGCGGGTTCCTCTACCGCAAACATCGCGGTGGACGTGCTGTTCGTGGCTGCTTTTGATATGGGGGTTGCCGGTGTGGCCTGGGCGACCTTTCTGTGCCAGGGGGTGAGCTGCGTGCTCTCCCTGTGGGGGGTGGCCCGGCGGGTGCGTGCTGTCCCGAGTGAGGGGGAGCGGGTCTGGTTCTCTTGGAAGATGCTGGGCCAGATCGCAGTGGTGGCCATCCCCAGCATTTTGCAGCAGAGCTTTGTCTCAGTGGGCAATATCATCATCCAGAGCGTGGTCAACTCCTTCGGTGCCAGCGTGATCGCGGGCTTTGCCGCGGCCACCAAGCTGAACAATGTGCTCATCTCCTCCCTGACCACGCTGGGCAGCGGCATTTCCAACTACGCCTCCCAGAATCTGGGTGCCGGGAAGAACGAGCGTGTCAAGGCGGGTTTTGGGGCCGGTGCCAGACTGCTGGGCAGCATCTGCCTCTGCTTCACGGCCCTGTACCTGCTGGCAGGCCGCCAGCTGCTCATGCTCTTTATGAACAGCCCCACGGGCGAGGCCATCAACACCGGCCTGACCTTCCTGCAGACGATCGCACCCTTCTACCTGCTGCTGGCCTTCAAGCTGACCTCAGACGGCCTGATGCGCGGCTGCGGCATGATGGGCCGCTTTATGGCGACCACCCTTTCCGACCTGTTCCTGCGCGTGGTGCTGGCCATGCTGTTTTCCCGCTGGCTGGGCGTGAACGGCATCTGGCTGTCCTGGCCTGTGGGCTGGTTTGTGGGCACCGTGCTCTCCATGGTGTTTTATCGTACCTCTATTTACCGGCAGGCAGAAGAAAAAACGACGCTGTAACTTTTTTGACATGGGTGAAAGCCCTTCATTTCACGATGAAACAAAGTGAACAAAATGAAAAAATAACCAAAAACAACATGGATTTTTTGGTGGCTTTCACATAAAATGCCGGAAAATGCCCGGAAAAGTATGGACGGTTTGTGAATTGCACAACCCGCCCGGCGAGACTATAATGAATACACACACAAAGCAGGGCGGCTTTGAGGGAAGCGCCCTGCTTTGTGCATCTATCATACGAAAAACTTCCAACAGGAGGATATTGTATTATGAAAAAGATGATCTCTCGCCGCAACTTTCTGACCACTGCCGGTGTCGTGGCTGCTGCCGGTGTCCTGACCGCCTGCGGCGGCTCCTCTTCCAGCACTGCCGCTTCTTCCACTGCCGCATCCGCTGCAGGCTCTGCCGCTGCTTCCGGTGACACCATCAAGATCGGCGTGATGGGCCCCCTGACCGGCAACGTTTCCGTTTACGGCCAGGCCGTTGTCAACGGCGCTTCTCTGTACCTGAAGCAGGTCAACGCCGACGGCGGCATCAATGGCAAGCAGATCGAGATCCTGACCGAGGATGAGCAGGGTGATGCTACGCAGGCTGTCAACTGCTTCACCAAGATGGTGGACGAGGGCATCACTGCTCTGGTGGGCGATGTCACCACCACCCCCACCCTGGCAGTTGCTGCCGAGAGCGCAGATTACAACATGCCCATGGTCACTGCTTCCGCTACCGCTGAGGCCGTTACCTACGATGCCGAGACCGACACCGTGAACGAGAATGTCTTCCGTGCCACCTTTACCGACCCGTTCCAGGGCATCAAGATGGCTGATTATGCTTACCAGAAGCTGGGCTACACCAAGGCAGCTGTCATCTTCAAGAAGGGCGCTGACTACAACGAGGGTCTGGCTGAGAACTTTGTCAACGAGTTCGAGAGCCTGGGCGGCACCATTGTCGATCAGGAGAGCTACTCCGAGGGCGACGTGGACTTCAAGACCCAGCTGACCAGCATCCTGGGCAAGGGCCCCGAGACCGTGTTCTGCCCCAACTACTACGAGGAAGTGGGCCAGATCCTGTCTCAGGCTGAGAGCGTCGGCCTGAATGTTCCCTTCCTGGGCGGCGACGGCTGGGATGGTCTGGAGGGCTATGCCACTGCCGATCAGCTGAAGGACAGCTACTTCTGCGCAAACTACGCAAAGGGCTCCAGCCCCGAGTTCGAGGATGCCTACAAGGCAGAGTACGGCGAGGATTACCCCAACGGCTTTGCTCCTCTGGGCTACGATGCCGCCAAGACCGTGGTTTACGGCGTGCAGGCTGCTGAGGATGCCGGCCTGGAGGCCGGTACCGATGAGTACAAGCAGGCTGTCAACGATGCCATTGCCTCCGGCACCATCGAGGGCATCACCGGCACCTTTACCTTTGATGAGCACCACGATCCTGTCAAGAAGACTGCGATCCTGACCTACGTGGACGGCAAGCCCGAACTGAAGGAAATGTTCTGATCCCGCTTCTGCGCCGCACACCGGTGTGCGGCCTGAATGCCGGAACCAGAGAATGATGTACCCTTGCGGAGGCCGCCGGAACAGGTTGTCTCCGCTTTTTTGGTAGAAAGAAAGGAAGTGTCCATCCAATGACAGTGTTCTTTAGTCAGCTGATCAACGGCTTGTCCCTTGGCAGCATCTATGCACTGATCGCACTGGGTTACAGCATGGTGTACGGTATCATCCTGCTGCTGAACTTTGCCCACGGCGATGTCATCATGGTGGGTGCATACATGTCCTGGTTCGTTATGAACCAGCTGGGCCTTGGCCCGGTGACGGCCGTGTGCGCCACCATTATTACCTGCACCCTGCTGGGTGTGGTGATCGAAAAGGTCGCCTACACCCCGTTGCGCAACGCGCCCCGCATCTCCCTGCTGATCACGGCCATTGGTGTCTCCTTCTTCCTGGAGTACACCGCTGAGCTGGTGATGGGTTCCGGCGCGAAGGTCATCCCTTCCTACTACGGCAACAAGACCTTTATGATCGGCAGTGTGCCCCTGGGCCTGACCTCCGTGATCACGCTGGTGGTCACCGTGCTGTCCATGCTGGTGCTGACCTTTCTGGTGCAGAAGACCAAGCTGGGCAAGGCCATGCGCGCTGTCTCTGAGGATATGGACGCTGCCCGCCTGATGGGCATCAATGTCAACAGCACCATCTCCTTTACCTTTGCGGTGGGCTCCGCGCTGGCCGGTATCGGCTCGGTGCTGTACTGCTGCTCCTACCCGCAGGCTACCCCCACCATGGGCTCCATGCTGGGCCTGAAAGCCTTTGTTGCCGCCGTTCTTGGCGGCATCGGCTCCATCCCGGGCGCAATGATCGGCGGCATTGCCATCGGCCTGTGCGAGTGCTTCGTCTCCGCCATCGGCCTTTCCGCCTGGAAGGATGCCGTCACGTTTGCCATCCTGATCATCGTGCTGCTGTTCAAGCCCACCGGCTTCCTCGGCCGCAAGGTGCAGGAAAAGGTGTAAGGAGGGCAGGAAGATGAATAAGAACCGTAAAACGATCAAAATGCCCGTGCGCTACCTGATGAACGCCGTGCTGGTGGCTCTGCTGTTCGTGGCGCTTTCCTACCTGACCCGGAATATCCTGTCCACCTACCAGAACAAGGTGCTGATGACGGTGGGCATCAATATCATCCTGGCGGTCTCCCTGAACGTTGCCACCGGCTATCTGGGGCAGCTGCCGCTGGGTCATGCTGGTTTCATGGCTGTGGGTGCCTACACCTGCGCCCTGTTCACCAAGTTCTGCCCGCTGCCGGACGGTGTCTCTTTTGCCATCGGTCTGGTGCTGGCCTGCATCGTGGCTGGTCTGTTCGGTGTGCTCATCGGCATCCCGGCCCTGCGCCTGACCGGCGACTATCTGGCCATTTTGACGCTGGGCTTTGGTGAGATCATCCGCATTACCCTGAACAACATCGATGATGTGCTGGGCTTTAAGCTGTTCTATGGCTCCAAGGGCCTGAAGAACATCCCCAAGTACTCCAACTTCACCAACGTGTTCCTCTGCGTGGTCATCACCTGCTTCCTGATCCACGCCATGATGAAGAGCCGCCACGGCCGTGCCGTGCTGGCCATCCGCGACAACGAGATCGCCGCCGAGAGCTGCGGCATCCAGACCACCTACTACAAGGTCATGGCCTTTGCCTTTTCCGCTGCCTTTGCGGGTCTGGCAGGCGGCCTGTATGCCTGCTACATCGGCGTGCTGAACCCCTCCACCTTCGGCTTTATGAAGTCCATCGAGATCCTGGTCATGGTGGTTCTGGGCGGCATGGGCTCTATGCTGGGCTCCATCCTCTCCGCAACGGTCCTGACCATCCTGCCTGAGGCGACCCGCAGCTTCGACAGTTACCGCATGGTGATCTACTCGCTGGTGCTGATCCTGATGATGATCTTCCGCCCGGGCGGACTGCTGGGCAGCTATGATTTCTCCATGAGCCGCCTTGTGGAGCGTGTCCTGTTTGGCAAGAAAAAGAAGGAGGGTGCAGACCATGAGTGAGTTCCAGACCAGACTGAACAGTGTCCCCTCCGGCGGCTTTCTGACGGACCGCGATAAGGACAAAAAGCCCATTCTGGATGTCCGTGAGCTGGGCATCGATTTTGGCGGCCTGACCGCCGTGGATGGCTTCAACCTGATGATCGGCCGCAACGAGATCACCGGCCTGATCGGCCCCAACGGTGCCGGTAAGACCACGGTGTTCAACCTGCTGACCAATGTTTACCAGCCTACCCGCGGCTCCATCCTGATCGATGGAATGCCCACGGCGGGCAAAAAGACCTATCAGGTCAACCGGATGGGCGTGGCCCGCACCTTCCAGAACATCCGTCTGTTCAAGGAGATGAGCGTCATCGACAACATCAAGGTCGGCCTGCATGAGTCCATGAAGTACGATCTTGCCTCGTCGCTGATCCGCCTGCCCAACTACTGGAAAGAGGAAAAGCGCTGCACCGAGCGTGCTTTTGAGCTGCTGGACATTTTCCACATGGCAGATATGGCCTATACGCAGGCTGGCAGCCTGCCCTATGGCGCACAGCGCCGTTTGGAGATCATGCGCGCGCTGGCCACCAGCCCCAAGCTGCTGCTATTGGATGAGCCTGCCGCCGGTATGAACCCCTCGGAAACCGCTGAGCTGACCGAGACCATCCGCCGCATCCGCGATGAGTTCAACATCGCTGTGCTGCTGATCGAGCATGACATGAGCCTGGTCATGGGCATCTGCGAGGGCATCGCGGTGCTGAACTTCGGCCGCATCATCGCCAAGGGCACCCCGGATGAGATCCGCAACAATCCCCAGGTCATCGAGGCCTACCTGGGCAAGAAGGAGGGCTGAACCGATGGCAGAAACGATGCTGAAAGTTGATAACATCAACGTTTATTACGGCAACATCCACGCTGTCAAGGATGTTTCGTTTGAGGTGAACGAGGGCGAGATCGTGACCCTGATCGGTGCCAACGGTGCCGGTAAGTCCACCACCCTGAAAACCATCTCCGGCCTGCTCCACCCCAAAACAGGCGACATTCTGTACAAGGGCAAGAGCATCAAGGGCGTGCGCGCCCATAAGATCGTGGAGGCCGGTCTGGCACAGGTGCCGGAGGGCCGCCATGTGTTCCTGCACATGACCGTGGAGGAAAACCTGGATATGGGTGCCTACACCCAGCCCGCTTCCACCATTGCGGCCAACAAGGAAAAGGTATTCACCCTCTTCCCCCGCCTGAAGGAGCGCCGCAGGCAGCTGGCCGGTACCATGTCCGGCGGCGAGCAGCAGATGCTGGCCATGGGCCGTGCCCTGATGAGCAACGCCTCTATGCTGATGTTGGATGAGCCCTCTATGGGCCTTTCTCCGCTGCTGGTGCAGGAGATCTTTGATATCATCCGCGATATCCACAAGGAAGGTATGACCATCCTGCTGGTGGAGCAGAACGCACAGATGGCCCTTTCCGTGGCCGACCGCGCCTATGTTCTTGAGACAGGCCACGTGGTCATGGATGGCACCGGTGCAGAGCTGCTGACCAATGAGCGCGTCCGCAACGCTTATCTGGGCGGCTGAGACTGCAGTTGGATAGAATGTAAAAACAATACGCCCGCCGAGCGGTACGAGAAGTACCACACCCGGCGGGCGTTGTTCTGTTTGTAAGGGAATTATTCCGGCGCTTTCATGCTTTCCACCATGCTGATCTGGCGGACATGGCGGCGCATGAGCAGGCAGACGGCAAAGTTGAAGAGCATGGTGAGCGCCACGCTGAACACAAAGCTGCGGGGGGCGATGGAACGGATGAACATCATCTGGTCCATTTCCACAGTGCGGATGATGAACTGGTGCAGGGGAATGCCCACCACCAGACCCACCAGGGAGCCGATGAGAGAGAGCAGGTCGATCTCCCGGAAGATGTAGCGGTAGACCTCCTTGTCATAGAAGCCCAGCACCTTGATGGTGGCAAGCTCCTTTTTGCGCTCGCCCAGGTTGACGCTGATGAGGTTGTAGAGCACCACGGCGGCCAATGCGGCAGCGCAGACGATGACCAGCATGACCACATAGTTCAGGCAGCCGATCAGGCCATCGAACATCTGGGTGGTGTCCTCGATGAAGGAGGCGGAGCTGACATAGTTGCAGGCCAGAATGGCGGAGGAGAGGGAGGCGCGGGCTGCATCGGTGGGGCAGTCGGTCTGACCGTAAACGGCGTTCCAGGCGGGCAGAGCACCGCTGTTCAGCGTTTTGAGCTGCGCCTGCGAGAGGTACAGCCGGGTAAAGACATAGTTTTCGGTGATGCCGGTCAGGGTCAGAGACCTGCGCCCGCCGTCAGCAGTCTCCACCTCAAAGCTGTCGCCCACCGAAAGCCCCAGCTTTTCGGCAGTCTTTTCGGTCAGGATGACGCTGGAATCGTCAAAGGCAATGGCCTTGTGGCCCTGCCGGGTGCGGAAGGTGAAGTATTCGGTCATCTGGCTTTCGTCTGCGGCGGCAACCAGGCTGACGGTCTCTTTTTCCCCCTCGGCGTTGTAAAGGGTGACGCTCTTGGTGTAATAGCGGCCCCAGCTGGTGATCCCGCTGCTGGAATCCAGCAGGTCGGCCAGACCGTTCTCCATGGTCAGAGCCTTTTCGTCGCTCAGGGAGATGGTCAGGTCGGCGTGGGTCAGCTCGGTGGTCTGCTTGGTCAGCATGGGCAGCAGGGAATCCTGGATGCCGAAGCCGATGAGGAGCAGGGCAGTGCAGCCCGCCACGCCAAGAACGGTCATAAAGAAGCGCTTTTTATAGCGGAACAGGTTGCGGGCGGTGGTTTTCTGGGAAAAGCTCATCCGCTTCCACAGCGGGGTGAGATATTCAAGGAGGATGCGCTTGCCCGCTGCAGGCGCACGGGGCAGCAGCAGGGCGGCGGATTTTTCCTTGAGGCTGGCGCGGCAGGCCTGCAGGGTGGCAAGGCCGATGACCGCCGCGCTGAGGGCCATGCTGCCCAGTGCCAGGCCCGGGTAGAAGTGCAGGGTAAAGGTGGGGAGGGAGAACATCATGGTGCGGTAGGCGTACCAGAAGATGGTGGGGAACACCACAAAGCCCACGGCAATGCCTACGATGCTGCCCAGAACGCTGGCGGCAATGCCATAGAGTAAGTACTTGCCTGCAATGCTGGCGTTGGAGTAGCCCAGCGCCTTGAGGGTGCCCATCTGCAGGCGGTTCTCGTCCACCATGCGGGTCATGGTGGTGGAAGCCACCAGCGCCGCCACCAGGAAGAAGAACACCGGGAACACCCGGGCAATGGCAGCCATCCGGTCGGCGTACTGTTCCAGCGTGACAAGGCTCAGGGTGCTGCCGCGGTCCAGCACATACCACTCGCCGTTCTGGATGTCCGCGATCTTCTCTTCCGCATCGTTGATCTGCTGCTGGCCTTCGGCGAGTTTCTGCTCCGCATCGGCCTTCTGGGTCTCGTATTCGGTGCGGGAAGCGTCCAGCTGTTCCTGCCCGGACTGGTACTGTGCCCAGCCCTCGTCCAGCTGGGCACGGGCGGCCTCAAATTGGGTGTAGGCAGTGGCAGTACCGGTGCTCAGCTGGAGCTGGCCCTGCAGCAGCTGTACCTTCATGCTGCGCAGGGCGGCTTTGGCTTCGGTGACAAGGTCGGTGTTGGAGAGGTTGGGCGAGGAGATGAGCCCTTTGGCATACATCTGCTGCTTGCCGGCATCCAGCTGGGCCTGATAACCGTCCAGCTGGCCCTTGATGTTATCGTAAGCGGCCTGTGCCTTGGCAAGCGCGTCCCGCAGCTCGGTGTATTCCTCGTCCTCGGGCTCGGCCTCATCCAGCGCCTTTTGGGCATTGTTCAGAGCGGTCTCGGCATAGCCCAGCAGGGGGTCAGCCACCTGTTTCAGGTTGACCAGCAGCTGGATCTGCTGAAGCTGATCCTCAAATTCCAGCACCTGCTCTTCGCTGCTCACCAGCGTGGCGGCACCGCTCTGCATGGTATCGGGCAGGGCGGCCTTCTGGGCGGCAAGCTCGGCTTCGCCTGCGTCCAGCTGGGCCTTGGCGGCATCCAGCTCCCGCTGCGCGTCGGTCAGCTTCTGCTCGGCTTGTGCAAACTGGCGCTCGGCTTCGGCCTTCTGCTCGCTGTAGGTCTGTTTGGCATCGTTCAGCTGGGTGGTGGCATCCTCGATAAGCTGAGCCCGGCGGGCCACACAGTGCTCCTTGCTGATGGCATCCAGCCGGTCAGCCACAGTATCCACAGCGGTCTGGTATTCATCACTGTAATTGTCATACTGTGCGGCATCTGCTACCTTGAGATAACAGACAGTATAATAATCTGCGGTCAATTCACCGTCCTGCACGAACACAAGAGCATCCAGGATGCCGTCGCCGACGGTGCTGGTCTCCTGGGTGGCAGAAAAATATTGAGGGTCCTGCACCTGGCCCACCACGGTATATTCGGTGCGGCGGATGTCCTCGGTGTCCTCGGGCAGGGTGACCACGGTGCCCAGCGGGACAGGGTCAGCGTGGCCCAGCACCTGCACCACACACTCGTTGGCGGTTTCGGGCATCCGGCCCTCCAGCAGGGTCAGGCGGTTCATATTGGCCTCGGTATCCGCAGCCGGGTCGGCGGGAAGCTGCTGCACCCGCAGCACGGCTCCGTCAGTAGAGCTTGACCAGCGGCCCTCGGTGTCCAGATACTTCACGGGCATCACGGCGCTCACGCCCTCCGTGGCGGCAATGGCGGAGAGATCTGATTCCGAAAGGCCCAGCGTGGAGAGCACCCGCAGGTCGAACACATTTTGCTGGACATAGTACTTCTGCCCGGCGGTGCGCATACTGGGGGCAAAGCTGACCAGGCCTGTCAGCATCATCACGCCCAGCGCCACGATGCCGAACAGGGAAAGGAACCGGTTCAGATTGCTCCGGAAGTCACGCCGGATATTTTTACGATAGCTTTTCTGCATAGCGGTCACCACTCGATCTGTTCCACCGGCACCGGGTGTTCGTTGACCTTGTTGGACAGGATCTGTCCGCTCTTGACCTGGATGATCCGGTCCGCCATGGCCGTCAGGGCCGTGTTGTGGGTAATGACGATGACGGTGCGCCCTGTTTCGCGGCAGGTGCGCTGAAGCAGGGCCAGCACCTGCTTGCCGGTCTTGTAGTCCAGTGCACCGGTGGGCTCATCGCAGAGCAGGAGCTTTGGGTTCTTGGCCAGCGCCCGGGCAATGGAGACACGCTGCTGCTCGCCGCCCGAAAGCTGGGCAGGGAAATTGTTGAGCCGCTCGCCCAGACCCACGCTTTCCAGCGTGGCGGCGGGGTCCAGCGGATCACGGCAGATCTCGCTGGCCAGCTCCACATTTTCCAGTGCAGTCAGATTCTGCACCAGATTGTAGAACTGGAACACGAAGCCAACATCATACCGGCGGTAGGTGGTGAGCTCTTTTTCGGAAAAGTGGCTCACATCCTGCCCGTCCAGCCAGACATGGCCCTCGTCGCAGGTGTCCATGCCGCCCAGAATGTTCAGCAGGGTGGTCTTGCCTGCACCCGAGGGACCCACAATGATGCAAAACTCGCCCTTGTCTACATAAAAATTCAGGTGATCGGCCGCCGCAATGCGGACACTGCCGGTCTGATAATATTTGGAAACATCCTCAAACTGCACAAAATGTTCCATATACTGCTCCTTGCCTTGAAAAAATTATTGTTCCATCTTAACTATAACATATTTTGTAGCAGGTTTGCAGGGGCAGAGCGCTGGAATTTGCAAAAAGTTAACAGGTCGTATCAAGGATAAAGTCAACGGTCTGCTCGATCTGGAATTTTGCGAAATACCCCTCTTCCAGCGGAATCCACCGGGCGGTGAAGCCGGAATAGCGTTCTCCCTCCCGCGCCAGCAGACGGCGGGCCTGCTCTTCCTTGGAGCAGGTGACGAAAACCTTCAGATCATAACAGTCCGCAAGGGTGGGGTGGCAGCTGTAACTGCCCTCCACGATGACCAGCGGCTGGGGCGCAAAGCATTGTTCCGGCAGGTAGGCACCCGCCCGGCAGGAGTAGGCACGGTAGGGGATCGCCTGCCCTGCCCGGGCGGGGGTGAGCACCTGGGCACGCAGACGCTCCAAGTCCATGTTGGCGCAAGGGATCTGCTCCCAGTTTGCCACACGGCTGGCTGGAGGAAGATAAAAGTCATCGGTATGCACCGTGATGCTCTGGGGAAACTGCCGGGCCAGCTGTGCCGCCAGCGTGGTTTTGCCGCTGCCGCACCGGCCGTCCAGCGCCACCAGCACCGGGTGATCGGGATGGACAGAGAGAAAATTGGAGAGTTTTTCCACGAGAGGGGAAAGGGTGGTTGAAAGCATAGGGAACACATCCTTGACAAATCGTTAAAAATTGACTATACTATAAATAGAAAAGGCGCTGATCCACATCGGTCAGCTTTCCTTCCCGAGAATCAAAAAAGATTGACTGTCAGGTTTGGTACGCTGAGGCAGTCAATCTTTTTTGCTATCATCGTTTTTCTTCTGCGAAAACTTATCCATGACCTCAAGAGTCAGGCGGACCACATCCACAATCAGGCTCAGCAAGCCAAGCATGAAAGTGAGCAGTGCCAGAGTTTCCAACAGCGTCATTCGACATCCCTCCCTTCGCCATCAGGCTCCGGGAAGTTTCCTTCAAAAAAGTTCCGTCCCCGGTATCCTACTTTATTCCATGTAGGAAGAATCAGCGATACGGGATTGGAAAGCATGACCACCAATGATGCAGACAGCACCTTGCTGCCATTTCTGGCAACGGATACAGTATAACAGAAAATTCGACAGCTTGCAATGAAAAATGCTATAACTGCTTTTTGAATGTCAGACTTTTGTATTCGGTCTGAGAGCCACTTCGGCGGAAGGTTCCATTTTCAGTGGGCGTGAAACCTAGTGCACGCATCACGCCGCAGGAACCGGCATTTTCGGCGGCAACATCGGCCAGAACGGTTTTTATACCGTTCTGTGCACCGAACTGCACCAGAGCGTTTACCATTTCTTTGGCATAACCCTTGCGCCAGCAGGTAGGGTGGATGCAGTAACCGATATCCCAGCAGCTGCCGCCATCCTTGACCACAGCACAGCAGGTACCAATGGGCTGGTGGGTGACTTTGTTCTCTGCAATGACATAATAGCAGTCGGTGCTGTCGCTCAGGCTGCGGAGCAATTCCATATATTCGTTCAGGTCATCGATATCGTCCAGCACCGGGTCGGACAAATATTTTCCGGTGATGGGGTCACCCCAGATGCAGAGTGCAAACCCGGCATCCCGAGCTTCCTGCGGGCGCAGGCGAAGCCGGGCGGTTTCAAAAGGTGTGAAAGTCATAGAAAACTTGTCAAAACCCCTTGACACCACCCCAGAGCTGTGGTAAGATAATGCCATGTTAGAAATAACTAACCACGAAGCGGTCAGCAAACAAATGGTCTGAGCCGCATTCTTTTAAAGTTTGAGGTTAGAAATATCTAACTGCAACGCCTGCATAGAACGCGGCGCGGCGGGGAACGCTGTTCCTGAAGAAAACGAGAGCGGAGGAAAGCAGCCATGGAGCGTAATTTTGAGACCGTGATGATCGAACAGTGCGCGCCGGTGCTGGCAGGGCTGAAGCCAGCCGGGCTGTTCCGCTATGAGACCCGGGACTGCGCCGACTTGGCTGCCCGGGTGCGCTGCTGGAATGACCAGCTGGGGGAGAAGGGGCTGAAGGTCCGGGTCCTCAAGGGCTGTGCTCAAACCCACCGGTATCTCATTTATGTTTACCGCGAGAGCCGCCTGCGTCAGGTGTTGGCCGATGAGGCGGTGCAGGAGTTCCTGCAACGCGAGGGCTATGCCCTGCCGGAGGATGCTTCCGATTGTGACGGTATGCTGCGGCAGCTGTCCCGGCGGCTGTGCTGCGAAGCCGATTTTCCCCATGAGATCGGTGTGTTTCTTGGTTATCCGCTCACCGATGTGGTGGGCTTTATCGAAAATCAGGGCCGCAACTTCACCTGCTGCGGCTGCTGGAAGGCTTACGGCGACCCCGATGCCGCCGCGCGCCATTTTGCCCAGTTGAACAAGTGCACCAGAGTATATCTGCGCCTGTTCCACGAGGGTACCCCCATTTTCCGCCTTGCTGTGGCGGCTTGACAAGTCATTCTCTACCAATACTCTCTTTTTATCCTGGCACCCACCGGAACAAACCACGCTCCGGTGGGAAGAAATCCTCCTTTTGACACGCGGCCGTCCGTTGCAGCCTTGACTACTGCACCGGGCGGCTGTGTCATTTTCAAACAGAAAAAATGACGGTAAAATGTAAACAATGGCTAACTTTTACTCAGGAATTTGAGTTAGTTGTTGTTGATTGTGATAAAAAAACTGGGATATTTGGGCAGAAAAACTGTTTGTTCATATAAACTAACTTTTAATGATGAAAAAACTGTTGACAACAAAGGTTAGTAAGCGTAAACTATCTATGCTGATAGTTCCGACTGACTAACCCCTCCGGTGCATCAGCAGCCCACAAACAGTATGAAAAAGGGAGTGGAATGTTATGATGCCTCTGACAATGGCGAAGGCGGGCGAGACCGTCACCATTAAGAAGATCACCGGCAAAGATGAAGTCCGCCTGCATCTGGCAGAGCTTGGTTTTGTGGTGGACAGCGAAGTGACCGTGGTCAACGAGATCGCAGGCAACCTGATCGTACAGGTCAAGGAAAGCCGCCTGGCACTCGACAGGACGATGGCAAATCGCATTATGATCGGCTGAACAGCGCAGCACGCTGTTTGGGACCTGCTCCGACACTGGAATGGTCTCTGAATAAAGACAAGTAGAGGAGGAAATTTGCATGAAAACTCTGAAGGACGTGAAGGTCGGCGAGACCTGCACCGTGGCACGCCTGCATGGCGAAGGCCCGGTCAAGCGCCGCATCATGGACATGGGCATCACCAAGGGTGTTGAGATCTATGTCCGTAAGGTGGCACCTCTGGGCGACCCCATGGAGCTGACCGTGCGCAACTACGAACTGAGTGTGCGCAAGGCCGACGCTGAAATGATCGAAGTGGTTTGATTCCAAAGAGAGGAAAGGACACGCAATGAGTATTAAAATTGCACTGGCCGGTAACCCGAACTGCGGCAAGACTACCCTGTTCAATAACCTGACCGGCTCCAACCAGTACGTTGGCAACTGGCCCGGCGTTACCGTGGAAAAGAAGGAAGGCAAGCTGAAGGGCGATAAGGACGTCATCATCCAGGACCTGCCCGGCATCTACTCCCTGTCTCCCTACACGCTGGAGGAGGTCGTCTCCCGTACTTACCTGGTCAAGGAGAAGCCTGATGCCATCCTGAACATCATCGATGGCACCAACATTGAGCGCAACCTCTACCTGACCACCCAGCTGATCGAGCTGGGCATCCCCGTTGTTATGGCGGTCAACATGATCGATCTGGTCCGCAAGAACGGCGATAAGATCGACCTGAAGAAGCTGAGCAGCGAGCTGGGCTGCCAGGCAGTTGAGATCAGCGCACTGAAGGGCGAGGGCACCGAGGCTGCTGCCAAGGCTGCGGTTGCCGCTGCCCAGAAGCAGAAGGCCGGTGAGCTGCCCCACGTCTTTACCGGCAGTGTGGAGCATGCCATTGCACACATCGAGGAGTCCATTCAGGGCAAGGTCGATGACCGCTTCCTGCGCTGGTACGCGGTCAAGCTGTTCGAGCGGGATGAGAAGGTCGTGGAAGAGCTGAAGCTCGACAAGGCTCTGGCTGACCACATTGATGAGCACATCAAAGACTGCGAGAAGGAGATGGACGATGATGCGGAGAGCATCATCACCAACCAGCGCTACTCCTACATCAACGGTGTCGTTGACAAGGCCGTCAAGAAAAAGGCCCGTGTGGAGCACCTGACTGCTTCTGACAAGATCGACCAGATCGTGACCAACCGTGTGCTGGCTCTGCCCATCTTCGCGCTGGTCATGTTCCTGATGTACTCCCTGTCCATGGGCACCTCCATTGCAGATGGCGGCTGGGCTATCGGCACCTTTGCGACCGACTGGACCAACGATGTCCTGTTTGGAGAGATCGTGCCGGGCGCGCTGGGCGGCTTCCTGGAGAGCATCGGTGTGGCAGGCTGGCTGTACGGCCTGATCATGGACGGTATCGTGGCCGGTGTCGGCGCGGTGCTGGGCTTCGTTCCCCAGATGCTGGTCCTGTTCTTCCTGCTGTCCATCCTGGAGGATGTGGGCTATATGTCCCGTGTCGCCTTCATCATGGACCGTATCTTCCGCCGTTTCGGCCTGTCTGGTAAGAGTTTCATCCCCGTGCTGGTCGGTACCGGCTGCGGCGTGCCCGGTGTTATGGCTTCCCGTACCATCGAGAACGAGCGTGACCGCCGTATGACCATTATGACCACCTGCTTCATCCCCTGCGGCGCTAAGATGCCCATCATCGGCCTGATCGCAGGTGCAATGTTCGGTGGTTCCTCTCTGGTTGCTGTTTCCGCTTACTTCATCGGCATGGCTGCCATCATTTGCTCCGGTGTTATTCTGAAGAAGACCAAGCTCTTCGCTGGCGACCCCGCACCCTTCGTTATGGAGCTGCCCGCCTACCATGTGCCTGCATGGGGCAACGTTTTCCGTGCCACCTGGGAGCGCGGCTGGTCCTTCATCAAGCGCGCCGGTTCCGTCATTCTGGCAGCTACCGTTGTGCTGTGGTTCCTGCAGGGCTTCGGTTTCGAGAATGGTGCCTTCGGCATGGTCGAGGATCAGGACAACTCCGTCCTGGCCGCTATCGCTACCAAGATCGCCTGGATCTTCGCTCCTCTGGGCTTCGGCAACTGGCGTGCAACCGTTGCTTCCGTCTCTGGTCTGATCGCAAAGGAGAACGTGGTTGGCACCTTCGGTGTTCTGTATCACTTCGGCGGCGAGCTGTCTGAAAACGGTGATGAGATCTGGGCAGCAGTTGCGCAGGATTACACCGCTCTGTCCGCTTACGCCTTTATGATCTTCAACCTGCTGTGCGCTCCCTGCTTCGCTGCTATGGGCGCGATCAAGCGTGAGATGAACAACGGCAAGTGGACTGCCATCGCCATCGGTTATATGTGCGCTCTGGCCTACTGCGCGGCTCTGGTCGTGTACCAGATCGGCGGCCTGATCACCGGTGAGGTTGGCTTCAACTTCTTCACCATCGTGGCAATCGTGATTTTTGCCGCATTCCTGTACCTGATGTTCCGCCCCAACAAGTACGTTGGCGACAACGAGGTCAAGATCGACGTTTCCAAGATCAAGTAAGATCATCTGTCCAGTTTGAAAGGGTGTGTTCTGTATGATGGAATTCCTGGCCACGAACTTTAATCTGCCTACCATTATTGTAGGTGCTATCGTGTTTGGCGGTGTGGGCTGGGCCACATGGCACTCCCACAAGCATGGCGGCTGTGGGGGCTGCGGCGAAGGCGGCTGCAATGGCAATTGCGGCGGCTGCAGCGGCTGCCACTGATCGGTAAAAACCGCTGGGCGCGGGTCGAACATTCAATCGGCCCGCGCCCTTTTTTAGAATGAAAAAAGTTAGCTTTGGATAACACTGGAAGCAGCTTACATTATTATAGAAGAGAGTGATACTATGGAACTGACAGCAGCCCATCTGCGGTATCTCCTGGCCATCTATGAGGTCTCCCAGACGCATCTGGATATCTGCTCCCGCAGCATTGCCGAAAAGCTGAACGTGACTAAGCCCAGCGTGGTGCGCATTATGAACCTGCTGATGGATCGGGGAATGATCGTGAAGGAACACTATGGAAAAATCTATCTGACCGATCGGGGCATCTTTGTGGCAAAGGCGGTCAGGGCTCAACTGGAAACGGTGCTGACGCATTTTCCGCCTGTGCGCATCGACATGACCGAGGAGGAACGCTATAATGCCGCTTTGGCCCTGACTTCGGCCCTGCCCGAACGGGCTTTTACCGGCGAATATGACCGCCTGTTCGGCCCGGATGAATCTGAAAAGGAGAACGCTTCGTGATCAACAAGAAACTGCTTTCCTTTGATCGGAAGGCCCTGCACTATGTGGGGCTGAACGTGCTGTTCCAGTGGCTGGGGATGCTGTGCAATGTGGTGCTGGTGATGACGGTATCCCGCCTCATCGGCGGCGTGTTTGCGGGCAGCCTGACCGGCAATGCCCTCTGGCAGGGGATGCTGCTCTGCCTGCTGACTGTGCCGGTGCGCTATGGCCTTACCCTCTGCGCCTCCGATATGAGCGACCGGGCTTCCAAGGATGTCAAGCGCACCCTGCGCAGCAGCATCTATGCAAAGCTCACCCGGCTGGGGGCCGGTTACAGCGAGACGGTGGCCACCAGCGAAGCCGTGATGCTGGCCAGCGAGGGTGTGGAGCAGATCGACACCTACTTTGCAAAGTATCTGCCTCAGCTGTTTTACAGCCTGCTGGCCCCGGTGACCCTGTTTGTGCTGCTGGTGGGCGTGCACGCGCGCTCGGCCATCCTTCTGCTGTGCTGTGTGCCGCTCATCCCCCTGTCCATTGTGGCGGTGCAGAAGTTCGCCAAGAAGCTGCTGGCGAACTACTGGGGCGAGTACACCACCCTGGGCGACAGCTTTCTGGAGAATATCCAGGGCCTGACCACCCTGAAGATCTATCAGGCAGACGGTTGGAAGCACGAGGAGATGAATGCCCAGGCCGAGCGGTTCCGCAAGATCACGATGAAGGTGCTGACCATGCAGCTGAACAGCGTGACCCTGATGGATCTGATGGCCTACGGCGGTGCCGGTCTGGGCATCATCAGCGCGGCATCGGCCTTTGCCAAGGGCCAGCTCAGCCTGACCAGCGCCCTGACCATCCTCCTGCTGGCGGCGGATTTCTTCCTGCCCCTGCGCCTGCTGGGCAGCTACTTCCACATTGCCATGAATGGCGCGGCTTCGGCTGAGAAGATCTTCAGGCTGCTCTCTGCCCAGGAGCCTGAAGATGGCGAAAAGACCGCCGACCCGGCCGACAGCACCCTTGCGCTGGAGCATGTCACTTTTGGTTACGAGAAGGAGCGCACCATCCTGCACGATGTGACCCTGACCATCCCGCAGGGCAGTTTTGTCTCGCTGGTGGGCGAAAGCGGCTGCGGCAAGAGCACCATAGCGGCCATCCTGTCCGGTGCCCGCACCGCGACGGAGGGAGAGGTTACGCTGGGCGGCATCCCGGTCAGCGAATGGAAGCAGGCCGACCGTCTGCGCCTGCTGACACTGGTGCCCCACAATGCGGCCATCTTCAAAGGCACGGTGGAAGCCAACCTCCGGATGGCCCGGCCCGATGCAGCCGAAGCCGAGCTCTGGGCGGCCCTGGAGCAGGTGAACCTTGCAGACTTCTGCCGCAGCCAGAGCGGCCTTGCAACGGCGCTCCACGAGGGCGGCTCCAACCTGTCCGGCGGGCAGCGCCAGCGCCTTGCCATGGCCCGTGCCCTGCTGCATGATTCACCCATCTATGTGTTCGACGAGGCGACCTCCAATGTGGATGCCGAGAGCGAGAACGATATAATGAAAGCCATCCACAGCCTGGCGGGAAAGAAAACAGTGATCCTGATCTCCCACCGTCTGGCCAATGTGGTGGACAGCGACTGCATCTATGTGCTGGAGGCAGGCCGCATCGCCGAGCAGGGAACACACAACGACCTGCTGGCGGCACAGGGGGTGTACAGCCGCCTGTACAACGCCCAGAAACAGCTGGAAGACCTTGGGGAGGTGAGCGCATGAACAACACAAAACACCGCAGTCCGTTTGCCATTGCCGCACGGCTGATCGTGCTGGTCCGGCCCATGCTGCCCATCATGCTGGCAGCCATTGTCATGGGTGTCATCGGCCATTTCTGCGCCACCTTTATCACGGTTTTCGGCGGCTTTGCCCTGCTCACGGCGGCAGGCCTGCCCAGCCCGCTGGCAGGCGTGGGCACAGCCTTTGTCTGCATCCTTGTCTTTGCTCTGCTGCGCGGCGTGCTGCGCTACGCAGAGCAGGCCTCCAACCACTATATCGCCTTCAAGCTGCTGGCCCTCATCCGGGATAAGGTGTTCGGCGCGCTCCGCCGCCTGACCCCCGCCAAGCTGGAGGGCCGTGACCGGGGCGACCTGATCTCCCTGATCACCGCCGACATCGAGCAGCTGGAGGTGTTCTATGCCCACACCATTTCGCCGGTCTGCATCGCGATCCTCTGTGTGACCGGCATGACCTGCTTTACGGCCAGCTATCATATTCTGCCCGCACTGGTGCTGCTGGCAGGCTATCTGCTGGTTGGCATTGCTCTGCCGGTGTGGTCTGCCAGACGGGGCGACAAAGCCGCCCGCGAGTACCGGCAGGCTCTGGCCGACACCAACAGCTATCTGCTGGAAAGCCTGCGCGGCCTGCGGGATATCCTGCAGTACCAGAACACCGCCGCGCGTGCCGAGGGCATCACAGTCCACAGCGAGACGCTGGGGGAGAAGCAGAAGGCCATGAAGTACCGCGAGGGCGTGACTGTGGGCACGGCCAACACTCTCATCGTGCTGACGGCGCTGGCTGTGCTGGGGGTAAGCATCCGGCTGTATCAGAATGGCCAGCTGGGTGCGGAGGGGGTGCTGGTCTGCACCCTGTCGGCCCTGAGCTCCTTTGGCCCGGTGGTGGCGCTGGCCAACCTCGGTGCCAGCCTGACCCAGGTGTTCGCCAGTGCCGACCGCGTCCTTGACCTGCTGGACGAGGACCCCGTGACCGCCGATGTAACCGACGGTGCGGATACCGTCTTTACCGGTGCACAGGCTGAGCATGTCAGCTTTGCCTACGCCAAGGAAGAGGTGCTCCACGACCTGAGCCTGACTATCCCGGAAAAGAAGATCGTGGGCATCACGGGCCGTTCCGGCAGCGGCAAATCCACCTTTCTGCGGCTGCTCATGCGCTTCTGGGATGTGAGCAGCGGCACCATCCGGTTTGGTGAACGTGACATCCGCGCCGTGAACACTGCCGCCCTGCGCGCCCAGGAAAGTCTTGTGACCCAGGAAACGGAGCTGTTTGACGATACCATTGAAAACAACATCCGGATCGCCCGGCGCGATGCCACCCGTGCCGAGGTGGAGGCTGCCTGCAGAAAGGCCGCGCTGGATGGCTTTATCAACAGCCTGCCCAAGGGATATGATACCCCTGTGGGCGAGCTGGGCGGTGCACTCTCCGGCGGTGAGCGTCAGCGCATCGGTGTGGCCCGTGCCTTCCTGCACGATGCACCCTTTCTCCTGCTGGATGAGCCTACTTCCAATCTGGACAGCCTGAACGAAGGGATCATCCTCAAGGCCGTGCGGGATGAGTGCAGGGAAAAGACCGTCCTGCTGGTTTCCCATCGCAGATCCACCATGGCCGTGGCCGACCTGAGCTTCTCGGTAGAAAGCGGACGGCTGAGCTGAGAAAACCGGATATCATGCAAAAAAAGACGCGCTCTGTGATGAGCGCGTCTTTTTTGTGTGCAGGGAGAAATTTACTGCTTGCGTGCAAACACGATGCCGATGGTACCGGGGCCGGAATAGCCGCCGATGGTAGTGCCGATGTCGGTCTCGTAGACATTCTCAAAATTGCCGTACTGCCGCAGTCCGGCCTTGATGGCCTCCATGCAGCCGGGCTTCGCCTGGGTGGAAGAGATGAACACCATGCTGCGGTCGATGTCCTCCCGGTTCGCCAGCTGGTCGGTGATGTACTTGCCCACGCAGATGGGCAGACTGCCCCGGTACTTCCGCACGACTTTCAGTTCACCATCGATGACGGCCAGGCTGGGCTTGATGCCCAGAATGTTGGCCCCGAAGGCCAGCACGCCGGAGCAGCGGCCGCTTTTGGCCATGTAGTCCAGCTGGTTGAGCACAAAGCTCAACTCGACCCGCTTGGCAAGGCCCTGTAAGCGCATGGAAATGTTCTTGGGCGGCAGGCCGTCAGCGGCCCACTTGGCTGCCTGCAGAACGAGATAGCCCTGCCCGGTGCAGATATTCTCGCTGTCCACAACATAGACGTTGCCGAACTCCTGCGCCGCCAGCCGGGCGTTCTGGAAGCAGGAGGAGAATTTGGAGCCGACATTGATGTGGATGACGGCATCGTAGTCTCTGGCAAAGGGGGCGAGGAAGTCGGTGTATTCCACCAGATTGGGGGCGGCGGATTTGGGCATTTTGCCGCCGTTCTGGGCATGGGCGAATACATCGACGGGGTGGATGGTAACGCCGTCCAGATAGCTTTCCTCCCCCATGAGGATGTGCATGGGGATCAGGCTGATGTTCCACTGCCGGAGCAGCGCTTCGGACAGATCGCAGGTGCTGTCCGCAGTGATCTTGATGTTCAAAATGAGATTCCTCTTTTCCAGCCGCGCGTCCGGCGGCAGTGTGATAGTTCAAAATTTACCACTATCATATCACAAATACTTCAAAATTGTTAGCTATCAAGCTGATAAAAAATGTAAATCTTTTATGAAGTGTGCAAAAGGGGCGAAAATCCATGGGCTATCTGTACAGTTGTCACAAAAATGTGCCGGAGTTTCTGGTTCTTTCCGAAAATTCGCTCGGAACTGTTTATTTTGTCGGCCAAAAATTATATAATAAGTAGTACCCAAGAATTAAGATGGATTCGGTCTGCCTTGCGGCCGTTTGTTTATTGGAGGTTTGCCTGCTTATGTTCGTTACTGATTATACCATGCATCTGCTGGATCATGTAAAAAAGATCCACTTCATCGGCTGCGGCGGCAGCGGTATGTATCCGCTGATCCAGATCCTCACTGCCAAGGGATATGATATCTCCGGCAGCGATGTGCTGGACGGCAGCATCATCCGCTCGGAGCGGGAGATGGGCGTGAAGGTCAGCCTGGGTCATGCTGCGGACAACGTGATCGGCTCTGACCTGGTGGTCTACTCTGCCGCCATTGCCAAGGACAACGTGGAGCTGAACGCTGCCGCTTCCTATGGCATCCCCACTGTGGAGCGCAGTGTTCTGCTGGGCTATGTGAGCCGCCTGTACAAGGACAGCATCTGCGTTTCCGGCACCCACGGCAAGACCACCACGACTTCCATGATCACCACCGCACTGGAGCTGGCAGGCCGTGATCCCTCTGCAGTCATCGGCGGCAAGCTGCCCCTCATCGGCGGCTACGGCAAGGCCGGCAAGGGTGATGATATCGTCATCGAGGCCTGCGAGTTCTCCGAGACCTTCCTCAAGCTGACCCCCTATATGTCCGTGGTGCTGAACATCGATAACGACCATCTGGACTATTACGGCAGCATGGGCGAGCTGAAGTTTGCCTTCAAGCGCTTTGCCCTGATGACCCATTTTATGATCTTTGCCAATGCAGATGATAAGAACACCATGGATGTCATGTACACCCTGGACCGCCGCGTGCGCACCTTTGCCATTGACAATGCGGCCGATTACCGTGCTGTCAACGTGCAGGAATACAAGCCCGGCTTCTTTGAATTTGATCTGAAGGAGTGGGATACCAATGAGCTGGGCCACATCCGTCTGGCAGTGCCGGGCCGCCACAACATTTACAATGCACTGGCCATGTGTGCTGTCTGCCGCTCTGTGGGCCTGACCGTGGAGGAGTGCGCCAACGCTGCCCTGAACTTCAAGGGGGCAGGCCGCCGTTTTGAGGTCTACGGCGAGTGCAACGGCGCGGTGGTCGTGGACGACTACGCCCACCATCCCACCGAGATCCGCGCGACCCTGAACACCGCCAAGGAGCTGGGCTACAATCGTGTCATCGCAGTCCATCAGCCGTTTACATACAGCCGGACCAAGATGCTGTTCAACGACTTTGTGGATGTGTTCAAGATCCCTGATATCACGGTGATCACCCCCATCATGGGCAGCCGCGAGCCCAACGACCCCACCATTACCAGCGCAAAGCTGGCGGCGCAGATCCCCAACTCTGTGCTGGTGGACAGCCTGGAGGCTGCCGCTGACTGGGTCAAACAGAACGCCCGGGAGGGCGATCTGGTCATCACTCTGGGCTGCGGCGATATCTATAAGGCCAGCAAGATGATGGTGAAGAAAGACTGATCGTTTGGAATAGCTGAAAGCCGCCGGGTCAAAAACGCCCGGCGGCTTTTGCCTGCCGGACGTTTCACAGACCGAACTGGTCTGCAATATCCACCCTGCGAAAGCGCCCTGCCGGGAGACCGGCGGGGCGTTTTTGCGCTATGGGATGGGCGTAATGAAAAATATCTCAAAAATTTTACACAAATCAGACCCGGAAGGGTGGCGGCGGGGGTGGGATTCTGCTATACTGATTCTGGTACGAAAAGGAGGAGAGAGGATATGCCATCTACGTATGCACACCGCCGCTTTGGTGCGGATGTTCTGGTGCAGCTGCCCAGGGAGCTGCGGGAAAAGATCACCCCGTACCGGCCGCTGTATGATATGGGCCTGCACGGGCCTGACCTGATGTTCTACTACCGGGCGTTGCAGTCCAACCCCGTGAACCGGCTGGGCAACGCCATGCACGAGCAGCCGGGCCGGGTGTTCTTTACCCGGGCCCGGGGCGTGGTGAACACGGCCCGCAACAAGAATGCTGCGTTGGCCTATGCGCTGGGGTTCGTCTGCCACTTTGCACTGGACAGCACCTGCCACCCCTATGTGGAGCGCTATACCCGGGAAAGCGGTGTGAGCCACTGCGAGATCGAGACGGAGTTTGACAACCAGCTGATGCGGGAGGACGGGCTTGACCCGATGCACTTTTTCACGGCGGGGCATATCCGCCCCAACCGGGAGTTTGCAAAGATCATTGCGCCGTTCTATGAAAATGTCACGGCAGACGAGACCTACGGAGCCATGCGGGGCATGGTGCGGGTGCACCATCTGCTGCAGGCTACCAGCCCGGTCAAGCGCTGGGTGGTGTTGACGGCCCTGAAAGCGGCAGGTACCTATGATGTCATGCACGGGCTGGTGGCGAACCTCCAGCCCAATCCCCGGTGCGAGGCCAGCGACAAAGAGCTGGAAGCGCTGTATCAGCAGGCTCTCCCGCTGGCAGTGCGGCTCATCACGGAATATGTGGAAGGGCTCTCCAACGGCGCACCGCTGGACAAGGCCTATGACCACACCTTCGGAGAATTTTGAGAGGAATGCAAATGGACAAAGCAAAGCAAAAATTTCGCCTGACCAGCCTGGAACGGGCGTGGATCTTATACGATGTGGGCAACTCGGCGTTTGTGCTGCTGGTGGCAACGCTGATCCCCATCTTCTTCAACGCACTGGCTGAGGGGGGCGGCCTGAGCTCGGTGGAGTATCTGGCCTACTGGGGCTATGCAGCCTCGGCGGTCACAGTCATCACGGCGGTGCTCAGCCCGATCCTTGGCACACTGGCCGATACCCGCAACTACAAAAAGCCCATCTTCACCTTCTGCGTGGCAGTGGGTGTGATCGGCTGCTGCGCCATGGGGATGGCAAGCACCTGGCTGCCGTTCCTGCTCATCTTCATCTTTGCCAAGGTAGGCTTTTCGGGCAGTTTGGTGTTCTATGACTCCATGCTCAGCGATGTGACTGTGCCGGACCGGATGGATGAGGTCTCCTCCAAAGGCTATGCCTGGGGCTACATTGGCAGCTGTGTGCCCTTTGTGGTCTGTCTGGCGCTGGTGCTGGGGGCCGGGAGCATCGGTATCTCCCAGATGACGGCGCTGAACCTTGCTCTCTTTATCACCGCCGTCTGGTGGCTGGTGACCACCCTGCCCCTGCTGCGCCAGTATAAGCAGGTGCACTTTGTGGAGGTGCAGGAACATGCCATCCGCCAGAGCTTTGCCCGCATCGGCCACACCCTCCGCCACCTGAAAGAGGACAGGCAGGTATTCTGGTTCCTGCTGGCCTTTTTCTGCTACATCGATGGTGTGTACACCATCATCGATATGGCCACGGCCTACGGCACGGCCCTGGGGCTGGACACCACCGGCCTGCTGCTGGCGCTGCTGGTCACCCAGATCGTGGCCTTCCCCTCGGCACTGGTGTTCGGGCGGCTGAGCGGGCAATACCCCTCAGGCACCCTCATCCCGGTCTGCATCGCAGCCTATGCGGGTATTGCGCTGTTTGCCTTTTTCCTGAAGCACCAGTGGCAGTTCTGGGTGCTGGCCGTTGTGGTGGGCATGTTCCAGGGCGGCATCCAGGCGCTGAGCCGGAGCCATTTTGCCAAGATCATCCCGCCGGAAAAATCGGGCGAGTACTTCGGTCTGTTCGATATCTGCGGCAAGGGCGCATCCTTTCTGGGCACCATGATCGTCAGTGTGGGCAGCCAGCTGACCGGCAGCGCCAATGTGGGCGTGGGCAGCCTGATCGTGCTGTTCGTTGTGGGATTCGTGCTGTTCCGGGTGTCGGATCAAAAGTGAATTGAACCCCCCAGTCACCTGCGGTGACAGCCCCCCTAGTAGTGGGGCCTTTGGTATTTCGCAAAGCCTGACCTCTTTGCCAAGGCCGCCCCTACCAGGGGCGGTGGCATCCCGCAGGGATGACGGTGGGGTTTAACCGCAAGAGCCTTCCCTTTGGGAGGGCCTTTTTTTGTTCGTTGCGTCTTACCGGAAGGCGTGGTACAATAGGGCCAAACACTTTGAAAAAATATGACCCAAAGGAGAAACAACATGAACTATCCCGGTTATACGCTGGTGCGCCGCGAGGACTGCCCGGAGCAGCACGGTGTGCTGACGGTTCTGAACCACGATGTGAGCGGGGCCACTGTCCTGCTGGTGGAGAACGAGGACACCAACAAGGCGTTCGGCATCGGCTTCGGCACCTTCCCCTCCGACGACACCGGTGTGTTCCACATTCTGGAGCACTCGGTGCTGGCGGGCAGCGAGAAGTACCCCGTGACCTCGCCTTTTTTGCAGCTGCTCAAGAGCAGTATGGCCTCCTTCCTGAACGCCATGACCTTCCCGGACAAGACGGTGTATCCCTTTGCCACCCCCAACGAGACCGACTTCAGGAACCTGATGGACGTGTACCTGAACGCCGTGTTCTGCCCGCTGGCCATGGTGGACAAGGCCGTGTTCGAGCAGGAGGGCTGGCACCGGGACGCGGACGGCACGGTGAGCGGTGTGGTCTACAATGAGATGCAGGGTGCGCTGGCCTCCCCGGACGCGCAGCTGCAGAACGCGCTGGAGCGGGCCATGTTCCCGGATACGGCCTACGGCTTTGTGTCCGGCGGCGACCCGGCCTCCATCCCGGCCCTGACCTATGAAAAATACCAGCGGGTGTACCGCCGTCATTACAGTGCCGACAACTGCTGCATCACCCTGTACGGCAAGATGGATATGGCCGAGAAGCTGGCGTTTCTGGATGAGCACTACCTGAGCAGGATGCCCAAGGGCACCAGCCGCCCCCGGCTGACGGTGCAGGACCAGCAGAACGGTGTGCGTGTGCACATCCCGTACTACACCGAAAACCCCGAGCCGGATCAGGTGCAGTGTGCGCTGGCCTGGTACACCGGCGCGTTTGCTGATCGGGAGCGCCAGCTGGGCGTGGAGATCCTGCTGGATGCCCTGCTGGGCACCAACCAGTCCCCGCTGAAGGCAGCTCTGCTGGAGCAGAAGCTGGGCGCGGATATCGACATTGGCTTTGACGACAGCACCCTGCAGCCCACGCTGGAGCTGGTGCTGCGGGGGGCCACCGCAGAGACTGCCCCCAAATTTGCAGTTGGTGTGAAACAGGCTGTGACCGACCTGCTGGCAGGGGGCATCCCCGAGGAACTGCTGCTGGCCAGCTTGAACGCCATGGAGTTTGCCTCTCTGGAGCGCCCGGGCAGCCTGCCCGACGGTGTGCTGGATGCCATCTATGCCGCCACCGGCTGGCTCCACACCGGAGACCCGGCTCTGCTGCTCCACACCGACAAACTGTTTGCTTCCCTGCGGGAGAAGCTCTCCACCGGCTGGTTCAACGATCTGCTGAAGAATCTGCTGCTGGCCGAGCCGGTGCAGGTGATCCAGACCCCGGCCCTGCCCAAGAAGAACGAAGAAGATGCTGCCCCTGCCCGCAATGACGGCAAGCTGGTGCTGGACCATCCGCTGACCGTGGCCGACCTGGGCGACGGTGACAGGAGCGCTGCCGGTACAGTGGAACCGCTGGCCGGTGCGGAGCTGCTGCACCACCCCTCCAAGGGCAGTCTGTATCTGAATTTCTACTACGACCTGGGCGAGTGCACCCCGGAAGAGGTGCAGTATCTTGACCTGCTGACTGATATTCTGGACGAGCTGGATACCCCGGAGCACACTGCCCGGGAGCTGCAGACCCAGCGCGCCACCTGGCTGGGCAACAGCATGGCCTGCATCAGCTTCTGGACCGGGCGGCAGGAGGGCAGCCCCTGCCACGCAAAGCTTACCTGGAACATGAGCCTGTTGGAACGGAATCTGGACAAGGCCATTGCGCTGGGCAGTGAGTACCTCTACAAGACCTGCCTGACCGGTCCCAAGGCCGAGGAAGCCTTTGCCCGGGTGCTGAGCCAGCAGAAGCTGAACATGGAGCAGCAGTTCATCCGGCAGGGCAACCAGTACGCTGCCGTGCGTGCCGCCGCCCACTACTCCGTGGAGTATGCCCTGAGCGAGCGGTGCAGCGGCGTGACCGGGTACCACTTCCTGTGCGGCCTGCTGGAACAGGCCGACTGGGCCGCCATGGGCAAAAAGCTGGAAGCGGTGCGGGAAAAGGTGCTGAACCATGCAGCCCTGACCGTCAGCCTGCATGGCAGTGAGGAAGCGCTGGCAAAGCTGCGTGCCCTGCTGCCCGGTAGTGCCTTTGCTGCCCAGGGCCGCACCGCTGCCAAGCCCTACACAGAGGTGCTGACGGCCCCCGTGAACGAGGCATTTATTATTGACGGCGGCGTGAACTATGATATCCTGACCTGGCCCATGGAGCGGCAGGCCGACCGCCGGGTGCTGGCCCGCATTATGAGCTACGAATACCTGTGGCACAACATCCGTGAGGTGGGCGGCGCTTACGGCACCGGAATGCTGACCCGTGCCCAGACCGAGGGACTGTACACCTACCGTGACCCCCACCTGACCGAGAGCTACGAGACCTTTGCCAAGGCCCCCGAGGCGCTGGCAGGCCGGGAGTACACCGAAAAAGACCTGACCGAGTTCATCGTGGGTGCGGTGTCCGAGATGGATTCGCCCAAAAAGCCCAACGCTGAGGCCAAGGAGCTGGACCGCCGGTACTTCTGCGGCATCACCGATGCTATGCTGGCCGCGGACCGCAAGGCCATGTGCAGCGTGACAGCTGAAACGATCCGGGCACAGGCCGCAGACCTTGCAGACCGGATGGCAAACGCTACCCGTGTGGTCTTTGGCAGCAAGGACGCTGTGGAAGCAGGCAAGCAGCTGTTTGACCGCATCGAGACCCTGTAAGCAGAACCGAAACTGAATCTGTAACGAAAGCAGGCACTCTGACTTTGCCCCGGACGGGGCGGGCGGAGTGCCTGCTTTTTTGCGCAAAAGGCGCTTCACGCACCTGATGTGTCT
Source organism: Faecalibacterium duncaniae (assembly GCF_010509575.1). Classification (NCBI taxonomy): domain Bacteria; kingdom Bacillati; phylum Bacillota; class Clostridia; order Eubacteriales; family Oscillospiraceae; genus Faecalibacterium; species Faecalibacterium duncaniae. The sequence continues at coordinate 2,313,012 of NZ_CP048437.1, read as the reverse complement.
GCGCGTGAAAAATCCGAGAGAAAAACGGAGATTTCTGCACGGTGCGATACAGCGATGAAAAATGAAAGATTGTTTTATACGGATGGGATTTTATGACGCTAAAAGTACAAAACAGCCCTGCAAAAGTGCGCGCTGTTGCAGGGGACGAAAAGCTGGTATCCTTGTGCCAAGCCAAACAGAAAGGATGTGAGAACACAGGATGGCGCAAGCAAAACAGCCGGGCAGGGACAAGAGCCTTGCCAGCCTGCACAAGGCCACCGACACCCTGAGCACCATGCTGGCGCAGGAGGTCAAGGAACTGAACGCCCGGCAGAAGGCCCAGCGTGGCGATGGCTCTGACCCCGCCCTGATGAAGGGGCTCAAGGAGGCTACGGCGGTGCTGAAGGATCTGGCTGCGGTGGCCAAGACCCTGAATGATCAGGGTGCGGATGCCGAGGCCCGGGCGTGCGGCGTGGTGCTTCTGCCAGCCGTGGAGGACGTATGAATGCAGAGATCGTATGGCGGCCCCAGCCCCGGCAGGCGGAGTTCATGCGCCGCCCAGAACCAGAAGCCCTGTACGGGGGCGCGGCAGGCGGCGGCAAGAGTGACGCGCTGGTGATCGAGGCCCTGCGGCAGGTGCACATCCCCCACTATCGGGGGCTCATCCTGCGCAAGACCTACCCCCAGCTCAGTGATCTGGTGGACAAGAGCATGGCCTACTACAAGCGGGCTTTTCCTACGGCGCAGTACAACGCCACCAGCCATGTGTGGGTGTTCCCCAGCGGGGCAAAGATCTACTTTGGTTCCATGCAGTACACCAAGGACCGCACAAATTATCAGGGCAAGGCCTTCGACTTCATCGGGTTCGATGAGCTGACCCATTTCGAGTGGGAAGAGTACAGCTATATGATGAGCCGCAACCGCCCTACCGGCCCGGGCACCCGGGTCTACCTGCGGGCCACCACCAATCCCGGCGGTGTGGGGCACGGCTGGGTGAAAGCCAGGTTCATCACGCCTGCCCCGCCCGGCACCCCCATTGTGGAACAGTTCCCGGTGCGGATGCCGGACGGAACCGAGAAGGTGCTGGAGCGGGCAAGGGTGTTTATCCCGTCCAGCGTGTTCGACAACCCCGCCCTGCTGGAAAATGACCCGGACTACCTTGCCAGTCTGGCAAGCCTGCCCGAAGCGGAAAAGCAGGCCCTGCTCTATGGCAGCTGGGACAGCTTTTCGGGGCAGGTGTTCACCGAGTGGCGGAACGACCCGGGGCATTATCAGGACCAGCGCTGGACCCATGTCATTGCGCCCTTTGCCATCCCCAGACACTGGAAGATCTACCGGGGGTACGATTTCGGTTTCTCGAAGCCGTTCTCGGTGGGGTGGTACGCGGCGGATGAGGAGGGCAGGCTTTACCGCATCAAGGAGCTGTACGGCTGCACGGGCCGCCCCAACGAGGGCCTGCGCATCGATCCGGTGGAACAGGCAAGGCGGATCCGGGAGGCGGAGCAGAACGACCCGATGCTCAAGGGCCGCACCATTCTGGGGGTGGCTGACCCCGCCATCTTTGATGAGAGCCGGGGCGAGAGCATTGCCGCCATGATGGAGCGGGGCCCCCATTTTCTCCACTGGGTCCCCGGTGACCACACCCGCCTGGCGGGGAAGATGCAGTTCCACTACCGGCTGGCGTTCGATGGGGAGGGGCGGCCCATGTTTCAGGTGTTCAACACCTGCAGGCACTTCATCCGCACCCTCCCGAACCTGGTCTATGACGAGAGCAATGTGGAGGACATCGACACCCGGCAGGAGGACCATATCTATGACGAGTGCCGCTATGTGCTGATGGAAAATCCCATCTCCCCGCCCCGGCAGACCGTGCAGCCTCCGTTGGGGGATGACCCGCTGGAGCTGCACCGGAGGGCAAGATTTTACAGGGTATAGGCGGCTCACCCTCTCCGTCAGCGCTGGCGCGCTGCCACCTCTCCCGAAGGGCGAGGCCTTGGCAGTTATTGCAAAGTTTGCAGTTTCGTCAGAAGCTCCCACTTTGGGAGCAACGACGACGACCGCCGCCAGCGGCGGATTGAGGGAGGAGTTGTTGGGGCAGCGGCCAGCAAGGATGCGAACAGAGTGAAGCAGACGCTGGGAGCCGCAACCCGGCTGTGGGCGAGCGGAGCGAGACTGAGAGGGTGAGGAAGCTAACAAGAAAGGAGTAAGCAATGATCGATGAAAAGCCCCCCATCGGGGTAGAAGAAGTGGCCGAAGCCACTGCCATTTTACAGAAATACAAGGCCGGAAAGGCCGCGCTGGACAAACGCATTGTGGACAACGAGCTGTGGTTCCGGATGGGACACTGGAAGAACTACCAGAACCCCATGATGGAGGGCAAGCCCCAGCCTGCCAGTGGGTGGCTGTTCAACAGCATTGCCAACAAGCACGCCGATGCCATGGACAATTACCCGGCCCCCAACGTTCTGCCCCGGGCGGCAGACGATGCGCAGACCGCACAGGTGCTTTCCAGCATCCTGCCGGTGGTGCTGGAGCAGGCAGACTATGAGCAGGTGTACAGCGACACCTGGTGGCGCAAGCTCAAGCAGGGCACCGGGGTCAAGGGCGTGTTCTGGGACCCGGAGGCCCGGGGCGGCGTGGGAGAGATCGCCATCCGGCCCATGAACCTGCTCATGCTCTACTGGGAGCCGGGCGTGGCTGATATCCAGGCCTCGCCCCACTTTTTCTCCCTGAGCATGGAGAACACCAAACAGCTGGAAAACCGCTGGCCCCAGCTGAAGGGCCACAGCGCCAGTGTGCTGGATGTACCCCGTTTTCTCCACGACGGCGGGCTGGATACCACCGAAAAAAGCGTGGTGGTGGACTGGTACTACAAAAAGCCGGACAAGGCCGGACACACCCTGCTCCACTACTGCAAGTTCTGCAACGGCGTGGTGCTCTACGCCAGCGAGAACGACCCGGCCCTTGCCGGGCGGGGCTTCTACGACCACGGGAAATATCCCTTCGTGTTCGACCCGCTGTTTATGGAAGAGGACAGCCCGGCGGGCTTTGGCTATATCGATGTGATGAAGGAATGCCAGACCGCCATCGACCGGATGAACCATGCCATGGATGAAAATGTCCTGCTGGCATCCAAGCAGCGGTATGTGCTCAGCGACACGGCGGGCGTGAACGAGGAGGAACTGGCGGATCTCAGCCGGGACATCGTCCATGTGGCCGGGCGGCTGGGAGACGAGAGTTTCCGTCCATTGCAGACCGCCGGTTTGCAGGGAAACAGCCTGAGCTACCGCAACAGCCGCATTGAGGAACTGAAGGAGATCAGCGGAAACCGGGATATGACCCAGGGCGGCACCGCAGGCGGCGTGACGGCGGCAAGTGCCATTGCGGCCCTGCAGGAGGCGGGCAGCAAGCTCTCCCGCGATATGCTCAAAAGCGCCTACCGGGCCTTTGCAAGGGAGTGCTACCTCATCATTGACCTGATGCGGCAGTTTTACGATGAGGAGCGGGTGTTCCGTGTCATCGGGCCTGCCGGAGGCAGGGAGTTCGTGCCCTTTTCCGGGGCAGCGCTGCGTGCCCGCCCCATGGGGCTGATGGGCGGCGTGGAGCTGGGAAGCCGGGAACCGGTGTTTGATATCGTGGTGAGCGCTGAGAAAAAATCCACCTTCAGCCGCCTTTCCCAGAATGAAACGGCGAAGGAGTGCTACCAGCTGGGTTTCTTTGCACCCCAGAATGCCGACGCGGCCCTGGCGGCACTGGAGATGATGGACTTTGAGGGCATCGAAAAAGTGCGCCAGAGGGTGCGGCAGAACGGCACGCTGGCACAGAAGCTGACGGCGGCCCAGATGCAGATTACGCAATTCCGCGAAAAATTGAGCGGCGCGGAGGAAAATCTGAGCACAAGAGCATTGGCGAAGAATCTCTCCGGCGCTTTGCGCCAGCTCTCCTGACAGGAGAGCCAGGTTCACGCTGCTGCTGGCTTGCCTCCCCTATGAGGGGAGGCGGCACCGCAGGTGACGGAGAGGTTTTACATGAGAAGGAGGCAGAAATGATCAAGGTGAATTATACGGAATTGGACGGCCCTTACGGCCCGGCCATGCGTCTGGAGGCGGCGGGCCATGCAGGCTATGCCCCGGCAGGGCAGGATATCGTGTGCGCCGGTGTCAGCACCCTGATGCAAGCACTGGTCAGCCTGCTGGCGGGCGAAGAAAACGCCCACAGCGATGCTTTTGACGAGCCCGATGGCCCCCGCCTGACGGTGACTGCTGCCCGGCCCTGTACCGCATGGGTCGAGGGAGCCTTTGAGCTGGCCAAGGCGGGCTTTGCCCTGCTGGCAGAGCGCTACCCGGACAATGTCTGCTTTGCCGACCGGAGTGCCCGGGGCAAGCAGGGGATGATGGACCTGCAGCTGTTTGCTGGCGGCGGCGAAGCGGCTGCCCCTGCCCTGAGCGCGGCCCAGGAACAGCAGGCTGTGGCATCGGGTACCATGAAGCCCGGTGAAAAAGCGGACGCAAGGCAGGAGACGACCGCCCCGGAGGGGGAGAAGGAGGTGAAAGAGACCGAACCGGTCAAGGTGGAAGAAGGGCAGGAACAGGAACCGCCCCGCCCTGCGCTGCCAAAACGTTTCCCGGGAAGCCAGGCTGTGGATGCTCTGCACCGGCGCTGGGCTGCGGAGGAGGCCATGATGCGCCGGGCAGTGCCGGAGTTTTCCCTGCAAAAGGAGCTGGCGGACCCCGAGATGCGCCGTCTGATGCAGCTGCCCGGGATGCGGATGCTGGATGCCTACCGGCTGGCCCACTACGGGGATGCCATGCGCCAGACTGCCCGCACCGTGGAGCAGGGCGTGGTGGAGCGCATCCGCCAGCGCGGGGCACGCCCTGCTGAAAACGGCACCCACCCCGGCAGCGCCGCCGTGACCGGTGCGGATGTGAACCGGATGACCCGCAGCCAGCGGGAAGCGCTGGAGCGTCAGGCGCTCCATGGTGCAAAGATCAGTTTTTGAGGGAAAACCCTCTCACCGCTTCGGTCTGGCTTTGCCAGCGCCTTGCGGAGCTCCCCCGAAGGGGGAGCTTGAAATCAATGAAAGAAAGGATAATGACTATGAACAACTTCAACATTCAGCTGTTTGCCGAAACTCCCCTGAACTCCACCACCACCATGACCCCGGAGATGAAGACCTTCTACGAGAAGCGCCTCATCGACCAGGCAGAGCCCCGGCTGGTGCATGACCAGTTTGCGGATTACTATCCTGTGCCCCAGAACGGCGGCAAGACCATCGAGTTCCGCAAGTACGACAGCCTGCCCAAGGCTTCCACTCCGCTGACCGAGGGCGTGACCCCGGACGGTCAGGCCCTGAACGTGACCACCATCACCAGCGACCTGCACCAGTATGGCGGCTGGACCCCGCTGACTGACGTGCTGCAGATGACCGCCATCGACAACAATGTGGTGCAGGCCACCCGTGTGCTGGCAAGCCAGGCGGGCCGCACCATGGACAGCATCACCCGTGATGTGCTGGCGGGCGGCACCAATGTGCTGTATGCCCCCAAGCAGAATGCAGACGGCACCGAAACGGAGGTGAAGAGCCGCAAGGAGCTGGACAAGACCTGCACCCTGACCCCGAAGCTGTTCTTCCGGGCGGCGGCGCAGCTGGGTGCCATGAACGCGGATCCCATCGGTGACAGCTACATTGCCATCATCCACCCCTATGCCGCCTATGACCTGAAGACCTGCAGGGAATTCATTGAGGCGCACAAGTATGCTGACCCTGAGACCATGTACCGCGGCGAGATCGGCAAGCTGGGCAACATCCGCTTTGTGGAGACCAGCGAGGCCAAGATCTGGAAGGACACCACCTGTCCCAGCGGTCTGGCCGTGTTCGGCACGCTGGTGCTGGGTGCCCATGCCTACGGTGTGACCGAGCTGGAGGGCGGCGGCCTGGAACACATCGTCAAGCAGCTGGGCTATGGCGACGACCCGCTGAACCAGCGCGCTTCCGTGGGCTGGAAAGGGATGCGCGCCGCCGAGCGTCTGGTGGAGCAGTACATGGTGCGCATTGAGAGCGTATCCAGTTATTCGGAGAATGCGAGTGCCAACTGAACCTCTCAGGCGCTTCGCGCCAGCTCCCCCAGTAGGGGAGCCCTTGGCAAACCGGGCAAGCCCTGCTGGATGAACGAAACTAGGCGAGGCGTAAAAGGCAGTGCCCCTGCGACAGAGGGCAGAAAGGATGAAAAATGGACAAGAAAAACGTAAGGATCCGGCTGTTCAAGGACAACAGCCGGTACAAAGGCGACCTGTTTGTGAGTGTGAACGGCGTGAGCTATAAGATCCGCCGTGGCGTGGAGGTGGAAGTGCCGCCCGAGGTGGCAGAGGTGCTGGAACACAGCCAGGTGCAGGATGAGCGCACCGCCGCCCGCATTGCCGCCGCCGAGAGGATCGAGGGGTGAGCGCATGACGGTGGGAGAGGCTCTGGAACGGGCCGAGGAACTGCGGCCGGGCTGCAAGGTGGACAGCCGCACCCGGCAGCGCTGGCTCTGTGAGGAGGACGGGATGCTGCGGGCCCTGCTGTTCTCCGGCTGCGGGCTGCGGGCCGGAGTGGGGGCGGACCTTGCCTGGCCTGCGGAGGGCGGTCTGGACGATGCCGTAGAGCTGCTGGTACCCGTGCCTTTTGATGCGCTCTACCCGCATTACCTCTGCGCAAAGCTGGATGCTGCCCTGGGCGAGACGGAACGTTACGCCGGGGAGCAGGCCCGGTATAACAGCATTCTGGCTGAGCTGAGCGCCTGGCTGCGGCGGCGGGCAAAGCCGAAGCGCGGTGCGCAGTGGCGGTGGTGAAAGGGAGGAAAGTGGATGCTTCTGACAAATCGGACCGGTGTGAAGAATACCCGGGATCTGCTGCGGGCCTTTGGCGGCCTGAACGAGACCTACGGCTGCACCGAGGCTGAGTACAGCGGGGGAATGAATTTTTCGGCCCGGGATTTCCCGGCCCTGAGCACCCGGCTGCCCCGCCGCAGGCTGCAGGAGCTGGCCGGGCTGAACGGGATGTATCACCTGAACGGTCTGCTGACCGTCTGCGGGCAGGACCTGGTTTATACCCCGGACGAGGCCCCGGCCCAGCCCGTCACCGTGAAAAATGCCGTGGCAGACAGCCGCAAGACGATGGTGGGCATCGGAACAAAGATCCTGATTTTTCCGGACAAGGTGGCGTTCGATACGGCAGACGGCAGTGCGGCCCCGCTGGGTGCTGCTTGGGAAGCGGGAAGCCTGAGCGTGAGCTTTGCGCCCTGTGATGCTTCGGGGAATACCTACGAGGTGAAGGACAAGGGCACGAAGGAGCCGGAACACCCGCAGGACGGCCAGCTGTTTCTGAAGCTGAACGAGCCGGACAAGCCCTATTCCGCAGAGAATACGCTGGAGGTATACAGCGAGGCTTCGGGCAACTGGACGGTGATCCCGCTGGACTACTGCCTTGTGACCGCTGAGGGCATCGGGGCAGAGTTCCGGGTGTGGGATACCGTGACCCTGACCGGTACGGGGGCTGAACAGGCAGGCCAGTGGGCCGGGCTGGACGGCGACCGCATCGTGTACGGTGTGACCGAAACCACCCTGCGCCTGCGGGCTGACCCGGGCGGTGAACATTTTTACGGCAGGCTTGTCCACAATGGCAGCAGTGCTGTCTGGGTGAGCATGGACGGCACACAGCGGGAAGAGTATTTCCCGGCGGAGGGGGTGAAGGTGGAGCGCCGGGTGCCCGATCTTGAGTACCTGACCGAATGCGACAACCGGGTGTGGGGCTGTTCCAGCAGCGAGAATGTCATCTACGCCTGCAAGCTGGGCGACCCCACCAACTGGTTCTCCTACCGGGGCATCGCGGCAGACAGCTATGCTGTGACCGTGGGCAGCGACGGCCCCTTTACCGGCGCAGCCACCTGCATGGGCTATGCGCTGTTCTTCAAGGAAAACACCCTGCACAAGCTCTACGGCTCCAAGCCCTCGGATTTCCAGCTCAGCTCCCTGCGCTGCCGGGGCGTGGCCAGAAACGCGGCCCGCAGTCTCTGCGTGCTAAACGAGACGCTGTACTATCTCTCCTCCGACGGCGTGATGGCGTGGGACGGCAGCATCCCGGCCAAGGTGTCGGCGGCGCTGGATGCCGGGCGGCTTGCCAATGTGAAGCAGGCTGTGGGCGGCGCGCTGGATGGCCGGTATTATCTGCATGTCAGCCGGGAAAACGAGGTGCGTCTGCTGGTCTATGATACCGAGCGGGGCCTCTGGCACGAGGAGGATGTCTGCTCCTTTGAGATGGCCAGCACCGGCGGGCAGCTCTATCTCTGGGATGGCCGGGCGCTCTGGGCCGCTGATCCCAGCCGGGAAGCGGCAGGGCAGAGAAGCGAGGGAACGGAACAGGGCGTGGAGTTTGCCCTGACCACCGGAGATCTGGGGTTGGACAGCCCCGAGGAGCGGTACCTATCCCGGCTGACGCTGCGGCTGGATGCCGCCTGCAGGAGCCGGGTGACTGTGGAAGTGAGCTATGACGGCGGCCCCTGGGAGAACGCCGCTGCCCTGACAGTGGAGGGCCCGCGCCGCAATTGTGATTTGCACCTTGTGCCCCGGCGGTGCGCCTCGCTCCGGCTGCGGCTGTGGGGCTATGGGCAGATCACCCTGCGGAGCCTGGCCAAGACCTTCAGCGGGGCAAAGGGAAACTGGATGGAACTGGAGGGATGAACCATGGCAAGCATTGCAGGCCTGGGCAAGATCGGCCTGCCCAGGCTGAGTGAGAATATGGACCCGGAGGATGCCCGGGCCCTGCGGAATTATCTGTACCAGATGCAGGAGCAATTGCAGTATGTGCTCTGCAATCTGGACACGGAGAATTTCTCGGAGGAGCTGCGGGGCAGGCTTTCCGGCAGTTTGGGAAAGGAGGAGACATGAGCGAAAAAAAGAAGCAGGAGTACACCACAGGCGGGCTGAAAAACCGGCAGGATGTGGAAAACGCGCTGGCTTCGGCAGAGTACCGGCCCTCGCAGGAGGTGACAGACGCGGCCAGCGACCTGAAGCAGTGGCAGGCCAACCGCCCTGGCGATTACGAGAGCGCCTATCAGGGCCGCATTGACGGCCTGATGGAGGATCTGCTGGACCGGAAGGAATTCAGTTACAGCTACGGTGCCGACCCACTGTACCGCCAGTACGCCCAGCTGTACACCCAGAATGCCCAGAACGCCAGTGCCGACGCGGCGGCGCAGGCCGCTGCCCTGACCGGCGGCTATGGTTCCAGCTACGCGGCCAGTGCGGCCCGGCAGGCATACCAGCAGCAGATCGGTGCACTGAGCGAGGCCATCCCCACGCTGTACCGGCTGGCGCTGGATACCTACCAGAGCGGCGGCGATGCATTGGTGGAGCAGATCGACCAGCTGAACGGGCAGGAGCAGAATGCCCAGCAGAAGTATGAGCGGGAGCTGGCGGATTACTACACCCAGCTGGAACAAAAGGGCAATGCCTACAACACGGCTTACACCCAGGATTACGGGCGCTATCAGGATTATCTGGGCCAGTTGGACAGCCTGTACGGTTACTACGCGGCACAGGAACAGCAGGAGGCGGCCCGCCGCCAGCAGGGCTTTAACAATGTGATGACCGTGCTGGGCCTTCTGGGCGATGCGGCCCAGCTGGCCATTACCGGCACCACGGGTCTGGGCAGCATGGCAGGCAGCCTGCTGAACACCGGGTACAACATCTATGCGGGCAACCGCGCCTATGAAGCCGAACGGGCCGACACGGCATGGAAACAGAAAATGCAGGAGCAGCTGCGGCAGGATGAGCTGGCACAGCAGCAGTACAAAAACGAGCAGGCGCAGCAGGAATATCAGGACAAACTCCGCCAGCAGCAGGTCAGCAATGCCCTTGCGGCAGAGCGGCTGGACCTGAGCAAGAGCCAGTGGGCAGCCAAGCAGGAAAAGGCCAGCCGGACTGCCGAAAAAGCCAGCGCCGATGCAGCGGCGAAGCGCGGCAGCCTGACGGGTGACACCGGCCTGAAGGTGGGCAAAAGCGGCGTTTCCAGCGGCGGCACCGTGCCGTACAGCGCGGCGAGGATGCGCAGTCAGGGCCACAGTGATACGGCCATCCGCACCCAGCTGCTCAAGGAGGGATACTCCAGCAGCGAGGTCAGGAAGATCATGCAGCAGCTGAACAGCTGAAAAAAGGGGAGGGCAACCGTGAAGGTGCTCTCCCCTTTGTGCTATGCCCGGACATCCCGTTTTTTCAGCAGGAGCCATGCCAGAAGGAACATCGTCCCCAGCCAGAAGATGCAGCTGAAGGCAAACAGCCCGTAGCTGCCCACCAGAGCATCCGCGCTTTTGTTGGAGTTCATACCCAGCTGCATCAGGGAATAGGGCCACAGGATTCCAAAGCCTTTGGAGCTGATAAAGATGCCGGTAATGCCGCCCAGCAGCCCCAGAAAAATGGGCACGGCAAAGCTGCGGATGACCATGGCCAGCACCAGCTGTGCGGCAATGACAGCCAACGCACCCAGCAGTCCCCGCAGTAAAAACAGAGGCAAGGTGACCGGCGGCAGCCCGGGCAGATGGGCAAATACCTTGCCGCAGAACACGAACAGCGCAAACACAAAGCCGTGGGTCAGCAGCGCCAGCTTTGTCACCACCGCAAACTTTGCGGCAAACAGGTCCAGCGGCGGTACGGGGCTTGCCATGATCAGGTTCCAGTTGTGCCCCAGATGTTCCAGCCGCCACAAGTAGGCAGCATAGGTGGCTACCATGGCAGGGAAGAAAAGCATGGAATAAAACAGGGTGTGCTGGGTCCACAGGCTATACCAGCCGTCGGTGAGGATCTCAAGATTTTGTAAATAATTGAAGGTGCCGTAGGTGGCTGAAAGAATGGGCAGCACAAAGAACATTGCCCAGATGGGGGATGCGTGGAGTTTGCGGTTCTCCGCAAGAATACAGCGTTTCAGCATGGTTTTATACCTCCTATTACAATATATTTGGAACCGGATATGGCAGCCAGTCATATTCCATTCCAGCTCGTTCCTAAGCTACAATAAGAGAGTAATCGGCTAACGTTCACCTCCCTGGGCTTTCACGTCCGCTGACGAGACAGTTAGACATCTCTCTTGTTGTAGCATTCGTTTTAAGCAGGTTGAGCCACCGCCAAGCGGAGCGCTCGTGTCACCCAATAGATTGAATCGGCAACGAGTAAAAGATGGATTCCAGTTGCAAATACAAAATAATGGAGGAAAAATCATGAACGCAGTAGGCATTGACGTTTCCAAAGGAAAGAGCATGGTTTGTGTTATGCGTTCCTTCGGAGAAGTGGTACTCGAACCCTTTGAAGTTTTACATACCGCCCAGAACCTGAACGATCTGGCTGGGAAGCTCAAAGCTCTGGACGGAGAGACCCGCGTTGTTCTGGAAGCCACCGGGAATTACCACAAACCAGTTGCTTTCGTTTTACACAATGCGGGTTTATTTGTTTCCGTAGTCAATCCTGTTCTAATTCATGACTACGATAACAACAGTTTAAGGCGCGTTAAGACAGATAAGAAGGACGCTGTTAAAATCGCCAATTATACGCTCGACAAGTGGACACGGCTGCGGCAGTATCTTCCAGAAGATGAGGCCCGGCTGGCTTTGAAGAATTGTTATCGCCAGTACCAGCAGGCCGTAGCGATTCGTACTATGCTGAAGAATAATCTGATTTCATCTCTTGACCTGACCTTTCCGGATGCAAATAATTTATTTTCAAGCCCTGCAAAGAGCAATGGATGTGAAAAATGGGTCGATTTTATTGGAGAATTCTGGCACAGCGGGTGTGTTTCAAGCCTTTCCGCGGATGCTTTTGCTAAGAAATATCTGAAATGGTGTCAGAAGCATAGATACAATTTCACTCGCTCAAAATCGGATGAGATCTATTCCTGTGCTGTCAATGCAACTTCTCTTCCGAAATCTCCAACTTCAAAACTCCTTATTCAGCAACAGGTTGCTCAACTTAAAGCTGTCTCTAAGTCAGTGGCTGCATTCCAGCAGGAGATGCTCCGTCTTTCTCAACAGCTTCCTGAATTTGATACCGTGATGGAAATGTACGGCGTTGGCCCTTCTCTCGGTCCTCAGTTGATGGCTGAGATTGGAGACGTCCGCCGCTTCTCCTCCAAGAAATCTCTCATTGCTTTTGCTGGAATCGAACCTCAGCCGAACGACTCCGGCAAGATAATGGGAAACGACAAAGGAATCAGTAAAGTTGGTTCTGCCGTTTTGCGTAGGACGCTTTTTCTAATTATGACCGTTATTTTGCAAACACAGCCACAGGATGAACCTGTTTTTCAGTTCATGAACAAAAAGCGTTCTGAAGGAAAACCCTACAAAGTCTACATGATGGCTTCGGCCAACAAGTTCTTACGAATCTACTATGCTAGAGTGAAAGCTGTAATGGACTCTGAATGCTCACAGTAAGCATGGATATTTGTTTTTAGGACATAACCCCTCTTGAGCCTGAGCTAAATCCAAAGAACTACCTAGCTGGCGCAGCGAACCCTTGACAAACCGAAGCATTCAAATGCTATCCTGATTTTGCGAGGGCTGGCTGGGCTTGCTTTGCTATCCCCTCCGTCGCCCTCGCTGTGTTTTGAACAGCATTTGAATGCTGTTTGTCATGGGCAGCGGTTGTTTAGCGAATTTTCTTGTTTTAGGACTTGACTTTTATTAGCAGGTCTCGTCCTGTACCTTGCGCCACGCAAGGGCAAACAGCACAGCGCCCAGCGCAAGGGTGAAGGCCAGCAGCACCCAGTTGAAGGGGCGTGTGCCGTAGGTGACGGTGTGGGTGGCCTTGTCCCAGTTCGCCACTTCGTAGGCGCTCAGAGGGATGTAGTACCCAAAGGGCACAAAATAACTGGCAATCGGCGGCATAAAAGCAGAGAACAGCCCCACCAGCGCCCCTACGATGCCCACGCAGAGCGCCGGCAGGGGATTGCCCACCCACAGCATCAGCAGAAATTCGCCAAAGAAGAGCATTGCGTCCACAGCCAGCGTGCAGATGAATAGGTAGACCAGCTGCCCAGTGGGAAAGGCTTCGGTATAACCATGAACGCGCCCCAGCACCGGAACACAGGCCAGCTCCAGCACCGTGACCAACAGCACCTCCAGCACCCCAAAGACAGCTTTGCCTGCAAACAGGCTGCGGCGGCTCTGCAGGGTGTAGAGCAGCTTTGTGGTGTTGCCTTTGATCTCCATATCCCACAGCCGGGAGGCCAGCACTGCCATCATCACCGGCATCAGAATGGCTTCAATGACGGGCAGGCTGTAAAGCAGGGCGCTGTAACCGTTGGCGAGCTCCTCCGGGTCTGCCGGGGCAAGGCCACCCACCCATAGCACGACAATGCCGGGGATGAGCAGGCAGAGAGCAAGGTCGTGCCGACGGTGGGCTTTTTGCAGTTCTGCACGGAAAGCTGCCATCTTACGCCACCTCCCCGCTGGTCTGGGTCAGGCTGAGGAAGATGTCCTCAAGGCTCTTTGTCTGGGCAGTCAGACCCACCACACCCACGCCGCTTTCGGCAAGAGTGCAGACCAGTGCCGCCAGCGCTTCGTCCGGCAGCGGGGGCAGCTGCAGGGTGTCCGGCTGGTCTGCCGGTGCAGCGGCTTTTACTCCCTGCTGCTGCAGGACGGCTGCGGCTTTGGGTGCGTCCAGCACCCGCAGCAGAATGCCGCCCCGGCTGTGCTTTTGCAGCTGCTGCAAAGAACCCTCGAACAGCAGTTTGCCGTGGTTCAGGATGCCCACCTGATCCACCATCTGCTCGATCTCGCCCAGCAGGTGGCTGGAGATCAGCACGGTGGCTCCGGTGGTCTGGGGCATGGAAGCAATCAGACTGCGCATCTCCTGAATGCCTGCCGGGTCCAGACCATTCGTAGGTTCGTCCAAGATCAGCAGTTTGGGGCTGCCCAGCAGCGCCATGGCAATGCCCAGCCGCTGCTTCATGCCAAGGGAATACTGCCCCACCTTCCGGTCAGCGTCTTTGGTCAGGTGCACGATCTCCAGTACCCGGCTGATGTCCTTCCGGTCCACGTCTTTCAAGTCAGCCACGATGGAAAGGTTTTCCCGGGCGGTCAGGTGCAGGTAACCGGAGGGGGATTCGATCAGACTGCCGGTCTGTCGCAGCAGGGCAATGCGGTTTGCTTCGTTCAGGGTGTGCCCCAGCAGTTCCACACTGCCGCCGGTGGGGTGTACAAGCCCCAGCAGCATCTTCATGGTGGTGGATTTGCCCGCACCGTTGGGGCCTAAAAAGCCGTAAACACAGCCCTCCGGGACAGTCAGGTTCAAATGATCCACCACCGGACGGCCATGGTAGTTTTTGCAAAGGGCATGGGTCTCAATCACAGGTTTCATAAATGGTCTCCTTTCGCATTCATGGTTTTCGGAACGATGCCAGAATACACCCGCTGCCTTAAACTGACCGGAAGCGCAGCTTAAATTCCCCTTAAATTTGCAGGTGTTTTCCGCTGCGGCGTGAAAAGTGTGGTATAGTAAAGGCGGGAAAGGAGAACTGCCCTTATGGATACCATTTATGATGCAAAGCTCCTGCTTGTGGATGACAACGCCGAGCTGCTGGCACTGCTGTGTGAGCAGCTGCGGGGCGCAGGATATGGCCATATCAGAACCGCCCAAAGCTGCGGGAGTGCCCGCGCCTGCTTTGCGGCAGAGCAGCCGGAGCTGATGATCCTGGATATCAACCTGCCGGATGGGGACGGCTTTTCGCTGTTCCGGGCGTTGCGGGCAAAAGCGGACGTTCCGGCGCTGTTCCTCTTCGCACGGGACGCGGATGCCGACCGTCTGTTCGGGCTGGGTCTTGGCGCAGATGACTACCTGACCAAGCCCTTTCTGATGCAGGAACTGCTGCTGCGGGTGCAGCATATTTTGCAGCGGGCGTACCGGGCAGAGCTGTCCCGTACAAAACCGGCACCTTTGCAGCTGGGGGAGCGGTGCGTAGACCTGAATGATGCCATTGTTACCCTGCCAGAGGGCAAAACACTGGCGCTGACTGCTACCGAGCTGGCGCTGCTGCGGAAATTGGCAGAGAACCGGGGACACATCGTTACCTACGATGCCCTTTGTGCGGCGGTCTGGGGCGCAGATTACTATGGCTACGAGAACAGTCTGGGTGTACATATCCGGCATCTGCGGGAGAAGCTGGAAGCCGAACCCGGTGCGCCGCAGTTTCTGCGGACGGTGCGGGGCATTGGCTATAAGCTGACAAAGGGGGAAGAAGCATGAAAACCTTTGTGCGCCTGATCCGGCGGTATGTGCTGGCGGCGGTGGGCATTGTTCTGCTGCTGTTGTTTTCCGGTGTTGCGGTGCTGGGCTGGCTGGGTTGGCAGGAGAGCTGCCGCCTGCCGCAGCGGGAGTATTCCTCCAGCGAGATCGCGGATTCTATGGTGGAGACCGCCGAAGGGCTTGCCTTTGGGACAGAACGCACCCCGCAGGAGTGGATGAACGGCTACGAGTGGGCGATGGTACTGGACGATGTGGGAAACATCCGCTGGAGCTACAGCCTGCCGCAGGATCTGAACCATGCCTACACTCCCGGCGATATCGCCAAATTTTCCCGCTGGTATCTGGCGGATTACCCGGTGTTCTGCTGGACAGAACCCTACGGGCTGTTCGTCATCGGGCTGCCAAAGGGGAGCCTGTGGAAGTACAGCATTTACAGCTCACCGGACTTTGCTCTGAGCATGGTGCGGGTGCTCCCGGCGGCAGCGCTGGGATTGCTGATGCTGGGTCTGGTGCTCTGCTTCTGGCTGAGCTGGCGGGGGGCAAAGCGGCTGGAGACCGTGGCAAACGGTCTGGATGCACTGGCGCAGGGGCAGACTGTCCGGCTGCCTACCGACGGTTTTGCCGGGGAACTGGCAGAAAAGCTGAACCGGACCGGGGCGCAGCTGCAAGCCAAAAATGAGATGCTTTCCCGGCGGGACAACGCCCGCACCCAGTGGATCGCAGGGGTCAGCCATGACGTGCGCACCCCGCTGGCGCTGATCTTAGGCTGGGCGGAGCAGTTGGAACAGGATGCACTTTTGCCGGACAGCTCCCGGCAGAAAGCGGCCGGCATCCGCACCCAGTGCGAAAAGCTGCGCACCCTCATTGATGACCTGAACCTGACCAGTAAGCTGGAATACGGTGCCCAACCCCTGCGCCGGAAAGACCTCCGGGCAGGGCCGCTGTTCCGGCAGCTGGTGGCGCAGTTTTGCGAAAGCCCGCTGGCGGAGCACTGCGGGATCACACTGGAACAGGAAGAACCAGCAGAGCAGACGGTGCTTTCGGTGGATGAGGCGCTGCTGGCACGGCTGCTGGAAAACCTGCTGAACAACAGTGTCCGGCATAACTCAAAGCCGGTGAACATTACCGTGCACACCCGGCGGGCAGGGGAGCGCTTCTGCCTGACCGTGGCGGATGACGGCATCGGCTATCCGGCTGCCGTTCTGGCGGCACTGAACGCTGTGGAGCCTGCCGAAAATGCACCCCATATCCTTGGCTTATATGTAGTGCAGCAGATCGCCGCCGCCCATGGCGGCAGGGCAGTGTTCGGACAGAACAGCCCCCACGGTGCCAAAGCGGTGGTGTACCTGCCGCTGGACTGAAAAGTTATCGGAATCCTTGCTTTTCCCGGCCGGATTTCTTATACTTTGAACAAAGAAGTCTTTTTTTGGTGCAAAACACAGGAGGAATCATGGCTGAGATCTCAAGTCTGCTGACATTGCAGGGCCAGCTTGCGCTGCTGACCCTCATTGGCTTTTTTCTGGCCCGAAAGGGCATCATCAATGCGCAGGGACGCAAGTGCCTGACCGACCTGCTCATCAATGTCATCCTGCCCGCGAACATCATCCAGTCGTTTCTGGTGGAGTTCAGCTGGGATGTGCTGAAGAGCAGTGCGTCGATCCTTGTGATCTCGCTGGCGCTGCAGATCGGCTGTGTGGTGCTGTGTGCCCTGGGCTACAACTGGCTGCCCTTTGCAAGGCGGAGCGTTTACCAGTATGGCACGGTCTGCTCCAACGGTGCGTTTCTGGGCAGCGCACTGGTGGACGGCATCTGGGGCAGCAGCGGCCTGCTGCTCAGCTCCATCTACCTTATCCCCCAGCGCGTGGCAATGTGGTCGGTGGGCGTGAGCTACTTTCTGCAGGACGAAAAGCCCGCTTCCAAAGAGGAGATGCGGGCAGACCGCAGGGCCGTGCTGCGGAAAACATTCACCCACCCCTGCATCCTGGCGGTCGTGGTGGGCATGGTGCTGATGGCCTCTCAGCTGCCGCTGCCCGGCTTTTTGGGCCGCACCGTCAAGAGCCTGAGCAATTGCAACATGGATGTTTCCATGATCCTGATCGGTGCCATCATCGGCAGCAGCCGGATGGGCAAACTCTGGGATAAGGACTGCTTTCTCTACTGCATCATCCGGCTGGGGCTTATCCCGGCGGCGGTGCTGCTGGGCTGCAGGCTCTGCGGCGCGGAGAGCCTTGTGACCGGTGTTTCCGTGGTGCTGGCTGCCATGCCCATGGGCGGTGTGACCGCAGTTCTGGCGGAAAAGTACGGCGGGGATTCCGCCTTTGCCAGCAAGTGCGTGGCGGTCTCTACGGTGCTCTCCCTCATCACAACCCCGCTGTGGTGCATGGTCGTGTAAGGGTGGGACCGACCGCTGCGCCCGCGGCAAAATGTGAAAAACACCTTGTCAATGGCAATCATGGCCGAAGAATCACGGTACTTTTTGTCCAATCGGCGAATAGCCTTTGCCGCCGGATGGTGATACAATAGGCAAGGTGTTGCGCGGCGGTGCCGTGAAATGCCATAACATGACAAAAATAAGGGGAGCGCGTGGAAAATGGAACCATTTTATCTGATGCCCGGGCAGGAACGCTGTGAACAGTTTAAGGATGCGAACGGTGTGCCCAAAGTCCGCTACTCCTATTGTTCGCTGAACGGGGCGCTGTTCCGCTGTGTGAGCCGCAGCGTGGAAGAAGCCGAGCGCCTGTGCGAGGACTGGCTGGTGGGTCAGGACCGCTGCTACATCAACTGAAAAATGCACCCTCTGCTCCTTTGCGGAATAAGCTGTAAGAGAATCAGCTTATCGGCAAAGGAGTTTTTTTATATGATGAATGGCATCCTGCGTATCCAGACCTATCGGCCCCGGCAGTCGGCTCCGGTGGAGGAAGTGACTGTTGTGATCACCGGCAGCGGCTTCACGGCTCACCGCATCACCGATGCCGAGGGCAATGCCGAGGATGTGGCCATCTGTGCCCCGGCCTGCGCCCTCTCGCTGGACGAGAACAACACCACGACCCTGCCCTATGCCGTGTGCAGCCTGACGGCCAGAAAGCCGGGCTACCGCACCGTCCGCATCCAGGGTATCCAGATCTTTGCCGGGCAGGTCACGCTGGCCCGGCCTGAGATGATCCCGGACACCGAGGAGGGAAAAGACATCGTCAACCCGCCCGTGATCATCCCCACCCACGCTTTGTTTGCGGGGAACGGCGGCAGCGGCCCGGCCCCCACCGAGCACTGCACCGGCAGCCGGGTGCTGGACCGGGTCATCGTGCCAAAAAATATCACGGTCCATCTGGGCAGGCCCGCCGCCTCGGCCCGGAACGTGACGGTGTCCTTCCGGGATTATATCGCCAATGTGGCTTCCAGCGAGGTCTACCCCACTTGGCCCATTGAAGCGTTGAAAGCGAACATCCACTGCCAGATCTCGCTGGCGCTCAACCGTATTTACACCGAGTGGTATCCCAGCAAGGGCTACACCTTCAATATCACCAACTCCACCAGCTACGACCAGTATTATGTCCATGGCCGCACTGTGTTCGATGTGATGGTAAAGCTGACGGATGACATCTTCAACACCTACATCCGCAAGACCGGCACCGTGAATCCCTACTACTCCGAATACTGTGACGGAAAGTCCGTCACCTGCCCGGGGCTCAAGCAGTGGGGCACGGTCACGCTGGCAAATCAGGGCCGCAATGCCCTGAGCATCCTCAAATACTATTACGGCAGCGATATCGAGATCGTCCGCACCAGCAACATCCAGTCCATCCCCAGAAGCTATCCGGGTTCCCCCCTCCGGCGGGGAGACCGGGGCACGGCGGTGTTCACCCTGCAGCGGCAGCTGAACCGCATCACCAAGGATTACCCCTTCCTTGGCCTGCTGACCGTGGACGGGGTCTTTGGCAGCAGGATGACCGAGACCGTGAAGAGATTCCAGAAGCAGTTCAACCTGACCGCTGACGGCGTGGTGGGGCGGCAGACCTGGTATAAGATCAGCTATATCTATGTTTCGGTGAAAGACCTTGCAGAGCTGACCAGCGAGGGCGAAACGGCCGCCGGAACCCTCTCGGACGGCACCTGGGGCGGCACCATCCTGCGCGTCGGCTCTTCCGGCAGCGCTGTGGAGCAGCTGCAGTTCTGGTTGAACACTCTGGCTCAGTACGAGAGCAGCATCCCCTCCGTGGCAGTGGATGGCGTGTATGGCAGCGGCACCGCCGGTGCGGTCCGGGCCTTCCAGCGAAGATACGGCCTGTCTGTGGACGGCGTAGTGGGCCGCGCCACCTGGACAGAACTCTACGATCAGTTCCGCAGCATCCAGTCCGACAATGGCAGGCCCAACGCTTACCCGGGCACGGCCCTGCGGCAGGGCAGCAGCGGGCAGAATGTCCGGCTGGTGCAGTTCTGGCTCAAGATCGCCCGCACGGTGTATCCCAACCTGAACACCCTGACTGTAGATGGAAAATTCGGCGCAGGCACGGCGGCGGCAGTGCGGAGATTCCAGAGCTACTTCGGCCTGACCAGCGACGGCGTGGTGGGCCGCACGACCTGGAACAAGCTGTATGAGGTCTACAACGATATTGCCAACCGGCTGCTCACAGCCAGCCTGCGCCCCGGCGAGTATCCGGGCGTTCTGCGCCGGGGCAGCACCGGAACGGCAGTGCGGGAGCTGCAGTTCTACCTCTACCTGATGAGCGCCTACGAGAGCAGTATCCCCGCTGTTTCCATCGACGGAAGCTTTGGTGCGGCAACCGAGAACGCCGTGCGGGCCTACCAGCGCTTTGCGAAGCTGACAGTGGACGGCGTAGTAGGGCGCACGACCTGGAATTCGCTCTACGGCAAGGCAAGCATCCTGCGGGTGTCCGGCCCGGTGGTCACGCTGAAGCGCCTGCCTTACCTGGGCACACCGCTGGCAGTGGGGGCCACAGGGGACGCGGTGCTCTACTACAACCTCCTTTTGCAGCGCATTGCCTACTATTTCGACAGCGTGGAAAGCCCGCCCCTGTCTGACCGGTATACCGACGAGACGGCGGCCTCTACCCGCAGTGCGCAGGCCCTGCTGGATCTGCCTGAGACCGGAGTCGCGGATGCAGAGACCTGGACGGCCGTGGAGGCCCTGAGCCTGCAGCTGGCCGCCGTTTCCCCCAACCCTGACCGGGATGCAGGGCAGGCCGATGTTTACCCGGGCCGTGCCATGAAAGAGGGGAGCGTTGGCCCGGATGTGGGGCAGATCGAACAGTGGCTCAATGGGCGCTATATGCGGAACTGCGGCGAGGACTATGTGACCGAGAACTTCCTCTTCGGCCCGAAGGAAACAGAAGGGGTCCGGGCAGCACAGGAGCGGGCGGACCTGCTGGTAACAGGCACGGTGAACGAGGAGACATGGGCCGCGCTCCGTGCCCAGAGCTGCGAATGCGAGGAGGGATGACGGATGGCACGGCTGCTGATCTACGATGCCTATGAGAACAAGGTGTACACCTACAACAGCCTGAACGAAAACGACCCGATGCCTTACAGCACCGAGCGCACCCTGACACTGCGGGAGTTCCGGGGAAAATCGGGGAGCCCGGTGCTCTGGACGACCATCGCCGCCATGGAGGCCTGGAACCTGACCCGCCGCAAGTACGGCAAGGGCATTCCGGTGGGGTATGCCTTCCGCCGCATCTGGGAGGGGGGTCACGGCACCCGCAGCCAGCATTACGCCGGCGTGGCCTTTGATGTGGGCCAGCGCCTGACCCAGAGCCAGCGCACAGCCATCTATAGGGCTGCCCGGTCCACCGGAGCCTGGGGCTATGTGGAGCCCCTGAGCCAGACCCCCACCTGGGTGCACTTTGACCGCCGCTACGGCACCCCGGCCTGCAGCGGCACCACAGCGGGCTACCCCACCCTGCGGCGGGGGAGCCGGGGCTGCTATGTGATGATCCTGCAGGACGCGCTTTCCACACTGGGCTACCAGACCGGCAGCCGCATCGACGGCCTGTTCGGCACCCGCACCGAGGAAGCCCTGAGGGGCTACCAGCGCCGCACCAGCCTGACGGTGGACGGCGTGTGCGGCTGCAGCAGCTGGAAAAAGATCACAACAGCTGTGATCGGCATTGGCAGAACAAAAACGACGATCGACTAAGAAATAGAAAGAAGCTCCGCCGTGAAGGTGGAGCTTCTTTGCAATCGGTGGCGAAACCCCTCAGTCACGCTTCGCGTGACAGCCCCCCTAATAGTGGGGCCCTTGGCATGGCGTAAAGCTGTCCAGTTTTGCCAAGGCCGCCCCTACCAGGGGCGGTGGCATCCCGTAGGGATGACGGTGGGGTTTATCTTCTATGGATCTTTCGGTTCGGTCTGCGCCCGTTCCACAGGTTGATGAACACCCACAGGCCGTAGACCGCCAGAGTGAGCAGGGAGAGGACGATGACCACCTTGAGATACAGGCTGTGGAAGAAGGCCTGCACCTTGGAGACCGTGAAAAGCAATGCGTTCTGGTGGACATCCTGCCCGGCAATGAGGTTCACCACGCCAATGGTCTCGCCTGCCAGCTTGAGCTCCACAGTGCCCACCACGTCGCCCTGCTGGATGGGGGCCGTGGCGTAATCGGGCAGGTGGAAATATTTCTGCGTCACCGAGCCATCCCCCGTGGAAGGCAGCAGGGTCATCATGCTGTCGGCGGGGTAGAGCTGCAGGGTGTCGGTATCGGAGGAGTATTTGACCGGGATCTCCGCCAGCGCCTGATCGGTGTCCAGTGCGGCCTGGATGGAAAAACTCTCGAACACCCAGTCGATGAGCTTGGTGGTCTCGTACAGCGCCGGGCGGCGGTTGGAATAGCCGTAATCATCGCAGGTGTCGGGGCTTTGCATGATGCAGAAGATGTAGGTGGCCCCGTCCTTGTTGGCCCACGAGACATAGCTCTGATCGCCGCTGTCGTTTTTGTAGGCCATCACGTCGCACATGCCGCCCTGCATGGCGCTGCGGTAGAACCTGCCGCCGCTGGTCTTGTTCAGGGCCACGTTCTGGCTCAGCAGCACAAAGCTCTTGGCATGCTTTTCCTTGGCCGGCATCGTGAAGGTGGGGGCGGCGGAGATCTCCTTGAAGGCATCAAAGCTCATCAGGTAGCGCAGGATCAGGTACATGTCCACGGCGGTGGTGGTGTTGCCGCTGTCCAGTCCGCAGGCATCAGTCCAGGTGCTGTTGGTGGTGCCAATGCGCTGGGAGAGGGTGTTCATCTGGCTCACCCAGCCCGCCAGATCGCCGCCCGAGAGCTCGTGGGCCAGACCCATGGCGGCCTCATTGGCGTTGCGCGTCACCATGGCGTAAAGGGCTTCCCGGTAGGTAAAGGTCTCGCCCGAGCGCATATCGGCATTGTCGGAGTTGTGGACATAGTCCGAGATGGCAAAGGGCATCGTGAACGTGCTGTCCAGCTGGTCGGCATAGTTGGTCAGCACCAGCGCAATGGTCATATATTTCGTCAGGCCCCCGGCGGACACCTGCTTCTCGCTGTCTTTTTCATAGACGATGATGTTGGTGTCAGTGTTCACGATATAGGCGCTCTGGGCCTTGACATCGTAGACCGTGCTGGGGTCGAACATGGCTCCGGCCGTCACGGCAAGGCAGCTGAACAGGACGGCAAGGGATAAAAGCAGTGCAAAAATACGTTTCATGTGGACAATTCCTTCAAAAAGCGATAATATATAAAATACGGGCGTTGCGCCCGGAAATGACAAAGAATGGCGAACAAAGATTCGCTCCTTTAATAATAACAGGTTTGCCGCGCAGAGACAAGGGTTTTGCCACGGTTTCACAAAGCGGCAGGAGGGGACTATGGTATATCTGACAGGCGACACCCACGGCGAGCTTGACCGCTTCAAGCACGGCAGGCTCCGCTGGCTGGGCAAACGGGACATTGTGGTGGTGCTGGGCGATTTCGGCTTTGTGTGGGATGGCAGCAAGGAGGAACAGAAAAAGCTCGACTGGCTGCGCAAGCGCCCCTATACCCTGCTTTTCCTTGATGGTGCCCACGAGAATTACGACCTGCTGGCCCAGTACCCCGTCGAGGAGCGGTTTGGCGGCAGGGTCCAGGCTTTGGGCGGCAATGTGTACCATGTCTGCCGTGGCAGCGTGCTGGAGCTGGAGGGAAAGAAATACCTCTGCTTCGGCGGCACTGAGAGCCCCGACAAGGAAGAGCGGGAGGCCGGATACAACTGGTGGCCGCAGGAGATGCCCAGCGATGAGGAATACGCCGCCTGTGAGGCCAATCTCGAAGCAAACGGCTGGCAGGTAGATTATGTGCTGACCCACGATGCCCCAAGCAGATTCCTTGATTTTACTTCCCTCGCGGTGGGCGAATCCAACCGCCTGCACCTGTTTCTTGATAAGGTTCTGCTGAAGCTGACCTACGAAAAGTGGTTCTTTGGCTGCTACCACAAGGATGTGGCCCTTTCCACCAAGAGCCGGTGCGTCTTTTGTGATGTCATCCCCATGGGCGAACGCCACGCGAAGCGGTAAAAAGAGAAGGTGCCCATGACTTTCAGGCCGGTGGTGTACATCATAAAAAGGTGAAGAAGATCGTGAACACTCTATTGGGTTCACCAATAAACAGCAGGAAGCCCCCTTGACAGTGTAATCGTCAGGGGGCTTTCTGCCTGCCAGGGGTTAGCTCTTGAGTGTCTGCGCCTTGCGCCAGATCTGGATCACTTCCCAGTAACTTACAGAAGCATCTGCAGTTTTATTGGAAGGAAGCAGCTGGTTCTCAAAAGCCCAGGTAAGAGCCTTCTGTGCGTCAGTGGCATCCGTGTCCAACGCAGCAGCGGGAGCAGGCTTGCCGGCATCATCCCACACCAGTTCGGCAAGTTCGGTGGCATTGGCGGGGATCGCTGCGCCATCGGGGAGAATACGTTTCAGATAAAGCTCCGTGCCGATTCGGCAGCCCTGCCATGTCAGCACGGCGGCAGCACCAATGACCATAACGGTGCCCAGAATGCCAGAACCACCATCTTCGATGGAAGCATCTTTTGTCATGGCTTCCATTGTTACACCCTTTTCACCTGCGGGCATTTGAAAGCGCAATGGATTTTGTTTGACATCGGTCGAATCGTCCAACCCGCTGACCAACCATTGATCGAACGCAATGGCATCGCTCTGGCTGATGTAGGTGACAGTTACACTGGCGTTTTCAGGCACCTTTGCAACCAGATCACCAATCTCGTTTCTCTCGGCATGAATCTCCTCGCCATCATGCTCAATGAGAACGGCAGCATTCTTAATGGTCAGGGGATAAAGATCTGCAGTGGGAACAATGGGAACAGCTTTTTGGCGAATTTCAAACGTGCCTCCGTCCACGATGGCAGAGAGCAGATTGGGACTATTGGAATGGATCTTTACCTTTACGGTATACCTGCCTGCTTTTGTGGGGGCAACGACTTCTTCTCCCATATCGTTGAGATAGACAAGCTCAAGTTTGATCTCATCAGATTGCAAAAGAGCATTCAGCCTGCTGTCCGCCCGGACAGTCACTGTGGCCGTATGATCATTGCCTTCCTCTTCCACAGCATCTGCTGGAAGGGTGACAGTGAGTTCGTTCTGGAAAGTATCATTGGTGATGGTAACGGGGTGGATCGTGATCTTTTCCGGAATGTCGATTCGGACGGTATCACCCTGAATGATTCGCAGGGTGTATGTTCCGGCATCTTTTGGAAGCTCATTGAATTCTTCTTCATTTGAGGTGCCTGCGTTCCTGACATATCTTACAATGTAATCTGTGATGCGTGTATCCTTGGGCTCGATCCTGATATCGATATTGTCCCCATAGGAATAGTCCGCTAGACCGCTGATGATGAAATCACCGGTGTCATAATTTGTGTGTTCGACAGTGGTCAGAGTTACGGCTGTATCATCGCGACCTGCAACAAAAGTATAGGTGGTATTGTCTGCACTCACAGTGCCGCTGCCCCCTGCCCAGGTATAACGATCTCTGTATTGAGGATCGCCGACGGTCAATTCCACTGTTTTACCAATCGTGACAATGAATTTGCCATCGTTGATGGGAACGCTGCTGCCATCAACTTTGGCGGTAACGGTACGGATGTCGCTGGTTACCGTAACATCAATAGAACCAGGTGCTACAGGGAGATTTTGTAGGCCGGAATCCGTGGAAATAGCGTTCCATTGAGAACGAGAGCCTGAATACTCTATGTTATTCAATGCTGTGCAATTGGAAAATGCTGACTCGGGAATTTTGGTTACACTGCTGGGAATCGCGATCCGTTCGAGCTGCTCGCAGCCAGCAAAAGCATCATCGAGGATCTGTGTTATACCCTCCGGGATATCGATGCTCTTTAAACTGATACAACCTGCAAAAACTGATTCCGGAAGTTCCGTTATCCTGCTTGAAAATTCAATGTCTTGCAGAGCTGGACAATTCATAAAGGCACCGGTTCCAATAGAGACCACGGAGTCTGGCATCTTCACAGATGCCAGATACGCACAAGAGTCAAAAGCATGAGTTTCAATTCGTGCCACACCATTGGGTATTTTGAAAGCAGGATCTTCCCTTTGAGAAGGATAACGAATTAAGGCGTAATCGCCATTTGCTGATTTTTCGTACAACACATTGTCTATTGCCGGATAGCTTTCGCTGTCTGATGTGATCGTTGAGAGAGCGAAACATTCGGAAAATGCATTAGTTCCGATCCGTGTCACTTTGGCAGGAATATGAATTTGAGTCAATGCAGTTCCGGTAAAAGCCCGCTCTTCAATGGCAGTTACGCTGTCTGGAAGAGTAACGGTGTGCAAGCTGTAACAATAACTGAACATGCCGTCTGCAACGGATGTTACACCCTCTGGAATGGTGACAGTATCTAATTCTTCGCAATGATGAAAAGCCTCAGAGTCAATCTCTGTTACAGAATCAAGAATGGGAATATCTGTCAATTCGCTGCAAAACATAAATGCCTGGCGGCCAATCTTTTTCACGCAGGATGGTTTATTGTCCTGAATGGTAACTCTTTTCAGTGAGGTGCAATTATAAAAAGCATTGCTGCCAATTTCTGTTACAGTGTCGGGGATCTGGACACTTGTCAGGACGTACTTGTAATTGCAGAATACCCGGTCTCCGATTTTTGATACAGGATATATGTAAGCACCATGTGTTACCTGAGCAGGGATCGTGATCCTATGTTCATTGCCCGTATACTTTGTTATTGTTGCAGTATTGTCAGCATTGAGGATAAACTGATAAGAACCATCTGTATATGCCATAGGGGAATCGCTTGCAAAAACAGTGACAGTGCCCACAGGGAAAAAGGTCAGCAGCATACTGAATGTCAGAAATAAGCTGAGTAGACGCTTTTTCATAAGAAAATCCTCCTTTGCATTTCGTAAAAGACTTGTCCGATGCGCGTCATAATGCGAATGAATATGACGCTTTGCACAAAATATTTTACAGTAAATGAAAATATAAAGTCAATATAATGGGACATGCTTTGTGAGAGAACACAAAAACAGAGAATTTTTTTATACGGAAGATACAAAAAGAACCGAGTCCTGTGATATATATGGGCGGAAGGCTCAGCATACAATAAAAAATGAGATAGGCAACCCCTTTCGGGGAAGTCTATCTCATCTTTTCATTGGCACTGTTTTGCAACAGCCCCTTCTCATTATCTTTTACATTTTTTCGGGGACGTTGATCTTGAACATGGTCAATACATTGAAGATAACGTTCTTCACACCGATGCACAGGGCCAAACGAGCCTGCTGCACGGCGGGATCTGCACCCTGGATGCGGCAGTTGCCGTAGAAGCGGTGGAAGGCGCTTGCCAGATCAATGACAAAGCGGTTGATGCGGCTGGGGTCGTACTTCTCGGCAGCCATAACGATCTCCTGCGGGAAGGCGGCCAGCATCCGGATCAGGTCCATCTCGCTGGGGTCGGTCAGCAGGGTGGCATCCACCTGCTCGGCACCGGCAAAGGCCACGCCCTCGCTCTCCATCTTCTTGAGGATGGAGCAGATGCGGGCGTGTGCGTACTGGACATAGTACACGGGGTTGTCGTTGTCGGTCTTGACGGCCTGGTCCAGGTCAAAGTCGATACCGCTGCCTGCATCGTGCATGTTGAACAGGAAGCGTGCGCTGTCGATGGGCACTTCCTCCAGCAGGTCGGTCAGGGTGATGGCATTGCCGGTGCGCTTGGACATCCGGACAGGCTGGCCGTCACGCATCAGGTTGACCATCTGCATCAGTACAACATCCAGATCGTTGCCGTTCAGGCCGATGGCATCCATGGCACCCTTCATGCGGGCAACGTGACCGTGGTGGTCGGCACCCCAGACATCAATGGCCTTGGCAAAGCCGCGGGTGGCCAGCTTGTTGTAGTGGTAGGCAATGTCGGCGGCAAAGTAGGTGGGGATGCCGTTTGCACGGACGAGGACTTCGTCCTTGGCTTCCTCCTCGGTGCCATCCTCGGTCTTTTTCTTGTTCACGGTGCCGTACTTGGCAGCATACTGGGCGCTGCGGTACATGATGGCACCATCCTCGGCCTTGTAGCAGGCACCCAGCTCCAGCAGCTTGTTCACAACATCCAGGACAGCGCCGGATTCGTGCAGGGTGCTCTCGTGGAACCAGACATCGTAATCGATGCGGTACTTGCCCAGGTCGCGCTTGAGGGCAGCAATGTTCTTGGGCAGGGCGTAATCCACCAGAGCGTTCTTCAGGGTCTCAAAGGCTTCGCTGGCAAAGAGGGCCTCTTCGTCCAGCCCAGAGCAGGCTGCAACGTACTTGTCGCCGTTGATCTCGGCAAACTCACCGGCCAGCACCTTGATGTCGCCGCCCTGATAGCACTCAGCGGGCAGGGGATAGGTTTCCTCGCCGCAGAACTGCTGCAGGTAGCGGACGGCCAGGCTCTTGCCAAACTTCTGGATCTGGTTGCCTGCATCGTTGATGTAGAACTCACGGGTCACATCATAACCGGACCAGTCCAGCACAGCGGCCAGGCAATCGCCCAGAGCGCCGCCGCGGGCGTTGCCCATGTGCATGGGGCCGGTGGGGTTGGCAGAAACGAACTCCACATTGTACTTGGCACCCTTGCCGTGGTCGGTGCGGCCGTACTCCTTGTTGGAGCAGGCACCCAGCACCACGCTGGCCCAGAAGGAAGGCGCGAGGAACAGGTTGATGAAGCCGGGGCCGGCCACTTCCACCTTGGCAAACACGCTGTGCTCGATGGAAGGAAGGTGGGCCAGAAGGGCATCGGCGATCATCTTGGGGGCCTTGCGCCATGTGCGGGCACCGGCCATGGCCAGATTGGAAGCGATGTCACCGTTCTTGGTGTCGGCAGGGATCTCCACGATAAAAGCGGGCAGCTCAGCCTCGGGCAGAGTGCCATCGGCCATGGCGGCCTTGGCAGCCTCAGTCAGCAGAGCGCGGGCCTCGGCCAGCGCCGCTGCCCGGGGGTTGTAGTTCTGATAGGTCTTTTCAAAGTCTGTCATTAAAATGTCCCTTTCATTAGGATAATTTGTTTTGGGCAGGTCTCGTCTTTGTACAACCTCTCAGTTTCGCATACGCATTGACGGAGAGGTCGTGTTGAAGGATAAGCCCATCCGTTGTTCTCTTACTTTACCTTCTCAACCTGGATCTCAAGCGTTGTCCGATTGATGAGCGCCGTGGGGTCATCGGCATCCAGCAGATAGCTGAACTTTGCCGTGCCGCCCGCAGGCTCCGAGAGATCGCACGCGATGCCGTCGCCGGTCACGCCCAGCGTAATGGGGCCGACCTCGGTCTCGTAGTAGCAGATGTTCCGGTAATCCCGCTGGATGACCAGCTGGGTGTTGACCTTGCCAAAGCGGAGCAGGGCCACCCGGCTGCCGTCCTCGGCGATCTTGATGGTGGTGGTGCAGCCCGCAAAGCCGATGGTCTCCGTCTCCTTATAGCTAATATAATAGGATCCGGCTTTTTTCAGGAAGCTGCCGTAGGTCATCAGCTCGATCTTGTCTGTCTCCTCGGCGGGGAGGGGCTCCGTGTGCTCGAACTGCTCCGAGACGCTTCGAATCAGGATGCGGTAATCTTCGTTGTGTGCAGTGCTCACAGTTTTGTGTTCCTTCACTTTAATATTTGTCAATGGCGATCTGCTCCACCTCGCCGCCCTTGTACTCGCCCAGGAACAGGTCGGCTGTCTGCACGAACCCGTCCGGCGCGTCACTGACATAGAAATGGGCCTGCCCGGCGGGGTGGTCGGCCTTGAGCCCCCGCTCGCTCAGGATGCGCTCCAGATGGTGGGCGGCAGTCTTGGCCGGGTCCACCAGCACCACGTTCCGGCCCATGAACTCACCGATCATGGTTTTGATCAGGGGATAGTGGGTGCAGCCCAGGATCAGGGTGTCCACCCCTGCATCCCGGATCTCCGTCAGGTACTGGGCAATGACCAGCTTGGTGATCTCCTGCTTGTCCGGGGCGCTGTGATCCACATAGCCTGCTTCCACCAGCGGCACAAAGAGCGGGCAGGGACGGGCGGTGATCTCCACACCAGGTACCAGCCTGCGCAGGAGCGCCTCATAGCTGCGGGAGCGGATGGTGGCCGCAGTGCCGATGACACCGATGCGCCGGTTCCGGGTGGAAAAGGCAGCCTCCCGGGCAGCGGCATCCACCACGCCCAGATAGGGCACCGGGAGCTTTTCGGCCTCAGCGGCGGGGTAGGTGCTGGACACCGTGCCGCAGGCCGCCATGATGCACTTGACATCCTTGGAGAGCAGGAACGCGATGTCCTGCCGGGCATATTGCAGGATGGTCTCCGGGCTGCGGCTGCCGTAGGGCACCCGGCCGGTGTCGCCAAAGTAGACGATGTTCTCGTGGGGCAGCCGCCTGCGCAGCTCCCGCACGCCGGTCAGGCCGCCCAGGCCGCTGTCAAATACGCCGATGGGGCGGTTATCCATGCTGCTTTTCCGTCCTTTCCAGCGCAAGTTCGATCAGGTGATCGATCAGGGCGGGCACGGGGGTGCCCTCGTGCTCCATGAGCTTGGGGTACATGCTGATGGGGGTGAAGCCGGGGAAGGTGTTGATCTCGTTGATCATCACCCGGTCAGTGCCGTGCTCCACAAAGAAATCGCAGCGGGCCAGACCCTCGCAGTTCAGGGCGGTGTAGGCCATGGCGGCGTAGGTCTTGACCTCGTCCAGCTTTTCCTCGCTGAGCCGGGCCGGGATCACCACCTGGCTGACCCCGTTCTTGTACTTGTCGTCGTAGGTGTAAAACTCGGCACCGGCCAGGATCTCACCCGGGCGGGTGGCCACGGCAGGGTCAGAGCCGATGACGGCACACTCGACTTCGTGGCCGTCCACAAAGGCCTCGAACACCACCTTGTGGTCGTTTTCAAGGGCCAGTGCAATGGCCTGCTTGAGCTCATCCCGGTCGTGGGCCTTGGTGATGCCCACGCTGGAACCGGCGTTGGCGGGCTTGACGAAGATGGGCCAGCCCAGCTTGGCAATGGCACCGTCACACACGCCGTCCAGGTCGCTCTCGATCTCCCAGCGGCAGGCGCTCAGCCACTTGGTGTGGGGGATGCCGGCTGCATCGAACAGAGCGTTGGCCACGGCCTTGTCCATGCAGACAGCGCTTGCCAGCACGCCGCAGCCCACATAGGGGATGCCGGCCAGCTCCAGCAGGCCCTGCACGGTGCCGTCCTCGCCCCACAGGCCGTGGAGCGCGGGGATGACCACATCCACGTGCAGCTTTTCCACCTGACCGGACGGGGTGAACAGGATCATGCCGTGGTCGGCGCGGTCGGGGCTGATGACGCAGGGCATGTTGCCGGGCAGCTCTTCCCAGCTGCCGTCGGCCATCTGGGCGCTGGTGGCCTCGGTGCACAGCCAGCGGCCCTCCCGGGTGATACCCACGGTCAGAACCTCGTAGCGGGCGCGGTCCAGGTTATCCACAAAGGTACCGGCGGACACGCGGCTGACCTCGTGCTCGCTGGACATGCCGCCAAACAGCACGACGACACAGAGTTTATCTTCAGATTGCATCATGATCTCTCCTGATCTTATGGCCGGAAGGGGCGCTTTGCCCGGGGCCGGATTTTCTATAAGCAGTTATAGACACTTTATTATACTATATCTATGCGGCGGATTCAAGGCGTAGGCCAAAACAGGCAGGAGAGAAAAAATTCAAAAAAGTCTCAAAAAACGCAAAAAATCCGCTTGACGGATGGCAAAACGCGTGATACAATGATATCACCTCTTTTGCGGGGTTATTAAGTGCGCCCTGTTTTTAGGGCGTGCACCGCAAGCCGAGGGAGGTTCAAAACAACCGTTATAATGGAGGTGTCAACAAATGACCGTTAAAATCACTCTGGCCTGCACCGAGTGCAAGCAGCGCAACTACAACACCACGAAGAACAAGAAGAACAACCCCGATCGTCTTGAGATGAAGAAGTACTGCCGTTTCTGCAAGAAGCACACGGTTCACCGCGAGACGAAGTAAGAAAGGCGGACGCATCATGGCAGACAAAACCGAGAAAAAGCCGGGCTTTGTAGCCAGAATGAAGGGCTTTGGCGCAAACATCGCCAAGTTCTTCCGCGACACGAAGAGCGAACTGAAGAAGGTCGTGTGGCCGTCTAAGGCGGACGTTAAGACCAACACCATCGTCGTGCTCGTGACCGTGGCGATCGCAGCCGTTGTGATGATCGCGCTGGATGCCATTTTCGGCGGCATCCTGGGCCTGATCATCGGCGCATGATTCATCTTGAAACGGAGGCTTAACCAAAATGGAAGAACAGACCAATGAGGCCCTTTGGTATGTAGTCCACACCTATTCCGGTTACGAGAACAAGGTTGCGAACGACCTACAGACCATGGTGGAAAACCGCCATCTGCAGGACCTGATCTGTGACATCAAGGTTCCTACCGAGATGGTGCCTGAGATCAAGGACGGCAAGGAGCGTATGGTGGAGCACAAGCTGTTCCCCGGCTACGTTCTGGTCAAGATGGTCATGAACGACGATACCTGGTATGTGGTGCGCAACACGCGCGGCTGCACCGGTTTCGTCGGTCCCGCATCCAAGCCCGTTCCCCTCTCTGCTGAGGAAGTGGAGAAGATGGGCGTTGAAAAGGCGGCTCCGCTGACCGTCGATTTCAATGTCGGCGATACCGTGCAGATCACCGCCGGCCCGCTGGAAGGCTTTATGGGCCTTGTGGAGGGCATCGATACCGAGAGCTTCAAAGTCAAGCTCAAGGTCAACATGTTTGGCCGCGAGACACCCGCAGAAGTGGATATCGCGCAGGTCGAGCTGCCGTAACCAACCGGCATCCGTTTACCAAGGTAAGACCGCAGTGCGGTTCTTATAGAGCGTGTGCATCGTGTGCGCGCTCGTGGGAGGCGTGGGGAGACCACGCCGCAACTCACCACAGATTTTTGGAGGTGCATTTACTATGGCACAGAAAGTTACTGGCTACATTAAGCTGCAGATCGAGGCCGGCAAGGCGACTCCGGCTCCCCCTGTTGGCCCTGCTCTGGGTCAGAAGGGCGTTAACATCATGGCCTTCACCAAGGAGTTCAACGAGCGTACCAAGAACCAGATGGGTTATGTTATCCCCGTCGTCATCACCGTTTACGCTGACCGCTCCTTCAGCTTCATTACCAAGACTCCTCCGGCTGCCGTTCTGATCAAGAAGGCTGCTGGCATCAACACCGCTTCCGGCAAGCCCAACAAGGAAAAGGTTGCTACTCTGACCGCCGCTCAGGTGGAAGAGATTGCCAAGACCAAGATGCCCGACCTGAATGCTGCTTCTCTGGAAGCTGCATGCAGCATGGTCCGTGGCACCTGCCGCTCCATGGGCGTTACCGTCGAGGGCTGAGACACAAACAGTGGGAGGGCATAACACTGCCCGCATGACCACATAGGAGGATATACAATGAAACATGGCAAGCACTATGTCGATGCTGCTAAGCAGGTCGATTTTTCTAAGCTGTATGATATGAACGAGGCTCTGGAGCTGGCTTGCAAGACCGCTTCCGCCAAGTTCGACGAGACCGTTGAGCTGCACGTCCGCCTGGGCGTTGACGGCCGCCACGCTGACCAGCAGGTCCGCGGCGCTGTTGTTCTGCCCAACGGCACCGGCAAGACTGTCCGCGTCTGCGCCATTGCTAAGGGCGCTGCTGCCGCTGCTGCTGAGGCAGCCGGCGCTGACATCGTGGGTGATGACGAGCTGATCGCACGCATCGCCGGCGGTTTCATGGACTTCGACGTTGTTGTCACCACCCCCGACATGATGGGCCGCGTTGGCCGTCTTGGTAAGGTTCTGGGCCCCCGCGGCCTGATGCCCAACCCCAAGGCCGGTACCGTTGCTCCCGACCTGGGCAAGGCTGTTACCGAGGCTAAGGCTGGTAAGATCGAGTACCGTCTGGACAAGCAGAACATCATCCACGTTCCCGTGGGCAAGGCATCCTTTGGCGCTGAGAAGCTGTACACCAACCTGGATACCGTGATGAGCGCTATTGCAAAGGCAAAGCCCGCTGCTGCAAAGGGTACCTACTTCAAGAGCGCTACCATTGCCACCACCATGGGCCCTGGCATCCGTCTGAACACCCTGAAGTATGGTGTCTAATTTGAAGCTTTGAAGTTTTTTCTGTCATCCTGACAGATGACAGAAAAAATCTTTAAAAATTCAAAAAAGCGCTTGACAACACCGCGCGTTTGCGGTAAAATAATGATGCTGTTTTTGAGACAGCAGGTGCTGGAGTCCAGCGTAAGGTGCAAACCGCCTGCCGAGAAACGCGCGTAAAGTTGTTTTATGCCTCTTTCTCGACACAGTGCGGGAAAGAGGCTTTTTTCGTTGCTCCGGCTTTCGATACAAGTTTTTGAAATGAGGTGAAACCGAATGCCCAGTGCAAAGATTCTTTCTGAAAAGCAGGCTTATGTCGCTGATCTGAAGGCAAAGTTTGAGAGTGCGGTTTCCGGCTGCGTCGTCGCTTACGGCGGTATCAACGTCGAGAACGACACCAAGCTCCGTAAGGAGCTGCGTGAGGCAGGCGTTGATTACATGGTCGTGAAGAACACCATGCTGCGTCTGGCTGTCAAGGGTACCTCCCTGGAGGGCCTGGCTGAGAACTTCAAGGGTGACACTGCTGTTGCCTTTGCTCACGAAGAAGACCCCATGTCCGCTGCCCGCATCCTGTGCAAGTACCAGGATGGCGATAAGTCCAAGAAGTTCGTCGTGAAGGCTGGCTTCATGGAAGGCAAGGTCATGGACGCTGCCGAGACCAACGCCATCGCAAAGCTGCCCAACCGCGAGGGTATGCTGTCCATGTTCGCAGGTGCTCTTACCAGCACTCTGTCCGGTCTGGCTGTTGCTATGCAGGCCTACGCCGACAAGCAGGAGGAGCCCGCTGCCTAATGGCTGCGTGACCGCTGCTTAACACAAAACTGAAACAAACAAAAACCATTGATATTGGAGGGTTATTACCATGGCTTCTGAGAAGATTACTGCCATCATCGAGTCCGTCAAGGGCCTGACCGTTCTGGAGCTGAAAGAGCTGATCGACGCTTACTGCGAGGAGTTCGGTGTTTCTGCTGTTGCTGCTGCTGCTCCCGCTGCTGCTGGCGCTGCTGCTGCCGCTGAGGAAGAGAAGACCGAGTTCGACGTTATCCTGGCTGAGGCTGGCGCTACCAAGATGCAGGTCATCAAGCTGGTCAAGGAGATCACCGGTCTGGGCCTGAAGGAAGCAAAGGCTATCGTTGACGGCGCTCCCAAGGCTGTCAAGGAGAAGGCTTCCAAGGCTGAGGCTGAGGACATCAAGAAGAAGCTGGAAGAGGCTGGCGCTAAGGTCGAGATCAAGTAATTTGATCCCTTCTGAACGTTCTTTCTTGAATTCTTATTCTTGAAACAAAAGGCACTCTCGCTGAAAGGCGAGGGTGCCTTTTTGGTTGTGCGCCCGCAGCAGGGCAAAAAGCTCCCGGAACGATGGCACTGAATGCCGCACCGCTCCGGGAGCTTTGGTTTTGCTTCGCTTATTCGTAGTCGATGGGCAGGGTGGGCAGACCGTTCAGATCAAGGCCTGCCGTGTGGCCCGCCATGTACTGGTAGTAGCCCTGCGCTGCGATCATTGCGCCGTTGTCGCCGCAGAATTTCAGTTCCGGCAGGTAGACCTTGGCCCCCAACTTCTGGGCACCATCGTTCACCAGCTGACGCAGGCGGCCGTTGGCGGCCACACCGCCCGCCAGACAGACCTGCTTTGCCCCGGTGTCGGCAGCAGCCAGCAGCAGCTTTTCGGCCAGAATACCCGCAATGCGCTCCTGAAAGCTTGCCGCCAGATCAGGCACGTTGATCTCCTCGTTCTTCATCTGGGCCTTGTTCACCTCGTTCAGCACGGCGGTTTTCAGGCCGGAGAAGCTGACGTTGTACTTGCCGTCCACATGGGGCACCGGCAGGCGATAGGCCTTGGGGTCGCCTGTTTTGGCGGCATTTGCCACGCTGGGGCCGCCGGGATAGGGCAGACCCAGGGTGCGGGCGACCTTGTCAAAGGCTTCGCCGGCGGCATCGTCCACGGTGTGGCCCAGAATGTGGTAGTGGGTGTAGTCCTGCACCTCCACGATATGGCTGTGGCCGCCGGATGCCACCAGACAGAGGAAGGGCGGCTTGAGCTCCGGGTGGGTCAGATAGAGGGCCGCAATGTGGCCCCGCAGGTGATGCACCGGAACCAGCGGCTTGTTGGCCGAATAGGCCAGCCCCTTGGCAAAGTTCACGCCCACCAGCACTGCGCCGATCAGGCCCGGCGCAAAGGTGACGGCCACCGCGTCCACATCGTCCATGGTCTTGCCAGCATCCAGCAGAGCCTTTTTGACCGTGGCGCTGATGAACTCGCAGTGGCGGCGGCTGGCGATCTCAGGGACCACGCCGCCATAAAGAGCCTGCTCCTTGACACTGGTGGAGATGACGTTGCTCAACAGGCGACGGCCATCTTCCACAAGGGATGCGGCGGTCTCGTCGCAGGTGGATTCGATTCCTAAAACGATCATAGTTCAGTGGGCCTCCAGCCAGTTTTTGCCAGTATGCACATCGGTGCTCAGGGGCACCGCGTAGTGCACGCAGCCTTCCATTTCCTCCCGCAGGATCTGCGCGGCCTTTTCGGCCTCTGCTTCCGGGGCTTCCACGATCAGTTCATCGTGGACCGTCAGGATCAGGCGGCTTTCCATCTTCTCGTTCCGCAGCCGCCGCCAGACACGCACCATGGCCAGCTTGATAACATCAGCGGCCGTGCCCTGAATGGGGGTGTTGCGGGCCATCCGTTCGCCGCTTGCCCGGATGTTGTGGTTGTTGCTGTTCAGCTCCGGCAGGGCGCGGCGGCGGCCGAACAGGGTGGAAACGTAGCCGCACTGGCGGGCATCCGCAATGGTCTTTTCCATATAACCGTCGATATTGGGGAAGGTGGCCAGATAGGTCTGCAGGAAGGCCTCTGCCTCCTTGACGCTCACGCCGATGTCCTTGGAAAGGCTGTAAGCGCCCTTGCCGTACATGATGCCAAAGTTGATGGCCTTGGCGCTGGAACGCAGACGGGGCGTGACATCCTCAGGCCGGATGTTGTAGATTTTGGCTGCGGTGCTGCGGTGGATGTCGGCACCGGAGAGGAACGCCTCCTGCATGTGTGCGTCGCCGGTGACATGGGCCAGGATGCGCAGTTCGATCTGGCTGTAATCGGCATCCACCAGCACGCAGCCGGGCTTTGCCACAAAGTAGGCGCGGAGCTTGCTGCCCATCTCGGTGCGGATGGGGATGTTCTGCAGGTTGGGATTGTCAGAGGAGAGCCGCCCGGTGCGGGCCTCGGTCTGGTTGAAACGGGTGTGGATGCGGCCATCCTCGCCAATGACCTTGAGCAGACCCTCCACATAGGTGGAGTTCAGCTTCTGGCAGGCACGGTACTGGAGAATGTCCTCCACCAGCGGGATGTCCCGCAGCTTTTCCAATGTTTCGGCATCGGTGGACCAGCCGTTCTTCGTCTTTTTGCCGTGGGGCAGGCCCATGGTATCAAAGAGCAGGGTGCCCAGCTGTTTGGGGCTGTTGGGGTTGAAATCGGAGGTGCCTGCCTCCATCTCGATGCGGGTCAGCACCTGGTCCAGCTCCTGCCGCAGCTGCACGCCGAAGGCTTCGATGCCCTCACGGTCTACAAGGATGCCGGTGCGGGTCATATCGGCCAGCACCTGTGCCAGCGGGAACTCAATGTTGTTGTAGAGATCGTCCTCGCCGTTTTCGGTGATCTCCGCCTTCATTTTGGCGAACAGGTCTGCCAGGAAACCGGCATCGGGGTACTCCTCACAGGAGAACGCTGACCTTGCATGGTAGCTGGTGGCAAGGGTGGTGAGCAGATAGTGGGAAGCGGAAGCGTCCAGCAGGTAGGCGGCCAGCTTGCCGTCCCAGACGATGCTGCTGCCCCAGCTGCCTGCGGCCATGGCTCTGGCGTAGAGGGGGGCAGAATCGAATACATCCAGTGTCACCTTAGGGTCGTCCAGCAGGGAGACCAGCTCCTCCTCGGAGAGGGGATACACGGTGGTGTCTTGCACGGCGTACCAGGCCTCCGGCTGCACGACCGCGCTCTTTTTGCCCAGAACAGCAGGGCGCGCGGCCACCAGATAGTGGCCGGAAGGCTCTGCGGGCAGGGACGCAATGGCTGCGTCTACCTCCGGCAGGGTGTCGGGGTCCAGTTCCGGGACGATGCCGTCCAGTCCAAACCGGGTGATGAGGGTCTGGATCTCCAGCTCCTGCATCAGACGGACAGCGGCGGGCTTGTTGCCCTCGGTCACCTTGTAGGCCCCTTCCGCTGTGTCGATGGGAGCATCGGTGCGGATGGTGCCCAGCGTGTGGCTGAGGTAGGCATCCTCCCGGCAGGCCAGCAGGTTTTCCCGCTGACGGGGCTTGATGATCGGGCTGTCCAGATGGTCGTACACGCTGTCCAGGGTGCCGAAGTTCTTGACCAGAGTCATGGCGGTCTTTTCGCCGATGCCCTTCACACCCGGGATGTTGTCGGAGGTGTCGCCCATCAGGCTCTTCACCTCGATGAGCTGCTTGGGCTCAATGCCGTACTTTTCGTGGATGGCATCCAGATCCATGGTCTCCGTTTTGCTGCGGCCCATGGCGCTGGTGGCCAGCAGCACGGTGGTGGTCTCACTCACCAGCTGCAGGCTGTCGCGGTCTCCCGTGGCCAGAAAGCAGTCGTCCCTGCGGGCCTCGCAGGCAGCGGCCAGCGTGCCCAGAATGTCGTCGGCCTCCCAGCCTT
Organism: Faecalibacterium duncaniae; assembly: GCF_010509575.1. Taxonomy (NCBI): domain Bacteria; kingdom Bacillati; phylum Bacillota; class Clostridia; order Eubacteriales; family Oscillospiraceae; genus Faecalibacterium; species Faecalibacterium duncaniae. Next base: position 2,274,498 of record NZ_CP048437.1, on the reverse strand, counting down.
TTGCCGATACCTGGCGGTAGCCCAGGTCGGTGAGCAGTTCTTTCAGGATGGGCATCTGCTGGGCCAGCTCGTCCGGCATGGCGTGGCGGGTGCCCTTGTAGCCGTCGTACATTTCGTGGCGGAAGGTGGGGTGCTTCAGATCGAAGGCCACGGCCACCTCGTCGGGCTCACACTCCCGGAGCAGGGAATTCATAATATTCAAAAAGCCGAAGATGGCATTGGTATAGCGGCCGTCCTTGGTGGTCAGCAGCTTGATGCCGTAAAAGGCACGGTTGGCAATGCTGTTGCCGTCAATGACCAGTAAACGCATAGTCAGTCTCCTCCATTGCATTATAACTCAATTTATAGTATAACACAAAATGGGGGCCAGCGGGGGATTTTTGCAGAAAAAACAAAAATGCCCTCCCGTGTTGGGAAGGCAGGTGAAGGGGTTACTCCGAGATGGTGATGGCGCTCACCGGGCAGGCCTGTGCGGCTTCCACGGCGGTGGGTACGGTGTCGGGCGGCAGCTCGCCCGGCACAGCGACGGCCAGGATGCCTGTCATCTGGAATACCTCGGGGCAGATCCCGGTGCACTGGGTGCAGCCGATGCAGAGATCGGGGTCAACGAATGCTTTCATGGGAAGTTCCTCTCTTTCTGAAATGGCCCGCCCTTCGTTCAATCTCAGGGTCGGCTTGTGATAAAGCAAGTATGGACGGAAAGAAGATGAATTATCCCTAGGTTTTTTCCGGCAGATATGATACAATAGAGCACACAGGATCCAGGAGGAAAAACGATGAACATTCAGATCTTTGGCACCAGCAAGTGCTTTGATACCAAAAAAGCCCAGCGCTATTTCAAGGAGCGGGGCATCAAGTTCCAGATGATCGACCTGAAGGAAAAAGAGATGAGCCGGGGCGAGTTTGAGAACGTGGCCCGTGCGCTGGGCGGCTGGGAGCAGCTGGTGAACCCGGCGGCAAAGGACAAGCAGACGCTGGCCCTGCTGGATGCACTGGTGGATTGGCAGAAGGAGGACAAGCTGTTCGAGAATCAGCAGCTCTTCAAAACGCCCATCGTGCGCAACGGCAAAAAGGCCACCGTGGGCTACCAGCCCGAGATCTGGAAAACGTGGGAATAAATCGCGCTTTCACAAAAAATCCACGCCCCGGGTTTTGCACCGGCGGGCAGTTTGTGGTATACTGAAAGCTGGTATTTCCCCAAAAGATGACCTGATTTAGGAGACGATAAGGATATGAAAACCTATATGACCCCGGAAGAACACGCCCGGCTCCACCGCCGCCGCGCCCGGCAGACCCTTGGCCTGCTGATCGCTGTGCTGGCGCTGGTGGGCATTGTAACGGTCGTGCGGGCCGGTGTGAAGGGTGTGGCCACCCTGTTTGACGACACCCAGCAGAAAGCGGAATATGAGGACCGGCTGGAAGGTCTGGTCCTGTTCGACCCGCTGCCCTTTGACGGCATCGAGAACATCGATGACCTAACCCTGCGCGAAGCCGCCGTCTGGGGCTGCGTGTACAGCATCCAGGAGACCCAGGGAAGCTTTGATAACTACAACACGGACCCCGACACCGAACAGCTGCTGCTGCCCTCGGTGGATGTGGATGCCTATCTGGCAAAGCTGGTGGGCCCCAGCTTCAAGCTGACCCACAAGAGCTTTGAGATGGACGACATGACTGTCGAGTTCGATGAGACGACCCAGTGCTATAAGATCCCCGTCACCGGCAGCGTGGGCACCTTCCGCGCTACCGTCACCAGACTGTTCAAGAAGGACGGCCTGCTCCACGTTACCGTGGGCTATATCCCCACCCAGAGCAGTGATGACAGCATCCTGAACACCTCGTCCGACACGCCCACCAAGTATATGGATTACCTGTTCAGCCGCCAGAGCGGCAGCTGGTACCTGACCGGCCTGACCGACAGCGAGACCAAGCCCGAATCCGCCGACAGTGCAGCCTCTGCCGCGGAGCCTGCCCCGCTGGCTGAGAGTGAGGTCAACGATGCCATCCTTGCAACCGCAGGCGATTCTGCCGCCGCCAGCGTGGCCGCCAGCGCCGTTGCTGACGAGGCTGCCCCGGTGGAAGAGGCGGCGGAGAGCACCCCGGCGGAGAGCACCGAGGCTTCCTCTGAGAGCCCGGCGGCATAACCGAAAACCGAAATCTGACAGAACACCCCTGCACGGAATGTGTGAAGCATTCCACGCAGGGGTGTTTTTGTTTCCAGATCACTTCAGATCAAACCTGACCACGACCAGCCGATACCACAGGTATGGCACCATGTTCCAGACCATCCACAGCTCCATGAGGATATAGTTGGGCAGGTCCTTCAGGCGGAAGGGGCGCTTGCCGAGCCGCCCCTCTTTGAGCAGGGCGAAGGCTTCGTGCATTCCCTTGTCCCAGGCTTCGCCAAAGCCCTGCTTGTGGAACTTGTAGCACTTGAGCAGATAGCCCAGCGCCAGCGGGAGAAAGTTCAGGATGAGCATGAGCAGCGGCTCGTTCTTGAGGGGGAGCAGGATGCTGTTCCGGCCGCTCTGCTGGCTCTTGAAGGCGTTGTACTTCACCGCGCCGGTGCTGGCACCGCAGATGTGGTAGCATTTTGCGGTGGGGCAGAGGACACACTTGTAGCCTGCGTTGTTGGCACGCCAGCTCAGGTCCACATCCTCAAAGTAGGCGAAGAAGTTCTCGTCAAAGGTGCCGATCTCCTCCAGAATGCTCTTGCGGTAGAGCGCCGCGCCGCCGCAGGCCGAGAAGATGCGCTTCTGTTTGGTGTAGCGGCTGGCCCGGCGGCCGTCGCCGGTCTTGCAGGCAAAGCCCATCCAGGTGACGTAATCACCGGCATCGTCGGCCAGCTCCCGTTCAAAGTGGCGGAGCATCAGGCTCTGCACGGCAAAAATTTTGGGATCGGTCTCGGCGGTGCGGATGAGCTCGGCCAGCCACTCGGGCTCGGCAAAGGCATCGTTGTTGAACATGACCACATACTCGCCCTTGGCCCGGGCAATGCCCTGATTCACGGCGTGGGAGAAGCCGGTGTTGGTGCCGTTTTCGATCAGGGTGAAGTTGGGGCGGCCGCAGTAGCTGCGGGCCTGCTCCAGACTTTCATCGGTGGAACCGTTGTCCACGATGATGAGCTCAAAATCCTGCTCTGTCTGGGCGTAGACCGACTCGATGGAGTCCTTGAGCCAGCCTTTGCCGTTGATGTTGGGGATGACGATGGTTGCTTTCATATATAAATGCTCCTGAAAATTCAACTTCAGGGCAGATTATACCATAATTGCGTTGAAAAAGAAACCGGCAGTTGGGAAGAAAAGCGGAAAGCACAATGAAAAACTTTTCCGGACTTTTGTAGCAAATAACCAACCACTTCACTGTACGATTGTGCAATCTGCCCTTGAATTGTGACCAAAGCGTGTAAATATTGAGAAAATGGCTGCAAAACTGTTTACAAAAGAGTAACAGAATGATATACTTTACACCAGTGAATGAAACGCTCTTTTGTGAAGAAAGGATACTGACGTGGAAACAGCCAAGCACTTTGGAAGCAAACTTCGGAAAACTCTCGCTGCCCTGCTTGCAACGATGGCCCTGATGGCCGTGCTGCTCCCCGGGGCATTGGCCGTGGACCTGAACGTTGATGTTGGGTTCTACTTCAAACAGAGCCGGGGCGGCACCTGCACCCTGGCCTCTGCCGCAATGATGCTTCGCCGCCGGGCTTATCTGGATGGGATGGACAGCTGGGTGGATGTGACCGAAAACGGCATCAAGAGCACGGCCTGGTCAGGCGGGCTCTCCCACAGCTTTACATACAACGATATGCATGTGGGTTATGCGACCCTGCCTTCGGGCAAGGCGGCCAAGACGGAAGCGCTGGTCTCCATTCTGGCAGAGCATCCGGAGGGCATCGTGCTGTACGACCGCACCAGACCCCATGCCGTGCTCCTGACGGACTACACCGACGGCGTGTTCTACTGTTCCGATCCTTCCAACGGCGTTGCCTCTGGCCGTGTGCCGCTGTCTGCCGCCAGCATCTCCATTGGCGGCGCGTCCTGCTATTGGTACATCACCGAGGATGGCAATGACGATGGTCTGGAGCTTCTGGAAGAGGCTGTGCAGGCGGAGGAAGCTGCCGCGGAAACTGAGACTGTGGCAGAGACTGAAGCCGCTGCTGGCGAGGAAAGCAGCAGTCAGGATTGGTGGACGAGCCTGTTTGGCTGAATATTGATCTTTTGGGCGGCTGGCCGTTGGGTCAGCTGCCTTTTTTATTGCCTGCTTTTCCGGCTCCCCGGCCAGAGAAGCCGGGGCGGAGCGCTTGAGGGAGTTATCTCCGCAGCTCTGTCCCCGGGAAATAGTGCGCCAGAATTTCTTCCGCGCTCTGTCCCTGCTCGGCCAGCGCCTTGGCACCCCACTGGCTCAGCCCCACACCGTGGCCATAGCCCTTGGTGGTGAGGAGAAAGCTGCCCTCCTGATACTGCACCGTGAAGCAGGCGCTCCGCAGGCCCAGAGCTTTGCGCAGGGCCGGGCCAGTGACGCTCTGCCCGCAGACAGGCAGGGAGGCTACATAGCCCGAAGGGGTGAGCGCGGCCTCTCCGAACCAGCTGGCAGGTGCGGCGAGGTCAGGGAGCAGGCCCAGCCCGCCGAGAGCCTGCTGCATCTGTTCGGTGGTGAACTGAACGGTATAAAGGTAGTTGTCCGCATTGAGGTCGGTGGAGCTGTCCACGGCCACAAGATAGGGAAGGGCAGTGCCCCAGACGTTTTCGCTGGCCTCAGTCATGCCGTTGGAGATGGCAAAGTAGCTTGCCCCGGCGGGGGCGCTGCCATAGTAGAGCACATCGGTCAGCACACTGTCCACCAGCGCCGAGAGGCGGGCATAGTTCTCCTCATAGGCGGTGCCCCAGTAGCTGCGGAGGACTGCATCTGTTAAGTATCCCTGCCGCCGGACGGGGTCCACGCTCAGCCAGCCGGAAGCCGGTTCGGCGGTATGGTCGCGGCAGTAGAGGGCATAGCTGTGGGCCGCGATGGCCTGCGCCTTGAGCGCCTCGTCCGGCCAGCTGATGGGCATTTCCGCCGCCACGGCACCAATCAGATAGTCCCGCCGGGGCACCGAGACTACGGCCCCGGCGCTCTGGTCGGCCAGCAGAAAGCTCTCGCTGTCCTGATCGGAGGGCGGCACAGCGGCGCTGTCCGGGGCGGTTTCCGAAGTCGCAGTGCCCGGCAGAGGAGCAGAAGAAGCCCCCTGTGCCGGGCCGAACACTGCCAGTGTCAGCCGGTAACCGGCGATCGGCAGGAGCGTACCCAGCACCAGCAGCAGGGCGCAGAGGAGAAAGAATGTCTTTTTCATCGTAGTTTTCCCTCCCGGACAGGCATTTTTCTGGGCCCAGTGTACCAGTACGGCGGGGTGAAAAAGCGCACATTTCATCCAAGACTTGAATTTACTTCACAAAAGCGCTATCATAAGGGTGTGCCATCATGGTGGATGGCCGGAAAGTATATAAGAGAGAAATAAGAGAAAGGGGAATTCGCGCATGAACTATACCCATGCAGAAGTAGCGTCGCTGGACCCGCAGACCATGCGGACGCTGTGTGAAGAGTATCTGGCAAACAACTACATCGACCCGGAGACGAGTGAGCGTCTCGGTGTCAAGCGCGGCCTGCGCAACCCGGATGGTACCGGTGTGCTGGCAGGCCTGACCAATGTCTGTGACGTTGTGGGCTACAAAAAGGATCAGGAAGGGCATGTCATTCCCATTCCGGGCCGTCTGATCTACCGCGGCGTGGACATCAACGAGATCGTGAATGAGGCCTACCGCAACGACCGCTTTGTGTTTGAAGAGGTCATCTGGCTGCTGCTGTTCGGCAGCCTGCCCACCCAGGAGCAGCTGGACGATTTCTGCGAGCTGCTGGCAGAGCACCGTGCCCTGCCCGATGGTTTTATGGATACCATGAATGCTCCTTCGCCCAATATTATGAACAAGATGCAGCGGTGCGTGCTGGGCCTGTATTCCTACGACGAGCATGCCGAGGATCTGACGCTGGAGAATATCCTGAACCAGAGCATCAATCTGATCGCCAGTATGCCCACCATGATGGTGAACGCTTACCAGATGAAGCGCCGCTATTATGACAAGCAGAGCATGTTCTTCCACATGCCCAAGCCCGGCCAGAGCACGGCAGAGCACATCCTGAGCACCTACCGCCCGGACCAGAAGTTCACCCACGAGGAAGCCAAACTGCTGGATATGTGCCTGCTGGTCCACGCTGACCACGGCGGCGGCAACTGCTCCACCTTTACCGCCCGTGTGCTGTCCTCCTCGGGCACCGATACCTACTCGGCCATTGCAGCCGCCATTGGCGCGCTGAAGGGCCCCAAGCACGGCGGTGCCAACCTGATGGTCAACCGCCAGCTGCAGGATATTCTCAAGCATGTGGAGCACCCGGAGGACGACGACGAGGTGCGCGAGTATCTGCGCCGCATCCTGCGCAAGCAGGCGGGCGACGGCTCCGGCCTGATCTACGGTATGGGCCATGCGGTCTATACCATGAGCGACCCTCGTGAGGTCATTCTGAAGGAGCGCGCCAAGCACCTGGCCTACGAGAAGGGCTTTGAGGAAGAGTACAACATGCTGTGCAGCATCGAGCGGCTGGCTCCCGATATCTTTGCCGAGGAAAAGGGCAGCAGCAAGCCGGTGTGCGCCAATGTGGACCTGTTCAGCGGCCTGATCTATAACATGCTGGGCATCTCTGAGGATATCTACACCCCGCTGTTCGCCATTGCCCGTGTGCCGGGTTGGTGCGCACACCGGGTGGAGGAAGTCATTTTTGCCAACCGGATCATCCGGCCCGCCTATAAGTATCTGGGCGTGCGCCAGAAATATAAACCGATCGAGGAACGCTGATGAACGCTTTATTTGTGCTGATTTTCACCTGTGGTGGTGCCCTTGCCATTGGGCGCGGGCTTGACTTGGCCCTGTGGACGGACTGGAACACCGGCCTGTGCACAGCGGGCTCTGTCTGGCTGCGGTACGGCGGCCTGTGGGCGGCGCTGGTCGTTGGTATCATTGCCGCCCGGAAGCTGGCCCGCCAGCCCCTTGTTCTGCGCAGTGCGTGCAGGCCGGTGGGGATCACATCGGTGCTGGGCGGCGTGTGTGTCGGCCTGGCCGGTGCGGTGCGTCTGGCAGTGGGCATGACCGGCGTTGGCGCGCTGGTGCGTGCCGTGTTGGAGGTGGTGTGCGCTGTCTGGCTGATCCGGCTGGGCCGCAGCTGGACGCATAAGGGAGAATACCGTCTGCCCGGCCGGAGCATGACCCCGGCGGTGCTTGGCACGGCGGTGTTCTACTGGGGGGTGCTGAGCCGCTTTATGGAGAACAGCTCCAGCTGGCACCGGGTGGAACCGACTGCCATGGTCTGGCAGATGCTGGCTGCGCTGGTGTTTCTTTCGGCGATGGTCCGCGCCCTTTGGCTGCCGGAAACGTCCAACGGCTGCCAGCTGTGCGAGGCCGGGATCTGCACGTTCCTGCTCTGCTTCTGCTGGGAACTGCCCCGGGTGCTGGTGCTGCTGTTCCACGGCATCACGGTAGCTGACCTGCCCGAGGTGCTGTTTGGCTTTGGCATGTGCTGCATCGGCGCGCTGGGGCTTTTCACTGTGGCGCGGGTGGCAGGAAGTGACGGAAGGCCTGCAATACCCCGACACGCCGTTGGTTGAATTGCTGAAAAGATTCCCATAAAAGCTGTGAAAATCGTTCAAAAACAAAAAAGTGTGAAATTACCTTGTTAATTTTTTGGCGGGCACTTGAAGGTTTCCGCAATTTGGTCTATAATAAAGATACCGTGATTATTATCCGATAAAAGGGTAAGAACATTTAGGAGGTACTATTAACATGGCTGTTAGAGTTGCTATCAATGGTTTTGGTCGTATTGGCCGTCTGGCTTTCCGTCAGATGTTTGATGCTGAGGGTTACGAGGTCGTTGCAATCAACGATCTGACCAGCCCCAAGATGCTGGCTCACCTGCTGAAGTACGATACCGCTCAGGGTTCCTTCTGCGGCAAGATCGGCGAAGGCAAGCACACTGTCGAGGCTACCGAGGATTCCATCATCGTCGACGGCAAGGAGATCAAGATCTATGCTGTTAAGGACGCAAAGGATGCTCCCTGGGGCGAGCTGAACGTTGATGTCGTTCTGGAGTGCACCGGCTTCTACACCAGCAAGGAGAAGAGCATGGCTCACATCCAGGCTGGCGCAAAGAAGGTCGTTATCTCTGCTCCCGCAGGCAACGACCTGAAGACCATCGTCTTCTCCGTCAACGAGAAGACCCTGACCGCTGAGGATCAGGTCATCTCTGCTGCTTCCTGCACCACCAACTGCCTGGCTCCCATGGCTGACACCCTGAACAAGACCTACCCCATCGTTTCCGGCATCATGACCACTGTTCATGCTTACACCGGCGACCAGATGATCCTGGATGGTCCTCAGCGCAAGGGCGACCTGCGCCGTGCTCGTGCTGGCGCACAGAACATCGTTCCCAACAGCACCGGCGCTGCTAAGGCTATCGGCCTGGTCATCCCCGAGCTGAACGGCAAGCTGATCGGCTCTGCTCAGCGTGTGCCCGTTCCCACCGGCTCTACCACCATCTTGGTTGCCGTTGTCAAGGGCAAGGATGTCACCAAGGAGTCCATCAATGCTGCTATGAAGGCTGCTACCTCTGAGTCCTTCGGCTACAACGAGGATCCGATCGTTTCTTCCGATGTCATCGGCATGCGTTACGGCTCTCTGTTCGACGCTACCCAGACCATGGTCGCTAAGATCGACGACGACACCTATCAGGTTCAGGTCGTGTCCTGGTACGACAACGAGAACTCCTACACCTCTCAGATGGTCCGTACCATTAAGTACTTCGCTGAGAACTGCTAATTACAGCTCTACGCTCAAAAGTGCTTGAAGTGCCGTGCTGAATGACGGCTGGTACCGGCTTTGCTGGTACGAACATGCTGTGATTGGTACGACAACAGGATAACGAGTTCAATACCCTTCCTTTTGCGGGTTTCCGTGAGAGGAAGGGTGTTTTTTATGTGTTTGAAGGATCTCCGCGATGAATTTCTGTACGACTGCGAATGCCGCCATCTTGCCAAAGGCTCCCTGCGCAACTACCGGGCAGCGACACGATTCCTGGTGGACTTTCTGGAATTGAGACGGATCACCGAACTGGAGGAGGTCAAGCCACACCACATCCGGGATCTGATGAAGGAAAAGCAGGACATGGGCAGCACGCCACGGTACATCAATGATCTGCTCAAAGTCTGGCGGACTTGGTTCAATTATCTGGTGACCGAAGGCTATCTGGATGAACGGGATAACCCGGCCAAGAAGGTGAAGCCTCTTCGTCAGCCCAAAACCATCATTGATACCTTTACAGTGGATGAGATGAGGCGGATGATCCGATTTTACGATGGGACAGATTTCCTGTCGGTGAGGAATAAGACCATCATTATGCTGCTGTTCGACACCGGGATGCGCTGCAATGAGATGATCCTGATGGAGCCGGAAGACATCAAACCGGACTATATTCTGGTCAAGCATGGCAAGGGCAGCAAGGAACGCGTGGTGCCAAAGTCGCCTGCGCTGTCCAAGCAGCTGATGAAGTATCGTACCCTACGGGATGCCTATTTAAAGGAATACCCCAGTCGCCACAAGAACCTGTTTCTCAGCAAAAACGGGAAGCCTTTGACGGATGAAGCGGTTGCCCGGATGCTGAAACATTAAAATCTATCAACAGAAGGCCTCTGCCTTTCACAGAAATGTGATGGGCAGGGGCCTTTTTGCGTTAAGGAGAAGGTTGCTCAAAAAAGAAAAAAGTATCCTCCACATGGAAAATGGAGGGCCATGGACAAAATCTGGCGTTATTCCAACAGATTCAGCGCTTTTCTGCCCCTCATAGACACCTGACGTGAAAATATCCGGTTCATCTCCCGGCGCTTTCGGGTCAGGTCAGAGTGCACATAGCGCTGCAAGGTGATGTTGGCGTTGGCATGTCCCAACAATTCGCTGAGGGTCTTTACATCACACCCCGCCTGCAAACAGGTGGTAGCAAAGGTGTGTCGCAGCGCGTGCGGACGTACTTGCCGGACGGTCGCCTGCTTCAGATACGCTTTGATGCTTTTCCGATAGCAGCGGGGTTCGGTTGGCTTGGACTCGCTGCCGGACAGGAACCATGCAGCATTGCTGGCTTTTCCGCGCAGCTTTTTCAGCATAATAAGCAGCTGATTCGGGATTGGAATTTCCCGGCGGGAGGTGCGGGTTTTGGGCGTTTGGATGACCACCTTTGTATGACCGTTTCCGCAGGAAATTCGGCAGACCGTCCGGTTGATCTTCAGCGTGCCAAGTTTCAGGTCAAAATCGCCCCATTGCAGGCCGCAAATCTCACCAATTCGAAGCCCCAATTCCAGCCCCAGTAGTAAGCCAATTTTGCGAGGCGTAGGGTTCGCCTGTACATATTGATGAAGTCGTTGCTGTTCCGCCGGGGAGAGAGGCGCAGAAATTTTGTCGCTGGCTTTTGGCAACGCAACTTCCAGCTCCATTGGACGAATCAGACGTAAATGAGCGGCATATTTGCAGATGCGGCGCAGCATGGAGAGACATTCCCGGGCAGAGGAGTTTCCCAGCGGTTTGTGTGCGGCATCTGTGGGCGCAACGATCTGCTGCATGGCCCGCTCCAGAAAGCTTTCCTCAAGGGATGCAATGGGCACTTTGCTCAAAACCGGAAGAAGATACTTGTGCAGTGTGTATGAATAATGCGCATAGGTGGATTCTTTTATACTGTTCCGCAGGGAATGCAGCCATACCTCGGCCAGTGCTTCAAAGGTCAGGTCAGTTCGATTCAGGTTGTAGAAGCCCTCCTCGGCTTTCCTTTGAATCAGCACCCGTTTGACCTCCACATAGGCCGTTCCGTAAACGTAACCCCACTGGATCTTCCCCTCCGGTGTGCGCGCTTTGATGTACCTGCCTTCCCACCGACCGTCCTTACGCTTGCGAATGTTTTCTCCCCGTCGCGCCATCGCTGTTTCCTCCTGCTGTTTAGACCCTCATCTGACCCCTTATTTTCTCATTCTTCGTTTGCAGCTGGAATTATTATACAGAACTGGGCATGACACAAAAACAATCCGGCCTTCGCGATGTTTTTTCAGGGTCAAATGTGATACATTTATGATGATTTCTATTGAATCCCAGATATAACCATGATAAAATAAGATGAGATTATAGACAATGATGTCAAAGGAACGGTATCCTCCATTTTCACTGTGAAGGATACCCCTGAATTGCGGAAAGGGGTGAACAAGGTGGCACTGCGTCTGTTTGAACACAACGAGAAAGCATATCATGCGGCAGTCCGGATGATGGAGCAGTATGGCAAGGCCGCCATTGTTCATCCCACTGGTACCGGAAAGAGCTATATTGCGTTCAAGCTGATCGAGGACAACCCGGAGAAGGTTGTGATCTGGCTTTCTCCCAGTGAATATATCTTCAAGACACAGCTGGAGAGCCTGAAAAGGAACGACCCGGATTTTCCGCTGGCGAACGTCCATTTTTACACCTATGCGAAGCTGATGTGCTGTACCGAAGGCCAGCTTGCAGAAATCGCTGGACTTCAGCCATCTTATATCATATTGGACGAATTCCACCGTGCCGGTGCGGAATGCTGGGGCGAAAGCACGGTGGCTTTATTAAGGTTATGCCCGGACGCAAGACTGCTGGGCTTGACAGCGACAAACATCCGATATCTGGATAATAACCGTGACATGGCCGAAGAGCTTTTTGACAGCCGTGTTGCGAGCGACATGACCCTTGGCGAAGCAATCGTCAGGGGTATTTTGCCTGCTCCGAACTATGTGACTACCGTCTATCAGTACCAGAAAGACTTGGCACACTATCAGACAAGAGTGGATAATCTGCGTTCTGCTGGGATTCAGGACGTAAATCAAAAATATCTGGATGCCCTGCGCCGCGCCTTGGAACAAGCAGATGGATTAGATAAGGTTTTCGCTCATCATATCACGAACAAGTCTGGAAAGTACATCGTGTTCTGCGCCAACAAGGAGCACATGGACGAAATGATCTCTCATGTGCCGGAGTGGTTTGCAAAGGTGAATCCGGAAGTGGCGGTCTACGAAGCCTACTCGGATGACCCCGGTACAGACAAGGCTTTTGCCGACTTCAAGGCCGATGAAAGTGACCGCCTGAAGCTGCTGTTTTGCATCGACATGCTCAACGAGGGAGTTCATGTAGAAGGCATTTCAGGTGTCATCCTGTTCCGGCCCACCATTTCACCCATCATCTACAAGCAGCAGATTGGCCGCGCACTAACTGCGGGGGAAAATTCTACACCGCTTATCCTCGATGTAGTCAACAACTTCGAGGGTCTGTGCAGCATTGCTGGGTTACAGGGCGAGATGCAGGAGGCAGTCTACCGCCTGAATGCCAACGGTGAGGGCGATAGGATCATCACCGAACGGTTTGAAGTTGTCGAGCAGGTGCATGACTGTCGGGTGCTGTTTGAGCGGCTGCAGGCAAGCTTGGCCTCTAGTTGGGACCATTATTTTTCGGAAGCAAGCATTTACTATGCGGAGCATGGCAGCCTGAATATTCCAAAGCGTTATACCACACCGGCGGGATTGAGCCTTGGCGAATGGCTGACGACCCAGCGCCGTGTTCGTGCGGGACAGATTCCGGGGAACTTGACCGAACAGCAAATCGCACGGCTGGACAGCATCGGGATGGAGTGGGGCAACCGCAACGATGCCGCGTGGGAACGTGGTCTGGAAGAAGCGAGAAAATTTCGGGAACAGTTTGGGAATTTGCAGGTTCCGGCGAAATACAAAACGAAAGATGACTATCCTCTGGGAAAGTGGATCAACAATGCGCGGAAACGCCGAAGCGATGGAAAGCTGACGGAAGAACGCATCCGACAGTTGGATCAGTTGGGGATGGCATGGAAGGTATTTGATGTCCGATGGGAACAGGGGTATGCACTTGCTATGAATTATGCCGCCAAGCACGGCGACTTGAATGTTCCTGTCAATTACACGACTGAAGAGGGCGAAAAGCTGGGTGCGTGGATTTTGAATCAGAGGACGGCATATGCAAAAGAAATGCTTTCCCAAGACCAAATCGGTCGTCTGGAAAAAATAGGAATCTATTGGGGAAACCGTAATGACCGCCAGTGGAACGAGGTCTATGGTGCCGCCAAGCGTTATTTTGAGGCAAATGGAGACCTTGATGTCCCGGTGGCCTATGTTTCGCCGGAGGGCTATGCCCTTGGAAAATGGGTGCGGCGGCAGCAGTATGCATATCGGAATCCGGAGAAGAGCAATGCAATTTTATCACAAGAGCGCATGGAGTTGCTGGATGCCATCGGAATGCAGTGGGAGAAACCGGACCCGTGGCAGCACCGGTTCGAGCTGGCGCAGGAGTATAAAAGATGCCATGGAAATCTGGAGATTCCAGCAAAATACAAGACTGCGGATGGCATTTGGCTGAGCCGATGGGTGTACAACCAGAAACGGCTGCTGCAAAGCGGGTCGGAAAAGTTGAGCGAAGAGCAAAAGAAAAAGCTAAAGGAGTTATTGGGGTATTATGTCAAAATTTCAGCATGATGTGATGTTGAAGATCGTAAAAATCATCGATTTGGTGATGATCACGATTCCGTTTGCACTTTGTTGGGAGCTGTACTACTCGTATCAGGTCTATGCAAAGTTTGGCTGGAGGGGCAACTGGACCATGATCGGTCTGTTTGCAGTGTTGTTCTTTCTGCTGGGTAAAGTCTACGATGCGTTCTGGATGTCTTTGCAGCGCATTTCAGAGTTGATCTATGGACAGGTACTGGCAGCCATGGCAACCGATGGCATTCTGTACGTTGTCATCTGCCTGATGGCCCGGCGGCTCTGCAATCTTCTGCCGGGCATCGCAGCGATTGCCGGACAGATCCTGATGGCCTCAATCTGGGCGAAGTTGGCGCATGGATGGTACTTTAATACGTTCCAGGCCCAGCCGACTGCAGTCGTTTATGATGTTCGTCATGGATTGGAAAAGCTCATCAATGAGTACGGTCTTTCAAAAAAATACGATGTCAAGATGACCTTGAACGTTGAGGAATGCCTGAACGACCTGAGCCTGCTGGATGGAATGCAGAGCGTGTTCATCAGCGGTGTCCACAGCCATGAGCGCAATATCATCCTGAAATACTGCGTAGGGCAGGGCATCAATGTGTTCGTGATCCCTCGTGTGGGCGATGTGATTATGAGCGGTGCCCAGCCGATGCATATGTTCCATCTGCCCATGCTGCGTGTGGGCCGCTACATGGCAAGCCCGGAGTTCTTGTTTATCAAGCGTGCCATGGATATTGTGATCTCGCTGGTGGCACTGGTTATCCTGAGTCCGGTGTTTCTGATTACGGCTATTGCAGTCAAATCCGATGGTGGTCCTGCTTTTTACAAGCAGGTTCGCCTGACCAAAGACGGTAAGCAGTTCGAGATTTTGAAGTTCCGCTCCATGCGTGTGGATGCCGAAAAAGACGGTGTGGCGCGTCTTTCCACTGGTGACAAAGATGACCGTATCACGAAGGTCGGTCATATCATCCGCGCCTGCCGTCTGGACGAGCTGCCCCAGCTTCTCAATATCTTGAAGGGAGACTTGTCCATTGTAGGCCCACGCCCGGAACGCCCTGAGATCGCTGCCCAGTATTGTGAGGAAATGCCGGAGTTTGCTCTGCGGCTGCAGGCCAAGGCGGGTCTGACCGGCTATGCACAGGTGTACGGCAAGTATAACACCACCCCCTACGATAAGCTGCAGATGGATCTGATGTACATTGCGCATCCCAGCCTGATCGAGGATTTGAAAATCATGCTGGCGACCGTGAAGATCCTGTTTATGCCGGAGAGTACTGAGGGCGTGGCAGAAGGTGCGACTACGGCGATGGGACAGGAGACAGAAGAATGATGCAGAATTACAGTGTCTTGATGTCCGTTTATTATAAGGAAAAGCCAGAATACTTCGAGCAAGCAATTGAAAGTGTTCAATCACAGACGTTCCCAACTGATGATTTCATACTGGTATGTGACGGACCACTGAATGATGCGCTGGACAAGGTGATTGCCAAAAAGCAGCAAGAGATGGGGATAACTTTAAATGTCGTTCGCCTTGCTAAGAACGGTGGACTTGGCAATGCACTGAATGAGGGCATCAAGCACTGTAAAAATGAGCTGGTTGCTCGGATGGATAGCGATGATATTGCGTATCCGGATCGCTGTGAGAAACAGCTTGCTGTGTTTAACGAGCATCCAGAAGTGAGTATCTGCTCTGGCATCGTGGAAGAGTTTACTACTGATCCGAATACCGTCGATGCGAAGCGTGTGCCACCGGAGACAAATGCGGAAATTGTAGAATTTGCAAAGAAGCGCAATCCGTTTAATCACCCTTGTGTGATGTATAAAAAATCCGCAGTCGAGGCGGTTGGTTCTTACCAGGACTTCTACTTGTTGGAGGACTATTACCTTTGGCTCCGGATGCTAATGGCCGGATATCAGGGGTACAACATTCAGGAGCCGCTGCTCCATATGAGAGCTGGCTCGGATATGTACTTGCGGCGTGCTGGTTGGAAATATGCCAAGACGCAGGCAAAGCTGTTCAAGTTTATGAAGCAGAAAGGCTTCATTGGAAAGGGTCAGTACATAAAGAGCTGCGTGATTCGTAGTGGGTCGGCGTTAGCTCCGAATTGGCTGCGGAAGTTTATGTTTGAGAAAGTGCTGAGGAAATAGGAATGAAAATAGCAATTTTGATTTTGTGCCATAAGAATCCGAAGCAGATAAATCTGCTGTTGGACAAACTGAACCATCAAGACATTGATTGCTATATCCACATTGATAAAAAAGCGGACTTTGCGAATAAAATTACAAAAAGAAGCAATATCGTTTTGCTTCCGGATGAAAAACGTGTGTCAGTTGAATGGGCACAGATTTCAATGGTGACTGCAACGATTAACTTGGTGGAAGAAGCACATCGGCACGGAAAATATGATTACTATTGGTTGACCAGCGGGCAGGATTGGCCGCTGTACTCAGCAGATGAAATTGTGAATTTCTTCAAGAACCATGATGGTGAAAACTTTATTCAGTACTGGGATAGCAAAAATTACGGGAATCACTTGCAGAATAATCTGGATAAACGCAATCAAATCTATTTCCCCCTGTGGATGATTGGGAGAAGGCTGTGGCAGAAGGTCGTAAAAAGAGGTTGGGTAGAGCTAACAGGCGGATATAACCGAACATGGAAGTCTTTTATGCGTAAACAACTGCAAATCGAATTCTATTTTGGGAGTCAGTGGTAGGCGTTGACAGGTGAGACGGTGGAGTGGATTATAAATTACCTTGGCCAACACGAGGACTACTATATATTCTATAAAAATACCGTATGTCCGGATGAATCGTTCTTTCAGACATTGGTAATGATGTCTCCTTATGCAGACAAGAAAACAGACTACTTGACTTATTTGCATTTTTCAGAAGGAGCGAACAGTCCGGATATACTAAGAGCAAGTGACTTTCCACAAGCGAAGGAAAGTGGATGTCTTGTAATGCGAAAAGTTGATATGGATGTTGATGACTTTTTTGTTAGCCGATAGAAGAGAGGAAAAAGGATGCCAGAAATAAGTGTTATTGTTCCAGTTTATAAGGTTGAAAAATACCTTGATCGGTGCATAGAGTCTATTGTAAATCAGACCTATCCTGATTTTGAACTTATTCTTGTTGACGACGGCTCTCCGGATAATTGTCCTGCCCTATGTGATGCGTGGGCAGAGCGTGATGGGCGAATTCGAGTGATTCACAAGAAAAATGGCGGTCTTAGTTCTGCGCGAAATGCAGGAATGGATGTAATGTGCGGAAAATATGTATGCTTTATTGATTCCGATGACTGGATCGAATTGAACTTTCTCGAAGTCTTAAGGAGTCTTTTTGAAAAGTATCCGCAGGCAAAAATTACGGCGTGTGCCTCAAGGCAAGATGCAATCCCCGATTTTCAAGTTATTCAGCCAAAAGAATATATAACCGTTTATGACAAAAGAAAAATGTTTGATTATTTTTTTCGGGTAAACGGAGAGCCAAGTAATACAGGTGTGTGGAATAAGCTTATAAAAACTTCCATTTTAGAAAACTTTAGGTATGTAATTACTTTAAACGAAGACGTAGAAGCATGTTATGAGTTTTATACAAGAGCAGATTTTATGGTGGAAACAAATCAAATCCTACATCATTATTTTGTGAATAACAGTGGAATTACACGTTCTACTTTTTCGGAAAAAGATTTGGACTATCTTTCCGTATGGGATCGTGTTGTAACTCGCACTGAACAGGAACAGCCGGATTATTTGAGATTTGCTATTTTGGCGAGAAAAAGAGCAAATTTTACAATGCTTTCTAAAATGCTAATTCGTGGATATGATAAGAAAAATAAAAATCTAAAAAGTATTTACAAAAGACTGAAGAGTGAAGTCCGAAAAGATTACTTCCAGCTACTTACGTCAAAAATGCCGCTGAGCAGAAAAGTATTGCTGACATTAGAGTGCATTTGAATGATATGATTTTTATAATAAATTATTTTTTGATGATTGCAGAAGGCTTCGTGTTGAAAAGACGATTCTTAAAATGCGGGAAAAAGCTTTTCGTAATAATTACTTTTCTTCAGTTAGCGGCTATTGTTTCATTGAGAAAAAAAACGGTTGGTATAGACACAGCGATGTATATTCAACTGCTTGAATGGAGCAAAAATGATATTGAAATCTATTGGATTGAGGCGGGCAGCAGAGCGTATATACATCTGCTAGGTAACATATGCACAACATATACGGAATATCTGGCAGCATGGGCAATACCGACTATGGTGTTGTTTTATCGTTATATAATCCGAAATTCGAAAGATATATACCTTTCAATATACATTTTTGCGAGTTTAATGTTCTATTTCCTAGAGTTCAGTCTGGTGCGGCAAGCGTTGGCGATAGGAATTGTTCTGCAAGCAGTGAGTTTGCTGGATGAGAGAAAATATTTTCGGTATATATTGATCATTTTGATAGCAATGAGTTTCCATTCGAGTGCTGCAGTTTTCTTTTTGCTACTTCCGATTTCCTTTGTGAAATGTAAGATAAATTTGTCGCTGTCTATAATGATTGTAGCGTTATGTGGTATTTGTGCAGTTTTCGGAAGAATATTAACGGAAATCGGGGCAAGACTGATTGGATATTCGAGCTATTTGCAGACCGAATATGCGAACGCTGGAAATGTTCTTCACCCTGCGCTGTTTTTGATCATCTTAATGTTTTGTACGATCTTAAGTATGGGGGCAAAATCTACAAAAAAAAGAAAGTTCAAAATCGAGTATGAAATGTTGGCAGTAGGTGTTCTGTTCTATTGGATTTCACTTTCAGTGCAAATTGTAAATCGAATTCCGTATTATTTTACGGGAAGTGTGATGACGATACTGCCAAATTTGATTGTGGAAATGAAAAACAGAAAACAAGCGAAGATAGTGAATATATGTGTGATAGTTTTTCTCGTTCTCTATGAGTTCTTGATGATAGCGCAAAGTGCCCAAGGAATTATGCCGTATCAATTCTTTTGGGAATGAAAAAGTAGAAGGTTAGGATGAAAAAATGATGAATCAGAAAATTCCGAAGATAATCCATTATTGCTGGTTTGGAGGAAATCCTCTTCCAGAGTTGGCGCAAAAGTGCATTGCATCATGGAAAAAGTACTGCCCGGAATATGAAATTAGAGAGTGGAATGAAAGCAATTTCGACTTGAACTGCTGCGATTATGTTCGGGAAGCTTATGAGGCAAAAAAGTGGGCATTTGTGAGCGATTATGCAAGATTTTGGATTTTGTATCATAAGGGTGGCATTTATTTTGATACTGATGTCGAAATTATTAAACCGCTGAATGAAATTTTAAAACAGGGGGCTTTTTTGGGCTGCGAAACTCGATATACTGTAGCACCCGGATTAGGCATGGCTGCTAATCCCGGATTAGGCATATACAAAGAAATGCTTGATTTTTATGAAAAGCGGCATTTCCGAAATCAGAATGGTGCGATTGATACAACAACAATTGTGACTTATACGACACAGATTTTGGTGCAACACGGATGGAAACCGGATAGAGAAATTCAAACGGTAGAGGGTATTACGATTTATCCGCCAGAGTATTTTTGCCCGATGAATTACAAAAGTGGTGAATTAAATATAACTAAAAATACGAGAACTATCCATCATTATGCGGCATCTTGGTATGGAAAAACGGATAAGCAAATTGCGGCGATCAATAAAAAATGTATTGAGCGTTTTGGAGTAAATGTTGGACAGAAAGTTAGCGCGGTATTAGTTCTTCCGTTTCGACTTAAAAGAAAATTAGAATACAATGGAATCATGAAGAGTAAAAATCAGTAGGGAAAAGTCTATGAACAGCATGCGTTGTATTATAACACGGAACGAGTACTGAGCAGCTATCATGGAGAGTACAGCTTGATTCGGGAAAATCGGCAGTGGATTGATCAATGTTTTCCGGAATGGCGAAACAATCCATATCTCAAAAAGGAACCGTTAACGATGAGGCTGAAAATCTATA
Source organism: Faecalibacterium duncaniae (assembly GCF_010509575.1). Taxonomy (NCBI): domain Bacteria; kingdom Bacillati; phylum Bacillota; class Clostridia; order Eubacteriales; family Oscillospiraceae; genus Faecalibacterium; species Faecalibacterium duncaniae. Next base: position 2,254,847 of record NZ_CP048437.1, on the reverse strand, counting down.
TGACAGCATCAAATGTTGCGCCGCCGAAATACTATCGCAAAATAAGAAAAACTATTAAAGGAATTGTTAAGAAAATAAATGAACACTGAACGTAGAACCGGTGTAGTTCTGTCATATATTCAAGTCATTTTAAATGTTCTGGTCAACATTATCTATGTTCCGGTATTGTTGCATTACCTTGGCCAAAGTGAATACGGTCTTTATCAAATCGTTGGCTCCTTTTTCTCGTATGTCACGGTATTTGAATCCTGTATGTCTGCGGGAGTCCTGCGCAATTACTGCAATGCACTTGGAAAACAGGATGAACAGTTGGCAAGGGAAATTCTTTCCACAGCACGCAGCATCTATCGGCTGATGGCAGCCGGAATGACAGGGCTTGGAGTTGTTGTAATTTTAGGCTTCCGGGCTTTTTATGCCAGTTCCTTTACGGGGGCGGAACTCCAGGAGAGCACCATCATCCTTGGGATGCTGTTCTGCAATATGGTTGCAACTCTGTTGAGTTCAGTCTATCTGACAGTGATCACAGGGCAGGAACGCTTTGTGTTTTTGAAAATTTCCGGGATCTTACTTCAGACAGTTCAGCCACTGCTTGTGATCCTCTGCGTGATGAGGCTCCCTTATGCAATGTCTGTGACAGCAGTCATTGCAGGTTTGAATTTGGTCAACATCCTGTTTCGCTGGTGGTATGTTCAGTGCAGGTTAGAAATCCGGATTCCGACGCTGAAACCGAATTCAAAAGTGGCAAAAGAAATTTTGACCTTGTCTTCGGCCATCCTGATCGGATGCATCGCAGATCAGATTTTCTGGAAAACAGATCAGGTCATTTTGGGCAAAATGTTCAGCACCGCAGTTGTTGCGGTATACTCTGTTGGTGCGCAGATCTACATGATCTATATGCAGTTTGGGACACAGATCGCAGGTGTTTTTTACCCGCGAGTCAGTGTGTTGTATCAGGAAGAAAATGGATTGCAGAAGGTTTCGGATCTGTTTATTCGGGTTGGAAGGGCTACATTTTTTGTGATACTGCTGGTTTTGTCCGGCTTCATCATTTTTGGTCGTGAATTTCTGCTTGTATGGGTCGGCGAAGGCTATGAGGCAGCCTATTGGGTTGCAATCATTGTAATGCTGCCGTTCTCTGTTGATCTGGCACAAAACCTTGGATTATGCATTCTACAGGTCAAAGGACAGTATGGCTTTCGCGCGAAGATTTACCTGCTAAGTGCACTACTGAACATTATAACAACAGTGTTATTCGCACGCAGGATTGGGATTACCGGTGCGGCACTTTCCACAGGAATTTCGATGTTTCTGACCAGTGGATTGATAATGAACTGGTTTTTTCAGAAAAGAGTCGGCCTGAACATGATAAAGTTCTGGAAAACTACAATTGGCATCATAAGTTTGGCAGTTCTTCTCACCGGGGCTGCATGTTTCATCAAGGGAATGATTTGGCATGATCCGGTATCTGTAATACAATTGGGCCTCGGTATTCTCCTCTATACCATAGTGTACGGCGCAGTAATGTTTTTGTTTGCAGCTGATCCGGCAGAGCGTGAGCTGCTGCAGAGGCTTTTAAAAACAAGAAGAAAGTCAAGATTGTAACTTACAAATGAAGTAAAATAAAAATTTTTGCTGCCAGGAGCGTTCTGCTCTTGGCAGATTTCTTACGCAGTAAATGTTGTGAAGGGAGGAACCCTCACGTCAGGTACAGAACAATATCTGATGACCTGCAAGTAAAATATATTTTTACTGACAACTACTTTGACAATTATCGTGGTTCGAAGGAAGTGAAATTGCTCCATATCAAACATAAATGACTACATTTCCCACACCATGGCTCAAAATCACGTCCGGAGAAATTTCAGTTAATCAGCAGGAACATGTTGGCAATCTAGCTGTCATAGAGCTTCTGAGGAGAGTGCTTGGGAGAGCTGCTGCCCCGACGGAAGCCCTAGACCCAAGGCGTTTGAACCGTGGAATGCTGTAAAAATATACGTTAGAATTAAAAATGCAGGTCAGAAGTGAAACGAATCAAATCCTTGCAAATGACGCTGAAACGTGATATAATTGTGGTACGAACAAACCGGTTTTGGTACGACAACGGTATGGTCTGGTACTGTAACTGTTGTTACGAAACTGTGAAGAACTACTTGGAAAAGTGCAAAAATTCAGCGTAGCTGCGACGACACCTATCAGGTTCAGGTCGTGTCTTGGTACGACAACGAGAACTCCTACACCTCTCAGATGGTCCGTACCATTAAGTACTTCGCTGAGAACTGCTGATCGGAGTTTCTCCTGAGCTGAATAAAGCTTGACTGCGCCCTTTCTCTTGTGTGATGCGAGAGAAAGGGCGCTTTTTGCTGACCATTTTGGATGCGATAAGGCGCTTTCGTAAAATGACGCGATCCATTCGTAATGATCCGACAAAAGCAGCACGCATTCCATCTCCATCTATTGCAACCCTTCTCCCGATATGATAAAATGGTAAAAATAAATGGAGACAACGAAACAGTATGATTACGAAACGTGAAAAACTGCAGTATGGATACCTGTTTCTGATTGATCTGCTCTCTCTGGTTCTCAGCATTGGGCTGGCGTGGGGGCTGACCGCAGGTGTTCTGCACAAGATGGGGGACTTCCAGCTGGACGATCTGGTAGAAGCCTGTTTTTTATTGCTGCTGGCCTATATCCTGACCTTTTTTACATTTGATCAGAGTGAAAATATCGTGAACCGCACTCCGATTCGTGAAGTTGAAATTGCGGTGCGGTTCAATTTTTTGTTGACCCTCATTGATGCGGCCTGCCTGGCGCTGACCAAGGCTTCCATGCTGCATTCTCGCTATTTTCTGGTGTTTGTGCCCGTCATCGATGTCTTTGTGATGACGGGCGCTCATGCTGTCCTCAAAAAGATGCTGGTACGCTCCCGCTATACCAAGGGGATTCAGAGCCTTGTGGGAGTGGTGACCACGCAGGAGAACGCAAGCCCTGTTCTGGAAGAGCTGAAAAAGGACTGGTCCAAGTGTGTGACCGGCCTTGCCATTCTGGAAGCTGCCCCGGAGCAGCTTCACACTGAGATCGATGGGGTGAAGATCGAGGCGAACTTCGATAATTTCATGGACTGGCTGCGGCAGGCAGCGCTGGATGAAGTGTATCTGGATGTGGCGCAGGAGAGTGAGGAGAACATGCTGCCCTATCTCGAGGAGATGGAGAGCATGGGGCTGACGGTCCATTTCCGTCTGCCGGTGCTGGATCGGATCGAAAAAGCCTGCTGCGATGAGACCAGTGCGGTGCGCATCAGCCGGGAACTGAGCCGCTGTGCGGGCGGCAATGTTGTGACGATGGGCACGGTGGAGCTCAAGTTGCGGGATCAGGTGCTGAAACGGACCATGGATATCGTAGGCGGCATCGTGGGGTGCATCATCAGTATCCCCATCATTGCGTTGGTGGCCATTCCGCTCAAGCTGGAAAGCCCCGGCCCGCTGATCTTCAAGCAGCGCCGGGTGGGCCGGAATGGACGTGTGTTCTACATCCACAAGCTGCGCAGCATGTATGTGGACGCGGAGGCACGCAAAAAGGAGCTGATGGCCCAGAACGAAATGAACGGCCTGATGTTCAAGATGGAAGATGACCCCCGGATTACCCGGGTGGGCCGCTTCATCCGTCGCACCAGCATCGATGAGCTGCCGCAGTTTTTTGACGTTGTGCGGGGCTCCATGAGCCTAGTGGGTACCCGCCCGCCCACGCTGGATGAATACCGGCAGTACGAGAGCCATCACAAGCGCCGCCTTTCCATGAAGCCGGGAATTACCGGCCTGTGGCAGGTAAGTGGCCGCAGCGATATTGATGATTTTGAAGAAGTGGTCAAGCTGGATGTCCAGTACATCGACAACTGGTCCATTTGGATGGATATCTACCTGCTGTTCAGGACGGTGGGCGTTGTGTTTGACCGGAAAGGGGCAAAATGAATTATATTCTTTTTGGTGGATCTGGTTTTATCGGCACCCATCTCATTCATTTGCTGCTGAAGGAGTGCGTCAGACCCAGCGACGTGATCTACGACCTGGATCTTGTGATGCCCGGGGAAGAGGGCGTGGTGCCGGGCATTGTGGAAAAGAACGATGGGGTGCAGTATATCCGGCTGGATGTGCGCAAGCCCATCGATTTTGAGTTCGTTCCGACTCCGGAGGACGTGATTTTTGATCTGGCAGCGGTCCACCGCACCCCCGGCCACCCGGAAGAAGCCTATTTTGAAACAAATATCCGGGGCGCGGAAAATGTGACCGCATTTGCGGAAAAATACGGCATCCGGAAGATCTTATTCACCAGTTCCATTGCACCCTATGGTGCGTCTGAGGACCTTAAGACGGAGGAGACTCTGCCAACTCCCAACACGCCGTATGGAATCAGCAAGCTGGTGGCAGAAAAGATCCACCAGATCTGGCAGGCCCGTGATCCGGCCCGGGAGCTGACCATCGTGCGGCCAGGCATCGTTTATGGCAAAGGGGAGCACGGCAACATGACCCGCCTGTACAGGGGGCAGAAGAAGGGCTACTTTTTTTATGCCGGCCGGAAGGACACCATCAAGGCGTGCATCTATGTCAAGGAGTTGGTGCGCTTCTTCAAGTACCGGATGCTGGATCATTCCTTCCCCGGAGCAGAGATCTATAACTGTACCTACGAGCCGGCTTATACCATTGAAGAAATCTGCGATACAATGCAGAAGGCGACCGGCCTGCACCGCCATGTGCCGTTGGTGCCCGCCGGACTGCTGCTGTTTGCGGCGGGCATTCTGGGACCCATCGGGGGCAAAAAGATGGGCATCCATCCCGCCCGTGTCCGGAAGCTGATGGTATCCACCAATGTCTGCGGCAGAAAGCTGGCCGCCACCGATTACAAGTTCCACTATACGCTGGAGGAGAGCTTCCGGGACTGGTTCGAGGATTGTGACCGCAAGGAGCTGGTATGACCATGGAGCAGAATGCACAGCCCATCCGTGTGGCCCAGATGATGACGGATATGAACTACGGCGGTGTGGAGATGGTGGTGATGAACTACTACCGCCACATGGACCGTTCCAGAGTTCAGTTTGATTTTTTCGCGCTGGAAGGCTCGACCCTACCCCAGCGGGAAGAGATCGAACGGCTGGGCGGCCGGGTGTATGTGGTGCCAAAATATACCCACCTGCCGCAGTATGAACGGGAGATCGGGCGGCTGTTCCGTCAGAACGGATACCAGATCGTTCACTCCCACATGAACACCCTGAGCGTGCTTTCCCTCTGGGGGGCAAAGCGTGCAGGGGTGCCCAACCGGATCGCGCATAACCATTCTACGGTGGGCAGGGGAGAAGGGGCAAAAAATGTGATGAAGTACCTGCTCCGTCCCTTTGCCGCAGTGTATCCCACCCGGCTCTGTGCCTGCTCCAGAACGGCAGGCAGCTGGCTTTATGGTGAAAAGCCTTTCCGGGTGTTCAACAATGCCATTGAGCTCGACCGCTTTACTTATGATGCCGCCCAACGGAAAGCTGTCCGGCAGGAGCTTGGCCTGGGGGATGAACTGGTGCTGGGCCATGTCGGACGGTTCTGCTATGCCAAAAATCACGAATTTCTGCTGGATGTAATGGCGGAGGTCTGCAAGCAACGGCCGGATGCCGTTTTACTGCTGATCGGAGAAGGGGAAAACGAGGCCGCTGCCCGCCGGAAAGCGGAGGCACTGGGGCTGCAGGAGAATGTCCGCTTTCTGGGCCGCCAGAGCGATCCCGCAAAGTTTTATCAGGCCATGGATGCCTTTGTTCTGCCCTCGCGGTATGAGGGGCTTGGGATCGTGCTGATCGAAGCACAAGCGGCGGCATTGCCGGTCATCTGTTCCACGGAGGTGCCGCAGGAGGCTCAGGTCCTGCCCGAGATGCAGTACCTGAGCTTGCAGGAAAGCCCGGCAGTCTGGGCGGATGCGGCGATCCGGGCTGCAGAAAATGCCCGGCGGCGGGATACCTCTGCTGAGATGCGGGCAGGCGGCTTTGATATCGTCACCGAGGCGAAGAAGCTGGAAGAGTTTTACTTCGATCTGCTGAAATGAGGAGATAAGATGGATCCTTTGGTAAGCATCATCGTTCCTGTTTATAATGTAAAGCCATATCTGAACCGCTGTGTGAACAGCTTGCTGGGGCAGAGCTATCAGAACATGGAGCTGCTGCTGGTGGACGACGGCTCCACCGATGGCAGCGAGACCCTCTGTGGTGAATATGCTGCACAGGATGCCCGGGTGCGGGTGCTCCACAAGAAAAATGGCGGTCTGTCCGATGCCCGCAACGCTGGTGTGGACGCAGCAAAGGGGGAATACCTCTCTTTTGTGGATGGCGATGACTGGGTGTCACCCTATTACATCGAGAACCTGTACCGGGCACTGGAGCAGGCAGGAGCGGATTTTTCAGCCAGCTGTTTTGAAGAGGTGTTCGAGGGCCAGCCGGTGCAGTCCGTGCCCACAGAGCGTCTGGAAGCATTCGAGATCCTGAGCCGGGAGGAATGCCTGCGCCGCATCCTGTATCAGGAGGGCATGGAGGTGACCACCCCCACCAAGCTCTATAAGCGTGCACTGTTTGAGGGCGTGCGCTACCCGGTGGGCAAGCTCTATGAGGATATCCCGGTCGCCTACGAGGTGACAAAGCGTGCCCATAAGGCGGCACATATCGCAAACCGGGATTACTATTATTTCCAGCGGGGCAGCAGCATCCAGAATATGGCCTTCAACCCCAGAAAGCTGGACAGCGTGCGGCACTGCCACGCGCTGATGGAAAACGTAAAGCGTGATTTCCCCCGGCTGAGCCGTGCGGCGGAGTGCCGCTATCTGAGCAATGTCTGCAATATCCTGTTCCAGATTCAGGACAGGCAGCATGAAAAAATAGAGAAGGCTCTCTGGCAGGAAGTGAAAAAATACCGCCGGAATGTTCTGCTGGATCCGCAGGCCCGCAAAAAGGCCCGGCTGGCGGCGGCGCTTTCCTACAGCGGCTATGCCATGACCCGACGGGTTTATGAAAAAACGCAGTGGCGTGGAAAAAAGTAAAGTGGAGGGATCCGGTTGGAGGAAAGAAAACCGCTTGTATCGGTCATTGTGCCGGTCTATAATGTTTATCCGTATCTGCGGGACTGTGTGCAGAGTGTGCAGGCGCAGAGTTACCAGAACTGGGAGCTGCTTTTGGTAGATGACGGCTCCACCGATGGCAGCGGAGAGCTTTGTGATGAACTGGCTGCGGAGGATGGCCGCATCCGGGTGTTCCATAAACCCAATGGGGGGCAGTCTGATGCCCGGAACGTTGGGTTGAAACAGGCGCAGGGAAAATATTTTTACCTGCTGGACAGCGATGACCTGATCCGCTCCACAGCGTTTGACCAATTTGTGGAGCGCTGTGAGGCAGATGGTGCTGATGCAGCCCTGACCCCGCTGGAGATGTTCTCGACAGAGCAGCCGGAGGGACGGACAGAAAATTCGCACCAGATCCCAGAGATGCTGAACCGGGAAGAGACCATGCGCCGGATGCTGCTTCATCAGGGCATCGGGCATGGAGCAGGCGGCGTTTTCTTCCGGCGGGAGGTTTGGGGAGATTTGCAGTTCCCCGTTGGCGTCCTGTACGAGGACTATGCGGTAATGTATCGGGCCATTGCCCGCTGTGCAAAAGTGGAAGTGTTTCCGGAACCGATGTACGATTACCGCATCCATACCGGTTCGACCATGAAGAGCGGCATTGCCGAGAAGAATCTGGTCATTCTGGATGTGGGCGAAGACGTGACCCGCTTTATTGCGGAAACGGTCCCTGTGCTGAAAGCAGAAGCGGAATATCTGCAGCTGGTTACATACCTGAAGACACTGAAAGGCATTCTGGATGGCGGCTTTGCCAGCTATCCGGAGGCTCAGGCACTGATCTGCCGCTTTGTGCAGGAACACCGGGCGCTTACCCGGCGGCCCTGGGCCAAAAGAGCAGACCGGATCAAGGTGGAAACACTTCTGATCAGCAAGCGGCTGTTTTATGCCGTTTATGGTCTGGGAGAATGGAAAAATAAACACACGGTCGAAAAATAAAATGGAGAAGTTATGCTGATTTATCTGGGGGCTTTTGCGGTTTCTGTGGGCATTGCCGCCTATGGTGAGCACCTGCGGACGAAGAAAAACAACGAGAAGGGCTTTTATCTCTGCCTGGCGCTGGCGGTGCTGGTGATGGCGGTATTGGCAGGCTTGCGGGACCCGTCCATTGGCACGGACAGCGTGGTGTATGAGGAATGGGTGGCGGATGCAAAGCTGCAGGATGGTCTGCTGGCCTGCATCCGGCAGCGGCACAAAACAGAGCCGCTGTTTATGACGCTGGTCTATCTGGCGGCCCATGTTTTTGGTGATGTCCACTGGCTCTACTTTATGGTGGACCTGCTGGCCTGCGGCCTGTTTATGATCGGGCTGGTGCAGTATAAGGAGTATGTCTCCGTGCCCTATGGCTGGCTGGCTTACCTCTGCCTGTATTATGGCGATACCTACAATGCCGAGCGGCAGTCTGTGGCGCTGGGCGTGGCATTTCTGGCGTTCAGCTTTGTGTGGAAGAAAAAGTATCACTGGGCGGTCCTACTGCTGGCGGTCTCCTGCCTGTTCCACAATGCCACCTTTATCTCGTTTGGTGCGCTGCTGATCTATATCCTGCTTCAGCATTTCGACAACTGGTGGGTCAAGGGTGGCCTGGCGGCATTTTCGGTCTACCTTGCCTTCTTCAGCAAGGCTGTGGTCAGGCTGGCCCTGAATGTGGACTTCATTGATCGACTTTACGGATATTATTATGATGCCAATGCGGGCGGTTTCACGCTGAACCCCATCATTGTGCGTCTGCCGTTCCTGATCCTGCCCATTGTGCTGTATCGCTGGTACGCAAAAGAGGAAGGGGAGGGCCGCCGCCGCTTTACCCGCTCGGATGCTGATTTCTGGATCGTGATGATCCTGATCGAGATGGCAACGGCCCAGCTGCGCAACATCAATGTGCCGCTCTACCGCATCTGCCTGTATTTTGCGTTCTTCCGTTATCTCGCCATTGGCCGTGTGGTCAAGTGCGTGGAGGATGAGCGTCTGCGCAAGCTGCTGAAGGCTGCCATGTGGGGAATGCTGGTCATCATCTGGATCTATCAGGCGTATATTCAGGGCAACAATGCCATTTGTCCGTACACCTCGGAGATCCTCCACATCGGCAGAGAAACATTCTTCTGAGGGAACAGAACATGGAGACAGAGCTGATCAGTGTCATTGTTCCGGTCTACAATGTGGAGCGATATCTCTGCCGCTGCGTGGACAGCATCCTGCACCAGACCTATCGGAATCTTGAGGTCCTGCTGGTGGATGATGGTTCCACCGATGCCAGTGGAGCCATCTGCGACGAATATGCCGCACAGGAAGAACGTGTAACGGCAGTCCACCAGAAAAACGGGGGCCTCTCTGCAGCACGCAACACAGGGCTCGAACGGGCAAAGGGAACGTATCTCTGCTTTGTGGACAGTGATGATCTTCTGGACAGCCGGATGCTGGAAACGCTCTGCCGTGACCTGCAGGAACAGGATGCGGACGTGGCTGTGGTGGGCTTCCGGATGTTTGAACGGGAGGAAGAGCTTGCCCCGGCTGAACTCGCCGTACCGGTGCAGTGTATGACAGGCCGGGAGGCCATCCGCAGCACCCTTGTCTCGGATGAGCTGGGGGATTTTGCCTGGAACAAGCTCTACAAGCGGGAGCTGTTCCGGGATATCCGCTATCCGCTGGGGCGGATGATGGAAGATCAGGGTACGACATACCGCATTTTTCAGCAGTGCAGCAAGGTCGTATACCGCCCGGTGCCGCTGTATTATTACTATCAGCGCCCGGACAGCATCCTTCACCGCAGGAACATGAAGTTCTATGAGGATAAGCTGGATATGGGCTATCAGAAATATCGGGCCATCCGGGAAGCATACCCGGGAATGCCGGAGAATGATGCTGCCATGCTGAGCGTGGTGGAGCACTGCTATCCGTATCTGATGCAGGACACGGTGCGCCGCGCAAAGATGGAGGCCTTTCTGCAGGAGTGTGACCCGGCGGCGGCAAAGCTGCTCTGCACCAGCAGCCAGCGGAAGTATCAGCTGCTCAGATGCAGCCGGAGGCTGTATGCAAAACTGTTCCTGCTGAAAAACGGCCCGGCGGCAAAATAAGGGAGGAAAATTTGTGCTGAACGATACCGTCAGTATCATTGTGCCGATCTATAACAAGGAAAAGTATCTGGAAAAATGTCTGGACAGCATCCTTGGTCAGACCTATCGGGATCTGGAGATCATTCTGGTGGATGATGAGTCAACAGACAACTCCCTTGCCATCTGCCAGCGCTGCGCGGAAAAAGATCCGCGGATCAAGATATACCATAAGTCAAACGGTGGTGTTTCCTCTGCGCGAAATCTGGGACTGGAAAAAAGTACAGGCACGCTGATTTCTTTTGCTGACCCGGATGATTCACTCCATGCCGAGTGCATAGAGCGGCTCAAAAGAGTGCTGGATGAGACCGGTGCGGAGATTGCTTATTGTTACGGTCTGGATCTTCTGGGCACGACCGGACGAACCCAGACAAAGAGCGATGAGACGGAGAAAGTCAGTGTTATGCCGGTCAGACGATATGACTGGAACAGCCGGAAGGCACATACAGTGTGCTGGGGAGCAGTTTACCGCCGCGCGGTCACGCAAGACGTTGCGTTTGATACTGACTTGAAAATTGGTGAGGATACGCTGTTTCTTGCGAAATGTATCCGAAAGGCAGAAAAAATTGCCTGCATCGACAAGGCACTTTACTATTACTATGTCAACGATGACTCGGTGACGAGCGGGCATTACTCGGCAGGAAAACTGACAGAGCTGAAGGCATGGCAGCGTATCTGCAAAGTGTTTGCAGATGAACCGTTCGTGTACCGGTCTGCACGGGCCGGATATGCGCTCCGGTGCAGAGAAATTGTGGTGAAATACTGCAAGGATGATGCTTTTATGGAGCAGGCGTGTGCCGAAGCGGAACGGGAGTTTAAGAGAAATGCCGGCCCCCTTCTGCTAGGCTGGCTTCGTGCAGGGCAGTATCGGTATTTTATAAAAACGTTGTATTCGTATCTGCTCTGGAACAGCTGGCTGAAAAAGAAACAGGCCAGAAAAACTTACGAAGTGGAGATCTGAATGAAAAAGTCCCTCAGTCTGAATGCAGCGATGAGCGCATTCAAGACACTGATGAATATTATCTTCCCGCTCATCACATTCCCTTACGCTTCTAATGTTCTTCAGGTGGAAAACCTGGGCAAAGTGAACTTTGCAAGCTCCGTCTGCGGGTATTTTCTGCTGTTTGCAGGCCTTGGCATCTCCTCCTATGCGGTGCGTGAGGGCTCCCGCTATGTGAATGACCGGGAAAAACTGTCGGCTTTTGCATCGGAGATGTTCTCCATCAATATGATCTCCACGGCCCTGACCTATGCGGCATTGGCGGTGACGATGCTTTTCTGGACAAAGCTCCATGCCTATACCGACCTGATGCTGGTGCTGAGTTTACAGATTTTCTTTACGACCATCGGTACCGAATGGGTGTTCACGATCTTTGAGGAGTATACCTATATCACCATCCGAGGCCTGCTGTTTCAGGTGCTGTCCATTTTCATGCTGTTTGCCTTCGTCAAGACCCGGGATGACTACTGCATCTATGCGGGCATCACGGTGTTTGCGGCGGTAGGTGCCAATGTGCTCAACTTTTTCCGGGTCCGGCGGTACTGCACCATCTGGCTGACAAGAAGGATCGACTGGAAAAAGCACCTCAAGCCCATCCTCATCATCTTTGCATCCACGCTGGCAACGACCCTTTATGTCAGTTCGGATACCACGATTCTGGGCATTCTGGGAACAGATTACAATGTGGGCATTTACTCGGTGGCGGGTAAGATCTATGGCATTGTAAAGAACCTGCTTTCGGCGGTGCTGGTGGTGTCTATCCCGCGGCTGTCCCATTATGCGGGCGTGGGGGACAAGGCAAACTTCAACAAGCTGTTCAACAATATCTTCAACGCGCTCATCGTGGTGGTGGCTCCGGCTGTGGTGGGACTGTTTGCCCTCAGCCGGGAGGTCGTCCTCTTTATTTCCGGGGAAAGCTATCTGGATGCGGTGATGCCCCTGCAGATCCTGAGTCTTGCCCTGATCGTCTGTCTGTTTGGCTGGCTGTACAATTCCTGCGCGCTTCTGCCCTGCGGAAGAGAAAAGGAACTGTTCTGGATCACGCTGGTCAGCGGTCTGCTGAACGTGGGGCTGAACATCCTGCTCATCCCGCGGTTCCGGGAGAATGCGGCGGCCTTTACCACCCTGCTGGCAGAGCTGTGCTCCATGATACTCTGTATCCGCTGCTCCAGGGGTCTGGTCACGGTCTCAGCTGACCGGCGCACCGTTGGCTCGGTGCTCTGCGGCTGTGTGGGTATCGTTCTTGTCTGTACCGGGGTCAAGGCACTGGCTCTGCCCAATCTCATCTGCATTCTGGCGGCAGTGCTGGGCTCAGTGGCTGCATACGCGGTCATCCTGCTGGGCATGAAAAATCCGCTGGTGCTGGAATATCTGGAAAAAGCGAAGCAGAAGTTCCGGAAAACATCCTGAATGGACAGGACCCGCTGCGGGGGCGAACACTCCCTGCGGCGGGTCTTTTTCAGAAAAAACGGCGTTTTTTGGTGCGTTCCGGCAAAATCACCACATTTCTTTGCTTCTGCAACAAATGTTTGTTAATAAATTATCCATCCCCTGTCCTTGCAATACACACGCTTTTTGTTTATAATAAGGATGTACGGGGAAGTTCGCAGTGCGCGGCCCCCGATGAAGAGCAAAATTCGATTCCGAACGAAAAGAATTTGAGAGGAGTTTGTTACCATGGGTTTAGGTAAGAAAACGATCGACGATCAGAATTACTGCGGCAAGAAGGTCCTTGTCCGCTGCGATTTCAATGTCCCGATGAAGGACGGCGTGATCACCAACGAGAACCGCATCAATGCGGCTCTGCCCACCATCCAGAAGCTGGTCAACGATGGTGCTAAGGTCATCCTGTGCAGCCACCTGGGCAAACCCAAGAACGGCCCCGAGGCAAAGTTCAGCCTGGCACCCGTTGCTGTGGCTCTGAGCGCAAAGCTGGGCAAGACCGTTGTGTTCGCTGATGACGATAACGTTGTGGGCGAGAACGCAAAGGCTGCTGTTGCCGCAATGAACAACGGCGATGTCGTTCTGCTGCAGAACACCCGTTTCCGCAAGGAAGAAACCAAGAACATGCCTGAGTTCAGCCAGGAGCTGGCTTCTCTGGCAGATGCATACGTTGACGATGCATTCGGCAGCTGCCACCGTGCACACTGCTCCACCGCAGGTGTCACCGACTACATTAAGGATACCGCTGTCGGTTACCTGATGGAGAAGGAGATCAAGTACCTGGGCAACGCTGTCAACAATCCCGTCCGTCCCTTCACCGCCATCCTGGGCGGCGCTAAGGTCGCCGATAAGCTGAACGTCATCTCCAATCTGCTGGAGAAGGTCGATACCCTGATCATCGGCGGCGGCATGGCTTACACCTTCGTCAAGGCACAGGGCTACGAAGTCGGCAAGAGCCTGTGCGACGATACCAAGCTGGATTACTGCAAGGAAATGATGGCCAAGGCCAAGGAGAAGGGCGTGAAGCTGCTGCTGCCTGTGGATGCAGCCTGCATCAAGGACTTCCCCGATCCCATCGACGCTCCCGTGGATGTCACTGTGGTGCCCGTCACTGCCATCCCTGCTGACATGGAGGGCTGCGATATCGGCCCCGAGACCATGAAGCTGTTTGCCGATGCTGTCAAGGCATCCAAGACCGTGGTGTGGAACGGCCCCATGGGCGTGTTCGAGAACCCCACCCTGGCAGCTGGTACTCTGGCTGTTGCCAAGGCTATGGCTGAGAGCGATGCTACCACCGTGATCGGCGGCGGCGACAGCGCAGCAGCTGTGCAGCAGATGGGCCTGGGCGACAAGATGACCCACATCTCTACCGGCGGCGGCGCTTCTCTGGAGTATCTGGAGGGCAAGGAGCTGCCTGGTATCGCTGTGATCCAGAACGCATAAGCATCTGAACCAGCATCACTGAGGTGCGGCGGCATATACGCCGCCGCACTTTTTATTTTGGGTAATAAGATCTCTCAGGCTTGCCGACGCTCGCCAGCTCCCCATCCGGGAGGCAGGAGATGTCGTTTATCCTGCCTCTCCTGCCGGGAGAGGCGGCACCGAAGGCGGCGGGGAGGTATTTTGTGATAAGGAGATCGTTAGAATGGATAAGGCAAAGCGTAAGGCAATCATTGCAGGCAACTGGAAGATGAACAAGACCGCCACTGAGGCAGCCAAGCTGGTGGATGAGCTGATCCCCGCCGTCAAGGATGCTTCCTGTGAGGTCGTTATCTGCACCCCCTACACCGATCTGGTCACCGCTGTGGAAAAGACCAAGGGCACCAACATCCATGTGGGTGCTGAGAATGTCCACTTTGAGAAGTCCGGTGCGTTCACCGGCGAGATCAGCGCCGATATGCTGGTGGATCTGGGCGTGGAGTACGTCATCGTCGGCCACTCCGAGCGCCGCCAGTACTTTGCAGAGACCGACCAGACCGTGAACAAGCGCGCTCTGGCTGCCCTGAATGCGGGCCTGAAGGTCATCATCTGCGTGGGCGAGAGCCTGCAGCAGCGCGAGGAGGGCGTGACCGAGGAGCTGGTGCGGATGCAGACCAAGATCGCCCTGCGCGACGTGACCGCCGAGCAGATGGCAAATGTGGTCATTGCCTACGAGCCCATCTGGGCCATCGGCACCGGCAAGACCGCGACCGCTGACCAGGCCGAGGAGGTCTGCGCTCAGATCCGCAAGGTCATTGGCGAAGTGTACGGCGAGGCTGTGGCCGAGGCTGTCACGGTCCAGTACGGCGGCAGCATGAACGCCAAGAACTGCGAGGAGCTGCTGAGCAAGAAGGATGTGGACGGCGGTCTGATCGGCGGCGCATCTCTGAAGGCTCCTGATTTTGCTGTTATCGTCAATGCCGCTTCCAACGGCTGAGAAGGCCCTCTGACCTGTTTTCCCAGCGCCCGGCTGCGCCGTTTTTCCAGCGCTGTGCCGGGCGCTATTTGTTCTAAATCAAAGGAGATTCAACGTTATGTCCAAGAAACCTGTACTTCTGTGCATCATGGATGGCTTTGGCTGGGTGCCCAACGAGACCTACGGCAATGCCGTAGTCGCCGCAAAGACCCCCCATCTGGATGCCCTGATGGAAAAATATCCCATGACCACCATCGATGCCTCCGGCATGGCTGTCGGCCTGCCCGATGGCCAGATGGGCAACTCTGAGGTGGGCCACACCAACATGGGCGCTGGCCGCATCGTTTACCAGCAGCTGACCCTCATCACCAAATCCATCCGGGACGGTGAAATGTTCAAGAACCCCGTGCTGGTCAAGAACATGAAGGCCGCCATTGAGGCAGGCAAGGCCATCCACCTGATGGGCCTGGTGGGCACCGGCGGTGTCCACAGCCACGCTGACCACTGGTTCGGCGTGCTGGAAATGGCAAAGCACATGGGCGCAAAGGAAGTCTACCTGCACTGCATCACCGATGGCCGTGATACCGACCCCCACGCCGGCAAGGGCTTCCTGGCTGACCTGCAGGCCAAGCTGGATGAGCTGGGCGTTGGCAAGATCGCCAGCGTTTCCGGCCGTTACTACGCCATGGACCGCGACAACAACTGGGACCGCGAGGAGAAGGCTTACGCCGCATTCGTCTACGGTGAGGGCAACCACGCTGCCAACGCTGCCGAGGCCATTGAGGCATCCTATGCTGCCGATAAGACCGACGAGTTCGTTCTGCCCTGCGTCACCTGTGAGGGCGGCCGCGTGCAGGATGGCGATACCGTCATCTTTATGAACTTCCGTCCCGACCGTGCCCGCCAGATGACCCGCATCTTCTGCGATGACGACTTCAAGGGCTTTGAGCGCCGCGGCGGCCGCAAGCAGGTCAACTATGTCTGCATGGCCGAGTACGATGCCACCATGCCCAACTGCGAGGTCGCCTATCCTCCCGTGGAGCTGAAGAATGTTCTGGGCCAGTACCTGTCCGAGAATGGCAAGACCCAGCTGCGTATTGCCGAGACCGAGAAGTATGCACACGTCACCTTCTTCTTCAACGGCGGTGTGGAGGCTCCCTACGAGGGTGAGGACCGCTGCGTCATCCCCAGCCCGAAGGTTGCCACCTACGACCTGCAGCCTGAGATGAGCGCCCCTGAGGTGGCTGCTGAGTGCGTCAAGCGCATCGAGAGCGGCAAGTATGATGTGGTCATCCTGAACTTTGCCAACTGCGACATGGTCGGCCACACCGGCGTGTTCGATGCCGCTGTCAAGGCCGTTGAGGCTGTGGATACCGCTGTGGATCAGGTGGTCACCGCTGTGCTGAACGCAGGCGGCTGTGCCTTTATCACGGCTGACCACGGCAACGCCGAGAAGATGATGAACCCGGACGGCACTCCCTTCACCGCCCACACCACCAACGTGGTGCCTTTTGTGGCCGTTGGCTGCGGCGATGTGAAGCTGCGCGAGGGCGGCTGCCTGGCAGATATCGCCCCTACCATGCTGCCCTATATCGGCCTGCCTGTCCCCGCTGAGATGACCGGCAAGAGCATCATCGTGGAGTAAGCACTCCGCAAAAAAGCTTTCCTGAAACGCAAAAAGACCTCCCCGTGCAGGTGCTGCCTGCATGGGGAGGTCTTTTGCTGTATCGCTTAGTAGTGCAGCTGGTCAGCGGTCAGTGCTTCCAGCACCGGCAGCATGGCGGCTGCCTCGGCCTTGGCAGCGGGCAGATCCATATCGCGGTAGTTGCCGCATTCCACCTCGCTGGCACCGGGGATATCCCCCTCAAAGGCGGCCATGAAGCGGAAGGAATCCACGGTCAGCGCCAATGCCTGTGCCGGGGTCAGCCCGCGGGTGAGCAGGTAGAAGCCGGTGCGGCAGCCCATGGGGCCAACGTAGATCACGCCGTCCTTCACTGCGCTGTTGCGGGCGTAGGTGGCAAACAGGTGCTCCAGCGTGTGGGCGGCACCGGTGGTCAGGTAATCGCCCTGATTGGGCTTCTTCATCCGGATGTCCCAGGTCAGCACATCACCGTCCTGGCGGCTCAGGTACATGCCCCGGTCCAGCTTGGTGTGATCGACACAGAAGCTTGCAATGCGTTCCATGATGTTCTCCTTCAGGATCAGGCCTGCAGGCGCTGGACACTGCCGTGGGCACAATCCACAGCGATATCCAGGCCGTCGCGGATGTGGCTGCAGGCACCTGCAGCACCCACGATGGTGGGCTTGAGCAGGGAGTTGCCCACGATGGCAGCGTGGCTGTTCAGGCCGGGCTCCTCAACCACCAGAGCGGCGGCATCGCGGACATAGCCCAGCATCTCGTTGGTGGTGGAGGGAACGACCAGCACCATGCCGGGGCGGAACTTTGCCTTGACCTCCTCCAGAGTGCGGCAGACGCAGGCCTTGCCGCTTGCGGAGACCAGATCGGTCTTGCCGCGGCCCACGCCTACACCGGTGGCCAGGCAGTTGCCCACCATGTGGATCTTGATCATGTTGGTGGTGCCGGAAACGCCCACGGGCACGCCTGCGGTCACAACGGCCAGCTCGCCGTTGTGCAGGTAGCCGTTCTTCTCGGCCAGAGCGGTGGACATCTCGATCAGCTCATCGGTGCTGTGGGCGGGGCCCATCAGCAGGGAAGTGATGCCCCAGCTCAGGGAGAGCTGACGCTGCACCTGCTCGTCCATAACGCAGGCAATGATGGGCTGCTTGGGGCGGTACTTGCTCAGCAGGCGAGCGGTGTTGCCGGATTCGGACACGGTGACGATGGCGGCAGCGTTCACGTCCTTGGCGGTCAGGCAGGCAGCATGCGCGGTTGCATCGCTGACGCTGATCTGGATCTCGGCGTGGCGCTGGGAGCGGTAGTGCTCCTCGTTCTCGGTGCGCTCTGCAATGGCGGACATGGTCTTGAGGGCCTCCACGGGATAGTCACCGGCAGCAGTCTCACCAGACAGCATGATGGCGGAGGTGCCATCGTAGATGGCATTTGCCACGTCGGAGATCTCGGCACGGGTGGGGCGGGGGTTGACCATCATGCTGTCCAGCATCTGGGTGGCAGTGACGATGGGCTTGCCGAAGGAGAAGGAGCGGTCGATGATGTCCTTCTGGATGCCGGGCAGCTCGGTGAAGTCGATCTCAACGCCCAGGTCACCACGGGCCACCATGACGGCATCGGCTGCGGAGAGGATGCTGTCGATGTTGTTCACGCCCTCGCGGTTCTCGATTTTGGCAATGATGCGGATGTTGGAATCGTACTCATTCAGCAGGTTGCGGATGTCGTACACATCCTGCGCGGTGCGCACAAAGGAAGCAGCGATGAAGTCAAAGCCGTTCTGCACTCCAAAGATGATGTCCTCGCGGTCCTTCTGGCTCAGGTAGGGCATGGACAGATGCACGCCGGGCACATTGACACCCTTTTTGGTCTTGATCTTGCCGCTGTTCAGCACGGTGCAGATGATGTCGGTGTCGGTGACCTGCTCAATGTGCAGCATGATCAGGCCGTCGTCCAGCATGATGGTGCCGCCGGGCTGCACGTCCTGGGGCAGATCCTTGTAAGTGACGGAGCAGATCTCCTTGGTGCCCTCCACCTCGCGGGTGGTCAGGGTAAAGGTCTGGCCGGCTTCCAGCATCTCCACACCGTTCTTGAACTCCTTCAGACGGATCTCGGGGCCCTTGGTGTCCAGCAGGGCGGCAACGGGCTTGCCCAGCTCCTCACGCAGAGCCTTCAGCTTTGCCAGACGGCCGCCGTGCTCCTCGTAGGAACCGTGGGAGAAGTTGAAACGGGCCACGTTCATGCCGTTTGCGATCAGGTCGCGCAGGACATCGCCCTTATCGGTAGAAGGGCCCAGGGTGCAGATGATCTTCGTTTTTCTCATAAAATACCTCCAACGTTTACGCTATAATGCTCTCTATCTTGACGCAGCAGCCCAAGCTGGCTGCTCTCTGGCGGGCAGTGATTGCTTTGCGCCCGCGGCGGCAGTATACGCCAATATGGCTGTTTCAAAAAACCATACCACTATACATTATAAGCTCTTGGATACAATAGCGCAAGAAAAATCTTTGCAAAGAAACTGCTAAGATTTCATCAGGTTTGAACAAAAAACTTTCCACCACAAAGCGCTTGCATAACCGGCGGGATTTGCTTATAATGAAGGTAAGCAAAAGTGCGACTGTTCCGGGGCAGCCCGGAGGAAAATGGAGTGAAAACATATGGAAAAGCGTGTATTTTTGATCGTGCTGGACAGCTTTGGCATCGGCGCGGAGCCGGATGCAGCCGCCTTTGGCGACGAGGGCACCAACACGCTGGGGGCCATTGCAGGGCATCCCAATTTCAACTGCCCCAACCTGAAAAAGCTGGGCCTGTTCAACATTGACGGTGTGACCGCGGGCGAAAAGACCGACGCGCCCGCCGGTGCCTTTGCCCGCCTGCAGGAGCAGAGCATGGGCAAGGATACCACCATCGGCCACTGGGAGATCGCCGGTGTGGTCAGCCCGAACCCGCTGCCCACCTTCCCCAACGGCTTCCCGGAGGAGCTCATTCAGGAGTTTGAGGCAAAAACCGGCCACAAAGTCCTCTGCAATCTGCCTTATTCCGGCACCGAGGTGCTGAAGGACTACGGCGAGCAGGCCATGAAGGAAAATGCCCTCATCGTCTACACCAGCGCAGACAGCGTGTTCCAGGTGGCTGCCCACGAGGAGCTGGTGCCTGTGCACGAGCTCTACCGCTACTGCGAGATCGCCCGTGAGATGCTGAAGGGCGCGTACGGCGTGGGCCGCGTCATCGCCCGGCCCTTCCTGGGCAGCAGCGCCGAGACCTTCTACCGCACCACCAACCGCCACGACCTGAGCCTGAAGCCGCCCCGTGCCACCATGCTCGACCTGCTGAAGGAGGCCGGCAGGGATGTTATCGCCGTGGGCAAGATCTTTGATATCTTTGACGGACAGGGCGTGACCGAAAAGATCAAGACCACCGGCAACACCAATGGCATCGCCTTCACCAAGGCATTGCAGACCCGGGATTTCGAGGGTCTGGCCTTTGTGAATCTGGTGGATTTTGATATGCTCTACGGCCACCGCCGCGACGTGCCCGGCTATGCCGCCGCCGCCACCGAGTTTGACCGCTTCCTGGCCGACTTCATCCCCGGGATGCGGGAGGGCGACCTGCTGATGATTACCGCCGACCACGGCTGCGACCCCTCCTACACCAAGACCACCGACCATACCCGCGAGTATGTGCCGTATCTGGTCTGCGGCAAGGGCGTGAAGCCCGGTGTGGATCTGGGCACCCGGCTCTGCTTTGGCACCATTGCACAGACCGTGTGTGAATATCTGGGTGTGGATGCTTCCAGCCTGGACGGCCACAGCGTGCTGCAGGAGATCCTGAAGTAATATCGGCCCTCTCAGTCATGCGACAGCGTGACCGAGAGGGCTATTTTTTGTGCAAAGTCTTGAACAATATAGTCAGTTGTGGTAGACTAGCACATGCACGCCCGGTGCGTACAAAGTTTACGCCGGGCGCAGGAATTGATATGGTTTCAGAATAGAAGGAGACTATCACATGAGAATCAATCGTACTCTGGGTCTGGCACTGACCGCTGCTGTGCTGGCTGTTGCCATGACTGGCTGCTCCAATAGTGCATCCTCCACCGCATCCTCCGCTGCTTCCAGCGAGGCTGCTTCCTCTGTGGCCGCTTCCAGCGAAGCTGCCGAGAGCGAGGCCGCTGCCGCCAGCGTTGTCAGCACCGAGGATCTGGATGTGAACGGCACCACCTACTCCGCTGACTGCTACGGCGAGTTCACCCTGTCCAACGGCGACACCATGAAGCTGTGGAAGGTGAACGGCGCTTACGCAGACCTGAGCGCTCTGCCCATGAAGGGCATGGCCGAGGAGTTCCCCATCGAGGCCGAGGCCGAGCAGATCTATGTTGCTGACGTGACCAGCAACGGCGAGACCACCCGCCAGTATCTGCGCACCGACAAGGTTGGCCGCAACGGCACTGTCTCTGTCAAGACCTTTGAGCTGGGCGACGCTGAGTAATCGCGCTTCTCTGTAAAATCAGCAGACAACAAGCCCCGGACCTTTTGCAAGGCCCGGGGCTTGTGCTGTTTTATCCTGTTTTATTCTCCGCTGCTGCTGGAACCGAACAGGGCATCCAGCACGGTGGAAGCGGCCTGATGCAGGGAGTTGGCAGCAGATTCCACCTGCTCCTGCGTGGGCAGAGAGATAGAAGGTGTTTCTGCTCCGCCGGTGGATTCACTGCTGGCTTCACTCTCGGCAGGTGCTTCGGTGGAAGCCTCGCTCTCGGCAGGCGCTTCGGGGGTGGGTTCTGCGGGCTGCTCATCGGCAGGCTGTTCCGCAGGCACGCTCTCGGCAGGTTCCTCCACAATGACGCTGTCGGGCGATTCCTCCACAGAGGTGCCCGCGTTGGGGTCAGCCGTGGGGGTGAATACCTCGGTCTTTTCGGGGGTCTGCTGGGTATCGCTCACGGTGCCTTCACCGCCCAGAACGGATGCGATCAGCTCCTTGGCCTGGTTGACGGAGTTCTCATCCGGCTTCATCACATAGAGGCTCTGACCCTTTGCGGAGTAGCACTGGGAGCTCTTGCCGCTGGTGCCGGTCACGGTATAGCTCTGGATGTCCCAGTCAGACAGGCTTGCCAGCTGCATCCGCACCAGTGCGGAGATCTGCTCCTGAGAAAGGCTGGTCACAAAGCAGTCGGACACAGCATCCATCAGCTTGGAAAAACTCATCAGCACAGTGGGAGATTTGATCTTGTTCATCATGGCATCGATGACTTTCATCTGGTTGATGCCGCGCTGGATATCGCCGGAGGCAAAGGCATGGCGCTCACGGGCAAAGGCCAGAGCGCTCTTGCCGTCCAGATGGTTCCAGCCCTCGGCAAAGGTGGTGGGATCATAATAGCCGGGGCTGCCCACCGAGGTGAACGCCTGATCGGAGTAGACATCCACGCCGCCCACGGCATCGATGATGCTGATGAAGCCCGCAAAGTTGATGCGGAGGTATTGGTCCACATTGACCCCGTACAGGTTGCCCAGGGTTGCCATGCTGGTCTCCACGCCGTACAGACCGGCATGAGTCAGCTTGTCCTTGCTGTTGGTGCCCGCCAGATCAACATAGTAATCGCGGGGAGTGTTGATGAGCGCCACCCGTTTGGTGGAGGGGTTGACCACGGCAATGATGTTCACATCGCTGCGGGCCTTTTCGGTCAATTCGCCGCGGTTGTCCACGCCGCTCAGGTAGACCACAAAGGGCTCCTTGGTGATCTTGTTGGCCTCGGTGCCGGTGACAAGGCCGGAGGTCACGTTATCCAGTGCACTCAGGCCCTGCTGAGCCCAGACACAGCCCAGCGCCAGAAAGGCGCATAGGAACACCGAGAACACCCGGGATACCTTGCGGGGGGCGCTGTACTCCTGGCAGCGCTTGACCAGCAGCCAGAACAGCACCAGCAGCGCCGCAATGATGACAAGATACAGTGCGGGCAGCATCTGGGTGCGACAGAGCTGGAAGAAGGCCGCAATGCTCAGAATGGCTTGTACGATCAGCAAAACAGTACCTCGTTTCGGGTTGGCCGCGCCGGTGTCCGCATCCGGTTTGCGGCGGGGCGGCTTTGACTCCGGGGCAAGCCCGCCGGTATGCTTCGGCGGCTTGGGCGGTGCAGGCGGCGGGGTGGGAGCGGCAGTTTCCGGCGCAAAAAAGGCCGCGCTGTCCACCTCCACAGTCTTTTCTTCCGGCGGGCGGTGGCCCCGGTGGATGTGCCGGGTGCTGTCATCGTCCGTGTGGGAACGGGAAGTTTCATCAAACATAGGAATTCTCCTTTTTGACATGTCCTCAGGCAAGGGGCACGATGGTCAGAACGGCCCGTGCCGGCAGGCAGGTGGCCGTCTGATCCTCCTGCGAGATCCAGCCAAAGCTTTCGCAGATGTGGTCAGGGCAGGGGGAATCAATGAACCGTGCCGCGCCGTCCTTGACCTCGATGTGCACCGTCAGATAGCCGGTGTTGATGTCATAGACGGCATCCCTGTCCAGAGAGAGCTTCTGCACCGTGTTCGCATCGCCGTAGATCAGCTCCGCGCCCAGGGTGCTGCCGCTCTGCCCGGCACTGCGGAGGTAAAAAAGCACCCCCGCGATCACCAGAACAACAGCGGCGAACAGTAAATTGACCCAGAGATTTTTTTTCTGCTTCATGGCTCAGGCATCCTTCTGGGGGAACAGCTGTTCCAGCTCGGCCAGCCACAGGGCGGCGCAGGCATCGCTGGGCATCCGCCAGTCCCCGCGCGGCGAGAGGGTCACGCTGCCGATCTTGGGTCCGTCGGGCAGGCAGCTGCGCTTGAACTGCTGGGCAAAGAACCGCCAGTAGAAGTTGCGCAGCCATTTGTAAAGCACCGCGTCCGGGTATTCCTCCCGGCCCGCAAAGGCTGCCCTGGCAAGCCGGAAGATCTTTGCCGGGCCAAAGCCGAAGCGGAGCACATAATAAAGGTAGAAGTCGTGCAGTTCATAGGGGCCCACCAGATCCTCGGTGCGCTGTGCGATCTCGCCGTTGTCCTTGGCGGGCAGCAGCTCGGGGGACACAGGGGTGTCGAGGATGTCCAGCAGCACCTCTTTCAGGGCCGGGGTGGCGGCAATGTCGGCTTCGTACCGGACAAGGTGGCGTACCAGCGTTTTGGGCACGCCTGCGTTCACGCCGTACATGCTCATATGGTCGCCGTTGTAGGTGGCCCAGCCCAGGGCCAGCTCGGAAAGGTCGCCGGTGCCCACCACCAGGCCGCCGGTGCGGTTGGCAGTGTCCATCAGTTCCAGCGTACGCACGCGGGCCTGGCCGTTCTCGTAGGTCACGTCCAGCACGCTCTCGTCCTGGCCGATGTCCCGGAAGTGGCTGTGTACCGTGGCGGCAATGTCGATCTCGGTAAAGCTGACGTGCAGCTCGTCACAGAGGATCTCTGCATTGCTGCGGGTGCGCTTGGTGGTGCCAAAGCAGGGCATGGTCACGGCCAGCACATCGGTGGTGGGGCGGCCCAGCTGCTTCATGGCGCGGACAGCCACCAGCAGGGCAAGGCAGCTGTCCAGACCGCCCGAAATGCCGATGACGGCTGTTTTGGCGCGGGCGTGCTCAAGACGCTTGGCCAGGCCGTCGGCCTGCATCTTCAAAATCAGCTCACAGCGCTCGGCACGCAGCTGCTCGTTGTGGGGGATAAAGGGGGTGGGGTCTACCCAGCGGGTCAGCACGGTGTCGGTCAGGGCCAGGTCGAACTCCACGGTCTGGTAGCCCTCAGTGCTGGGCTCAAAGCTGGTGTTGCGTGCCCGCTCCGATTCCATCCGCTGGCAGTCCAGCTCCGTCTCGGCAGGGCCGCCTGCAAAGGGCTTCACCTCGGCCAGCAGGGTGCCGTTTTCGGCGATCAGGTCGTGGCCTGCGAACACCATGTCCTGGGTGCTCTCGCCGTGGCCTGCCGAGGCGTACAGGTAGCCGCAGAGCAGGCGGGCAGACTGGTTTTCCACCAGTGCCCGGCGGTACTCGGCCTTGCCTACCGTTTCATCGCTGGCCGAAAGATTGGCGATGACGGTAGCGCCTGCCAGTGCGTGGAAGGTGGAGGGCGGCAGGGCGCTCCACAGGTCCTCGCAGAGCTCCACGCCCAGCACAAAGCTGGGCATCTGGCGGCAGCGGAAGAGCAGGGAGGTGCCAAAGGGGACATCCTGCCCGCAGACATTCACCCACTCCACCTCGGTGGAACCGGGGGTGAACTGCCGCTTTTCATAGAACTCGCCGTAGTTGGGCAGGTACGTTTTGGGAACCAGACCCAGCAGCTGCCCACGGCAGAACACGGCAGCGCAGTTGTACAGCTTGCCCCGCACCATCAGGGGCAGGCCCATAAGGACCACGGTGTCCAGCTCCCGGCTGGCATCCAGCAGCTCCTGCAGGCCGGTCAGGGCTCCCTGCTGCAGGGTGCGCTGCAAAAACAGGTCGCCGCAGGTATAGCCGGTCAGGCAGAACTCAGGGAACACGGCCAGCTTCACGCCGCGGGCGGCGGCGGCACGCAGCTCCGTGAGGATCTGCCGGGTGTTGTAGGCGCAGTCCGCCACCCGAAGCGCGGGCGAGAGGGCTGCTGCTTTCAAAAAACCATCTTTCATCGGAGGATTTCACATCCTGTCTCTCTTGTTTGCCCACGGCGAACAACTGTGCTCCCGTGGTGAGGATAGTATACCACACTCTGACCAAAACGAAAAGAGGGCTGTTATCAACCCTCTCTGCCTCTGCGCCTGACGGCGGGGCAAAGAAGGGTTCTAACAACCCCCTGTGGATACACCAAATGGAAAACGAGATGGACCGTAAGCCGGGTTCTGTATTAAACGACGATCTGTCTAGGCCTGCCATTGCTGACAGGCTCGTGCCGCCTTCGGGACACGCGAGCAGCGCTGTACGTCCCATATAGGCGTTGCTTCCGGTAGGGTTTACAAAGCCGCATAGTCACCCATGCGCTGGTGAGCTCTTACCTCGCCCTTTCATCCTTACCGCATTGCTGCGGCGGTTTCCTTTCTGTTGCACTTTCCCTGAGGTCACCCTCGGCTGCCGTTAGCAGTTACCGTGCTCTGTGAGGCCCGGACTTTCCTCAGAGCGGTCAAAGCCGCCCCGCCGCCGTATGTTCCACTCGTTTTCTGTTCCCCATAATACCATAAAAAAACAAGATTTGCAAGTGACGATAAAATTTGGTATAATAAATTTAAATATGGCGTGAATTTTTGGGGAGGGACAAGGGATGCAGCTGCTTTTCAATGTCCCACTCGAAGCCGATGGCGTGCTGCTGCGCGGCTTTCTGCGCCGGTGTGCCGTCTCCACAGAGCTGGCCCGGGCGGTCAAATTCCATGGCAGCGGCTTTTTTGCAGACGATGCGCCCATTCTGGCCAACCGCCGCGTGCAGGCGGGGCAGACCATCCGCTTTGCGCTGCCCGCCGACGGCTCCGGCGTGGAGCCGCAGCCTGAGATCCCGGTCAGGGTCGTATACGAGGATGCTTTTGCCGTGGTGCTGGAAAAACCGCCCCATCTGGCGGTCCACCCCACACTGAACTACCCTCGGGATACCCTGGCCAACGGCTATGCCGCCTGGGCGGTTGCCCACGGCGAAAGCCCGGTGTTCCGCCCGGTGAACCGGATTGATAAAGACACCAGCGGGCTGGTGCTGGCCGCAAAAAACGGCTATGCCGCGCCCCTGCTGGCCGAGGGCGTGGAGAAACTCTACTATGCCATCGTGGAGGGTGAACTGCCCCTTGGCCCCGGGGTCATCGATGCCCCCATTGGCCGGAGAGGGGACAGCATCATCGGGCGGTGCGTGACCCCCGAGGGCAAGCCCAGCCGCACCGAGTATACCATATTAAGGGCAGCGCAGGGCCTGAGCCTTGCCGCCTGTGTTCCCGTGACGGGCCGCACCCATCAGATCCGGGCGCACTTTGCATCCATCGGCCACCCGCTGGCTGGGGACGACCTTTACGGCGGGCACCGTGACCGCATTGCCCGGCAGGCACTCCATTGCGCCCGGCAGAGTTTCCGGGTGCCGGCTTACACCGAGGTGCCCGGCGGCATCCGGTTGGAAACGCCGGTGGGGGAACACGCCCGCACCATTGCAGTGGAGAGCCCCCTGCCCGAGGATATGCGGGCATTGCTGGATGCTGAAATATGAAAATACGGTGAAACCTCTGTGAAAGCTCTGCCCAAATTTTGTGACAAGCCTTGTATCGGCCCGGGCAGAGTGTATAATTGATATGAATTTGTAACTTTCGACCCAAAACGTCAGGAAGGAGCAACCCCTTTTGATCGAAGAAAAAACAAAGGAGCCGCAGAGCCAGGCTCCTGCAGCGCCGGTGAAGGGCAGAGAAAAACTGCGAAGCTTCTGGGCAAAGGTCCAGATCTCCGGCCTGCTGCGGCGGCACCGTTTCCGCCGCAAAACGCAGCGGCACATGAATGATGTGGCCAAAAAGCTGCGGGCCAGTGCCGTGGTGCTGGCAGTTGGCGAGGCATTTTATGCACTGGGCTTTGCGGCAGAGTACATGGTGGTGCGCACAGGGCGCGGCATTGCTGCCGTGGCCCGCAGACTGGCCCGCTGGTGCAGGAATGCCCGGCATACCATCATTGCAACAGCCTTTCCCGGTGCGGCGCAGATGTTCAAGGATCTGCTGGCACCGCTTTACCTGTTTTTCAAGGGCCTCGGCGCTGTGGCGGCCCACGCCAACGTTGTGCGCCGGGAGCGGGGCTTTGGTGCTTCCGTAAAAGCGGCCGGGCGCTATTTTGTGGGCGGGCTCAAGCGCAACCTGAGCCTGCTGCCCCGGACAGCAATGTACATCCTGCCCCTGTGTATGCTGGCCGTGTTCGTCACGGTCTGGAACAGGACGATGGCCCAGCCCTATGCGCTGGCTGTGCAGGTGAACGGCCAGACCGTTGGCTATGTGGCCAATGAGGAAGTGTTCAACCTCGCAAAAGAGGATGTGATGCAGCGCATCAACTACGCCGGTTCGGACAAGACCGAGTTGACCATCGAGCCGACCTATACCATCTCCGTGACCCACAAGACCATGGACGAGAGCGAGACGGCAAACGCCATTCTGCAGAGCGCCAGTGATCAGATCAGTGAGGGCACCGCCCTGTATCTGGATGGGGAGCTGACGGCAGTCTGCTCCGATGGTGACACCCTGCGCAGCTATCTGGAGAGCCTGCTGGCCCCCTACGAGGATCAGACGGACGAGAATATCAGCGTGGGCTTTAACAAAAATGTGACGCTGGAAGATGGAATCTACTTCAACGACAGCTTTGAGGATGACAATTCCATCGAGAATATGCTGACCGGCGTGCAGCAGCAGGAGAAGATCTACACGGTCATGGCGGGCGATACCCTGTGGGACATTGCCCAGAAGAACGACCTGACCTTCCGGGAGCTGTGTGCCCTGAATACGAATTTCAAGGGTGCTCCCCTGACCGAGAACTCCAATATCCAGGAGGGCGACCAGCTGATCGTGACCAAGCAGGAGGCTCTGCTGGAAGTCCGCATTACCAAGGTGGAGACGCGGGAGGAGGAAATCCCCTTCGGCACCGAGACCACCCAGTCCAACGAGTACACCAAGGGTACCACCAAGACCCTGCAGGAGGGCCAGAACGGCCTGCGCCGCGTCACCATGCAGAACGTCTATGATACCAATGGCGTGCTGCTGGAGCAGACCATCCTTTCCACTGAGACCATCCGTGAGCCGGTGAACAAAAAGGTGGTCGTTGGCACCAAGAAGGTCACGAAGTACGGTGCGGCGGCATACATCGGCGGCAGCGGTCAGTTCATCTGGCCTGTGCCGGGCTACCGCTACTGCTCACGTTGGTATGGCAGCGGCCATAAGGGCGTGGATATCTGTGCCTCTGCCGGTACGCCCATCTATGCATCGGCGGGCGGCACCGTGACCAAGGCGGGTTATAACAAGGCCGGTGCCGGTACGGGCTATGGTTATTCTGTGATCATCAGCCACTCCGGCGGCTATACCACGGTCTATGCCCACTGCCTGTCTCTGGCGGTCAGTGCGGGCCAGACCGTGCGGCAGGGTCAGCTCATCGGCTATGTGGGCAGCACGGGCCGCTCTTCCGGCAACCACTGCCACTTCGAGATCCGCCGCAACGGCTCGTACATCGCACCGCAGAGCGTGTTCCCCGGAAAGCGATAAATCAGAACAGAACCTCTCCGTCAATGCTTCGCATTGCCACCTTTCCTAATAGGAGAGGCAAGAGAGCGGAAGCATAAACTTAGCTCCCCTATCAGGCAACAACGACGACCGCCGCCAGTGGCGGATGAAGGGAGGCGTTGTTGGGGCAGCGGCCAGCAGGACACGAGTGCAATACTTTGCACGAAGTGGACGCTGGGAGCCGCAACTCGTATGCTGGCGTGAAGCGCCGGAGAGGTTTATTTTACAAACAAAAAGGAGAATGATTATGGCAACACCCCACATCAGCGCTGAAAAAGGCGATTTCGCAAAGACCGTCCTGATGCCCGGCGATCCGCTGCGGGCAAAGTTCATCGCGGATACCTTCCTCAAGGATGTCCGCCAGGTCACCGGTGTCCGTGGAATGCTGGGCTTTACCGGCACCTATGAGGGCCGCCCCATCAGTGTGATGGGCAGCGGCATGGGAATGCCCTCCATCGGCATCTACTCCTACGAGCTGTACAAGTTCTACGATGTGGACAATATCATCCGCATCGGCTCTGCCGGCAGCTACACCGACAAAGCCAAGCTGTTTGATGTGGTGCTGGCCGCCGGTGCCGTGAGCGAGAGCAATTATGCCCGGGTCCAGAGCGGTTTTGAGGGGGATCTCACCCTGCCCAGCCAGACCCTGAACGACAAGCTGCGCGCTTCCGCCGCAAAGCAGGGCATCCCCCTGATCGAGGGCAACATCCATTCCTCCGATGTGTTCTATCGCCAGCCCTCCGATGAAAAGCCCACCTACTGGGAAAAGCTGCGGGATGAGCGCGGCTGCCTGTGTGTGGAGATGGAGAGCTTTGCCCTCTTCGCCAACGCTCAGGTTCTGGGCAAGAACGCCGCCTGCCTGCTGACCATCTCCGACAGCTTTGTCTCCCCGGAGATCACCACCGCCGAGCAGCGTCAGACCAGCTTCACCAACATGATGAAGGTCGCACTGGGCGCGGAGTACTAAGTTTATTTTTGAGAGCGAAAGAGGGCTGTTGCCAAAAAGCAACGGCCCTCTTTTTAGGTGTCAGTATAGTGCCCAAAGCAATCTCATTTAATCTACCTCGATCAAATCGTGCTCAGTGAGCTTGGCTTTTCCGGTATCGATGTCGTGGACGATCTGGCGGAGATGATTGATGTTGCTTTCCGAGTAGAACGGGTCGGCGGAAACCTCAAAGGGAATGCGGTGCTCCCGGGAAACTTTTTTGGCGAAAATCGTGAATGCCGTTGTCATAGAAAGTCCCATCTCGGCGCAAACCTCTTCCATGCTGCGTTTCAGGTCTGGATCCATCCGGAAGTTCACATTGACTGCATTTGCCATTCTAATACACCTCCTTCTTGATTCTATTATATGCGTCTGTAATGAAAAATGCAAGAACTTTCGTTACATAATAAATGAACAACGAGAAATCTCTTGAAGAATTTGAGAACACGCCGTATAATTGAAGTGCAAAAGAGGGGATGAAAGATGAACGACTTTCAACCAAATCAGGATATCTGCCTTGTACCTTATTACCCAGCCTATGAAATTGCCCTTCCGTGGTATCGCGATGCAGAAACGTTTGTTTATACTTTAGAATGAAAAGGAGGCCCCTATGACCAATCTGACTTTAGACGAAAAGAAAGCCCTGATCCGGATGGCACTGGAAGCCCGGGAGCAGGCCTATGTGCCTTACTCCGACTTTATGGTGGGTGCTGCCCTGCGGGCCGAGGATGGCCGCATCTTCACCGGCTGCAATGTGGAAAACGCTGCTTTCACCCCCACCAGCTGTGCCGAGCGTACGGCCCTGTTCAAGGCGGTGAGCGAGGGCGTGACCCGATTCACCGACATTGCCGTGGTGGGTTCCCGCCGCGGCGAGGTGAACAAGCAGATCACCTCACCCTGCGGGGTCTGCCGTCAGGCGCTGTTTGAGTTCGGCGGGCCGGAGCTGAATGTCATCATGGCAAAGACCCCCGATGATTTCATCGAGCGCAGCATGGACGAGCTGCTGCCCTTCGGCTTTGGCCCCTCCAACGTGGCTGGCAACAAAGCCGTGGAAGAGTGAGGCAGGAAGCGGATATTTTGCCAAAATTGGCGAAATAGTACGACTTTTACGCGAATTTTACAAAAAATCTGTAAAGATTTTGTAATCGGAAATGTCTTGCTTTCCTCACATGACCCGGCTATACTTGGGTCAGTAAATGTGCAAGTGTGCGCATTCCCTTTTTAAAGCGCAATTTTTAATGTATAAAAAGGAGAGTTTTCTTATGATGATTTCTCGTCGTAACTTCCTGGCTGTGGCTGGCGCTGCAGCTGCTGCCGCTGCTCTGACCGCCTGCGGTGGTTCTTCCTCTTCCACCAGCACCGCTTCTTCCACTGCTTCCTCTGCAGCTTCTGAGGCTGGCTCCGAGGCTGCCAGCAAGATCACAAAGGTCGCTCTGACCTGCGATACCGGCACGATCGATGACGAGAGCTTCAACCAGGCTTGCTGGAGCGCTGTTTCCAGCTACATGGGCGATGACTGCCAGTACTACATCCCCGAGGCTGATGCTTCCGATGAGGACCGTGAGACCATGATTCGTCAGGCTGTCAACGACGGCGCTGAGGTCATTGTCTGCGTTGGCTACCTGTATGGTGCTTCTCTGGCATGGGCTGCTGAGCAGTACCCCGATGTCAAGTTCGTCGCTATCGATGTCACCCAGGGCGATATCGGCACCGATGAGATCCCCTCCAACTGCTACTGCATCACCTTCAAGGAGGAGCAGGCAGGCTATCTGGCAGGTTACGCCATTGCCAAGGACGGCAAGACCAAGCTGGGCTTCCTGGGTGGCATGGCTGTTCCCGCTGTCATCCGTTACGGCTACGGCTTTGTGCAGGGCGCTGATGCTGCTGCTCAGGAACTGGGCCAGAACATCGACATCAACTACTTCTACGGTGGCCAGTTCTACGGCGATGCCAACATCACCTCCCGTATGGAGGGCTGGTACTCCAACGGCACTCAGGTCGTCTTTGCCTGCGGCGGCGGCATCTACACCTCCGCTGTTGAGGCTGCCCTGAAGAACAACGGCTACGTCATCGGCGTTGACGTTGACCAGAACTACATCGGCGCAAACGGCGTTGCTGATGGCACCTATGCTTACAACCCGTTCATCACCTCCGCTATGAAGGGCCTGTCTGAGGCTGTTTCTACTTCTCTGTCCGACATCGAGGCAGGCGAGTGGAGCACCATCGCAGCAACCAACGGCAACTTTGGTCTGGAGGACGGCGATTACATCGGCCTGCCCACCGATGAGGACAGCTGGAACTTCGAGACCTTCACGGTTGAGGAGTACGAGGAGCTGAAGCAGAAGATCGCTTCCGGCGAGATCGTTGTTGACAACAGCTCTGATGACGCTACCAAGCCCACCGTCAGCGAGTTCACCAACGTCACCTACATCCAGTAAAATTTGAACAGTCCGCAAGGGCTGCAGGGAACGACCCTCTCCGTCATTGCCGCCAGGCTTTGACGGAGAGGGTCGTTTTTGTCTCGCGAAAAATCGTGCAGCTTGCACAAAAGTAATACTTATAAGAGCACATCCCGCCAAAAAATCAAAAAGAAGTGTGCAAAACCGCAAAAATACGGTATAATGGTACACAGAATAGTATAGGTGTCGATTTGACACGAAAGGAGAGTGAGCAGATTGGCAGAGGATTTTGTGATCGAGATGCTCCACATTACCAAGGAGTTCCCTGGAATCAAGGCAAACGATGATATCACCCTGCAGCTGCGCAAGGGCGAGGTACATGCCCTGCTGGGCGAAAACGGCGCTGGCAAAAGTACGCTGATGAGCGTGCTGTTCGGCTTGTACCAGCCGGAAGCCGGTAAGATCCTCAAGAACGGCAAGGAGGTCGCCGTCCGCAACCCCAACGATGCAAACGCACTGGGCATCGGCATGGTGCACCAGCACTTCAAGCTGGTGGAATGCTTCAGCGTGCTGGATAACATCATTCTGGGCGTGGAACCCAATAAGCTGGGCTTTTTGCAGAAGGCTGAGGCCCGCAAGAAGGTCATGGCCCTGAGCGAGAAGTACGGCCTGCGTGTGGACCCCGACGCACTCATCAGCGATATCTCTGTTGGTATGCAGCAGCGTGTTGAGATCCTGAAGATGCTCTACCGCGACAACGAGATCCTGATCTTTGATGAGCCCACCGCTGTTCTGACCCCGCAGGAGATCGACGAGCTGATGGAGATCATGCGCGGGTTCAAGAAGGAAGGCAAATCCATCCTCTTCATCACCCACAAGCTCAACGAGATCATGGCAGTGGCAGACCGCTGCACGGTTCTGCGCAAGGGCAAGTATATGGGCACTGTGGACATCAAGGACACCACCAAGGAAGAGCTTTCCCGCATGATGGTCGGCCGCGATGTTCAGCTGCAGGTGGACAAAAAGCCCGCCGCCCCCGGCGAGGTGGTGCTGGACGTGCAGAACGTTACCATGCACAACGCCCAGCACAAGAAGGATGCCGTCAAGAACGTCTCTTTCCAGGTGCGTGGCGGTGAGATCGTCTGTCTGGCGGGCATCGAGGGCAACGGCCAGACCGAGTTTGTCTACGGCCTGACTGGTCTGGAAAAGTTCAACAGCGGCAAGGTGCTGCTGGACGGCAAGGAGATCACCAACGAGAGCATCCGTCAGCGCTCCAAGGACGGCATGAGCCATATCCCTGAGGACCGCCACAAGCATGGTCTGGTGCTGGATTACAGCCTGGAAAACAATATGGTGCTCCAACGCTACTGGCAGCCCGAGTTCCAGCACAACGGCTTTATCCGCAGTGAAAAGGTGCGGGAGTACTCCGATAAGCTGATCGCCCAGTATGACGTGCGCAGCGGCCAGGGCAGCGCCACCATCGTGCGCAGCATGTCCGGTGGCAACCAGCAGAAGGCAATCATTGCCCGCGAGATCGACAAAGACCCCAAGCTGCTGGTGGCAGTGCAGCCCACCCGCGGCCTGGATGTCGGTGCCATTGAATATATCCACAAGCAGATCGTGGATGAGCGCGACAGGGGCAAGGCTGTGCTGCTGGTCAGTCTGGAGCTGGACGAGGTGATGAACCTCTCTGACCGGATCCTTGTGATGTACGAGGGTGAGATCGTGGGTGAGTTTGACCCCAAGACCACCACGGTCCAGGAGCTGGGCCTGTACATGGCCGGTGCCCGCAAGCAGGGAAAGGAGTAAGCAGAAATGAAAAACAAAAAACTTTCCCACAACGGGCTGCAGGGTTCTGTCACCAGCGTGATGGCTGCCCTGCTGTGTATCCTGATCGGTCTGTTTGTGGGCTTCCTCGTGCTGCTGGCCATCAACCCGGCCCACGCATGGGCAGACGGCTTTGTCCGCATCCTCAAGGGCGGCTTCCATGATGCCCCCTATGGTGTCGGTAAGGAGCTGGCCAACGCCGCGCCCCTGATCATGACCGGCCTTTCCGTGGGCTTTGCCTTCAAGACCGGCCTGTTCAACATCGGTGCCGCCGGTCAGTACACGCTGGGCGCTTACGGTGCCCTCTACTGTGCCATCATGCTCAAGCTGCCCTGGTTCGTCTGCCTGCTGGCTGCGGCCATTCTGGGCGGTCTGTGGGGTGCCATCCCCGGTTTCTTCAAGGCCTACTTCAACATCAACGAGGTCATTACCTCCATCATGTTCAACTGGATCGGCCTGTACCTCGTCAATGAGCTGGTCTACCAGAACGGCACCGGCCCCATGTACGATGTGCGCAACACCCGCACCCTGAACCTGGGCAAGAACGCGGATCTCGCCCAGTCCGTTATCCCGGACTTCGGCCTGAACAAGCTGTTCCAGACCAACAGCACCACCATTGCCATCTTCCTGGCCGCTGTGGTGGCCATCCTGATCTGGGTGGTGCTGAACAAGACCACCTTTGGCTATGAGCTGAAGGCGGTCGGCCTGAATAAGAGTGCTGCCCGCTACGCCGGTATCAACGAAAAGAAGAACATCATCCTCTCCATGGCCATTGCCGGTGCGCTGGCAGGCTTTGGCGCGGGCCTGTTCTATCTGTCCAACGTGGGCCAGTGGAACCCCCTGAACTCCACCAGCCTGCCCGCCATGGGCTTCAACGGCATCTCTGTTGCCCTGCTGGCAAGCTCCAACCCCATTGGCACCATCTTCTCGGCCCTGTTCATCTCCCACATCTCGGTGGGCGGCACCTTCCTTTCCACCAAGTATTATCCCACGGAGATCGCCGACCTGATCAGCGGCATCATCATCTACCTGTGTGCATTCTCCATGCTGTTCCGCGGCAAGATCCAGAAGCTGCTGTTCAAGAATGCGGACAAGACCAATGTGAACGCAGAGCCTGCCCCGGCGGAAAAGGCCAACGCGAAGAAGGAGGGCAAGTAAGATGCTGCTTTTGATCAAATATACCCTGCTGTATGGCATCGTCCTGATGCTGGTGGCACTGGGCGGTATGTTCAGTGAGCACTCCGGCATCATCAACATCGCGCTGGAAGGCATCATGGTCATCGGCGGTGTGGCGGGTGTTCTGACCCTGACCATGCTTCCGGCCGACATGTCGCCGTTCCTGGTGGTGCTGATCTCGGTCCTGGTGGCTGCGCTGGCCGGCATGGTGTACAGCCTGCTGCTGGCCTTTGCTTCCATCAACCTGAAAGCGGACCAGACCATCGGCGGCACGGCCCTGAACCTTTTGGCCACCGCCATTGCCGTGGTCATTGCCAAGTATTTCAGCGACAGCGGCAGCGCCAAGCTGAACTATTCCAACAAGCCGTTCCTGTTCAGCATCGGCGGCCTGGAGCTGAGCATCTTTGTGCCGTTGGGCATCGTGCTGCTCGTCATCAGCTATGTGGTGCTGTACAAGACCCGCTTCGGTCTGCGCCTGCGCGCCTGCGGCGAACATCCTCAGGCAGCCGATTCTGTGGGCATCAACGTCTACAAGATGCGCTACGCGGGTGTGCTGCTTTCCGGTGCGCTGGGCGCTATCGGCGGTCTGGCATATATCGTGCCCCCTGTCCAGACCTGGAACTTTGAGGTCGGCGTGGCTGGCGCGGGCTTCCTTGCACTGGCTGTTATGATCTTTGGTCAGTGGAAGCCTTTCAACATCTGTGCCGCCGCCATGTTCTTTGCCGTGTTCAAGAGCCTGGCAAACATTGCGGACTCCACCTTCCTGGCGCAGCTCCACTGGTCCAGCAACATCTATAACATGATGCCGTTCATCGCATCCATGATCATTCTGGCCTTTACCTCCAAAAACAGCATGGCCCCCAAGGCTGAGGGCATCCCTTACGACAAGGGTTCCCGCTGAGCGAGGTTTGTTCCAAGGGCGCAGCTGCTTTTCCGGGCAGCTGCGCCCTTGGTGTTCAAAACCCGACAAAGGAGACGGAATGTGGATTGCCTTTGTCAAAAAGTCTGTTATAATGGAATTTATTGAAAGTCATACTGTCAGACAGGAGAATTGCGATGCGTATTTATGATTTGATCGCGAAAAAGCGCGATGGCGGTACCCACACCCGGGAAGAGTTGGAGACCATTGTCAACGGCTTTGTCAGTGGGGAAGTGGCCGATTACCAGATGGCTGCCTGGATGATGGCGGTCTACCTGCGCGGCATGACCAACGAAGAAACAGCCGAGCTGACGGACGTGATGGCCCACAGCGGCGTGATGGTCGATCTTTCCCCCATCCCCGGCATCAAGGTGGATAAGCACTCCACCGGCGGCGTGGGCGATAAGACCACCCTTGTGATCGCCCCTGTGGTGGCGGCCTGCGGTGTAAAGATTGCCAAGATGAGCGGCCGCGGCCTGGGCCATACCGGCGGCACCATTGATAAAATGGAGAGCGTGCCCGGCACCAGAACTGCCCTTTCGCAGGAGGAGTTCTTTGCCCAGGTGAACAAGATCGGGCTGTCGGTCATTGGCCAGAGCGAGGGCATTGCCGTGGCAGATAAGAAGATGTACGCCCTGCGGGATGTGACCGCCACGGTCAGCTGCATCCCGCTGATCGCCTCTTCCATCATGTCCAAGAAGCTGGCCTCCGGCTCCGATGCCATCCTGCTGGATGTGACCACCGGCACCGGTGCCTTTATGAAGACCGTGGACCAGAGCATTGAGCTGGCTGAGCTGATGGTCGCCATCGGCACCCACCATGGCCGCCGGGTGGCCGCCATGATCACCGATATGGACACCCCGCTGGGCCGCAACATCGGCAACAGCCTTGAGGTCATGGAGAGCATGGACGTGCTCAAGGGCAAGGGCCCTGCCGACCTGACCGAGGTCTGCCTGCAGCTGGCCGCCAATATGCTGGTGCTGGCAGGCAAGGGTACCCCGGCGGAGTGCCGCGCCATGGCACAGGCTGTGATCGCGGACGGCTCTGCTTTTGCCAAGTGCAAGGAGATGTTTGCGGCCCAGGGCGGCGACACCCGTGTGCTGGACGATTACAGCCTGTTTGAGCAACCCGCAGCCAGCTTTGAGCTGCTGGCCGAGCAGGATGGCTACATTGTGGCCAACGATGCCGAGAAGATCGGCTCTGCCAGTGTGCTGCTGGGCGCTGGCCGCCAGAAGAAGGGAGACCCGTTGGACTTTGCGGCTGGCATCACCCTGCACAAAAAGCGCGGCGACTATGTGCACAAGGGCGAAAGCCTGGCCACCTTCTACGGTGCGGCAGATAAGTTTGAAGCCGCTGCTGCGGAGTACCGCAGCGGTCTGGTCTATGGTGCGGAAAAGCCCGAGGAGGCCCCGCTGGTCTACGCCCTTGTCACCAAGGACGGCGTGGAGCGCTACTGAGAAAGCATCCTTCCCGCAAGGAGGGAGGGACGGAAAGGACATTTTCTATGAAGATCATTCTGGTGGGCTGCGGCAAGGTCGGCACAGCGCTGGCACGACAGCTCAGCGAGGAAGACCACAATGTCACGGTCATCGATACCAACAAGGCCCGTGTGGAGCATATCAGCGAATCCTATGACGTGATGGGCATTACCGGCAACGGCTCCTCCATCACAACGCTGTCCGAGGCGGGGATCGAGGAGGCGGACGTGTTCATTGCAGTCACCGGCTCGGACGAGCTGAACCTGCTCTGCTGCATGTTTGCCAAAAAGGCGGGCCACTGCCACGCCATTGCCCGTGTGCGCAACCCCTCCTACAGCCATGAGCTGGACTTCATCAAAAAGCAGATCGGCATTTCGGCCATCATCAACCCGGAGATGGCGGCGGCGCGGGAAATCTCCCACCTGCTGCGCTTCCCCGGTGCCAGCAAGATCGATACCTTTGCGGAAGGCCGGGTGCGGCTGATCAAGTTCACCCTGACCGAGGCACAGGCACTGGACGGCGTGGCCATCCGGGAGATCCCCACCCGGCTCAAGAGCGATATCCTGGTCTGCGCCGTGGAGCGCAACGGCGGGGTCATCATCCCCAACGGTAACTTTGTGCTCCAGACCGGCGATCAGGTCACTTTTCTTGCAACGCAGGAAAAGGCCCACGAGTTCTTCCAGCGTATCCATCTGGCCGTGCGCCCGGTGCGCAATGCCCTCATCGTGGGCGGCGGTGCCATTGCCTTCTACCTGAGCCAGGAGCTGCTGGAAAACCATGTCCGGGTGCGGATCGTG
The DNA here is from genome assembly GCF_010509575.1 of Faecalibacterium duncaniae. Classification (NCBI taxonomy): domain Bacteria; kingdom Bacillati; phylum Bacillota; class Clostridia; order Eubacteriales; family Oscillospiraceae; genus Faecalibacterium; species Faecalibacterium duncaniae. Next base: position 2,216,395 of record NZ_CP048437.1, on the reverse strand, counting down.
GAGCGGGACCTCGCCCGCTGCGATGTGCTGGCCCAGGCCCTGCCCGAGGCACAGATCCTGTGTGAGGACGGCTCCAACCGCGAGTTCCTGCTCTCCGAGGGCCTGACCTCCACCGAGGCCTTTGTGGCCCTGACCAACATCGATGAGGAAAATGTCCTGCTGACCCTGTTTGCCAAGAAGCATTCCAACGGCAAGCTGGTCACCAAGATCAACCGCCTGGAATTTGACGATATCCTGGCCGGGCTTGATCTGGGCAGCATCGTCTACCCCAAGTACATGACCTGCGATTACATCGTGCAGTATGTGCGCGCTTTGCAGAACGAGGCAGGCAGCAACATCAAGACCCTGTACCGCATTCTGGACGACCGCGTGGAGGCGCTGGAATTCACAGTCCATGAGAAGAGCCGCGCCACCGGTGTGCCTCTGAGCCAGCTCCACCTGAAAAAGAACCTGCTGCTCTGCTGCATCACCCGCGGCAACGAGATCAAGATCCCGCGCGGCGGCGATGAGATCCAGGTGGGCGACAACGTCATCGTGGTCACGCTGGAGCACGGCCTGCATGACCTGCGGGACATCGTGGAAGATTAACGGAGGCGCGGCATGAATTATGCGATCGTTCTGCGGCTGCTGAGCTACATCCTCTATTGCGAAGCCGCGCTGCTTCTGCTGCCTGCCATGGCCAGCCTGATCTACGGTGAATGGATGGTGCTGGGCGTGTTCCTGCTCACGGCAGCACTTTCTGCGGTGGCGGGCGCTCTGCTCCACCGCATCAAGCCCAAGAGCCAGATCTTCTATATGCGGGAGGGCTTTGCCACCACGGCGCTCTGCTGGCTGCTCATCAGTGTGGTGGGCGCGGTGCCCTTTGTGCTCACGGGCAGCATCCCCAACCCGGTGGATGCCATGTTTGAGACCGTTTCCGGCTTCACCACCACCGGTGCCAGCATCCTGCCCGCTGTGGAGGACCTGCCCAGGGGCATCCTGTTCTGGCGCAGCTTCACCCACTGGATCGGCGGCATGGGCGTTCTGGTGTTCCTGCTCTCCCTGCTGCCCCTGACCGGCGGTTCCCATGTCAACCTGATGAAAGCCGAAAGCCCCGGCCCCCAGGTGGATAAGCTGGTGCCCAAGGTGCAGTCCACGGCAAAGATCCTCTATGGCATTTATTTTGGCCTGACTGTCATCGAGTTTGTGTTCCTGTTGTTCGGCGGGATGCCGGTGTTTGAAGCTCTGCTGACCTCCTTTGGTACAGCGGGCACCGGCGGCTTCGGCTTCCGCAATGACAGCTTTGCCAGCATGTCGCCCTATGTCCAGTGGGTCGTGACCATCTTTATGATCCTGTTTGGCGTGAACTTCAACGCCTATTTCCTGCTGCTGATGCGCCGCTTCCGCCGCGCTGCCGCCAGCGAGGAGGTGCGCGCCTACTTTGTGATCATCGGTGTGGCTGTGGTCATCATCACGGCCAACATTTACAGCATGTACAACGGCTTGGGCGAGGCCCTGCGCCACGCCGCCTTCCAGGTGGGCTCCATCATTACCACCACAGGATTTTCCAGCTGTGATTTTGACCTGTGGCCCACCCTCTCCAAGGAGATCCTTGTCATGCTGATGTTTGTGGGTGCCTGCGCAGGCAGCACCGGCGGCGGCATGAAGGTCAGCCGCCTCCTGCTGATGGGCAAGACTGTGGGCAAGGAACTCAAGCAGGCCCTTCACCCGCAGGTGGTGGCCCCCGTCCGGATGGACGGCAAGGTGGTCAACCATGAGACCATCCGCGCCACCAATGTCTATGTGGCGGCCTACATCTTCATCTTTGCGGCATCCTTCTTCCTCATCAGTCTGGATGGCTTTGACATGGTGACCAACTTCACCGCCATTGCCGCCACGTTGAACAACATCGGCCCGGGCCTTGCCCAGGTGGGCCCCATGATGAACTTTGGCAGCTACTCCAATCCCGCCAAGCTGGTTATGATCTTTGACATGCTGGCGGGCCGTCTGGAGATCTTCCCCATGCTGGTGTTCTTTATGCCGGACACCTGGCGGCGGTTCTGAGCAAAATAACAAAGCGGATGCGCTCCCACCGGAACGCATCCGCTTTTTGCTGTATCAGGATTCCTGCGGCTTTTTCCCCAAGAGCGCCGCGCCGCTCAGCACGATGACCCCGCCCAGCAGGGCAAGGCCCGCACCGGCCTGCCCGAAGGCATCGCCGACAGCACCCACCAGAGGACTTGCAGGGATCATCAGCAGGCTGTAGGCCATGCCGTCCACGCTGATGAGGGTGGCCCGCTGGTCACTGGGAATGGCATCGTTCAGCTTCTGGCTCTCGTGGAGCAGATAGACCTCCAGCACACCCTGCACCAGCATCATGCCCAGGATGCCGCCCCAGGCGGGCGCAGCACCCACCAGTAGAGTGCCCACACCGCAGAGCAGGGCACAGGCTGTGTAGAGCCGCCGCATGGAGCGGCATCTCACCCTGCGGCCGATCTCGGTACCCGCCACGCAGGCCAGACCGCCCAGCAGCAGGGGAAGGAAGAGCAGCTCCGTGGGCCAGCCCAGCTCAACGAGCCGCTGCTGCAAAAACATTTTGGTCAGGTAGCTGGGCACGCTGATGAGGGCGCTGGATGCGATAAGCTTCACCGCCATTGGGCAGGTGCGCAGGACATGCAGGCTGTCCCGCACCAGCTGGCGGAACTGTTCGGGCAGAGCGCGCAGCGCGTGCTTTTCCCGGCTGGCCTGCGACTCAGTGACGATGGGCTCCGCAAGCAGCATATTGGCAAGGGCGGAAGCACCCTCAAAGGCGGCGTTCAGCAGATAAAAGCCCGCGTAGCCGAGAAACTGGTTCAGGATGCTGGCCATGGAGCCTATGGCGTTGGCCAGCATGGAGATCTGAGAGCCGTTGGCAGAGACCTGAATGTATTCCTCTTCGCAGCCCTCCTGCTTCAGGCTGTCGTAGAGCAGCGCCGTGGAGGTGCCGGAGAACATGGTCATGGCCAGCGCGTTCAGCCCCATGGCAAAGCAGATGGTGAACAGGTCTGACGCAAAGGCCATCAGCAGGCTTTGCAGGACCATGCACACGCCGCCGGACACGAGGGTCTTTTTCCGGCCCAGCAGGTCTGCCGCCATGCCGCTGGGCACTTCACACAGCAGGCTGACAACATGGAACACGCTTTCGGTCAGGCCGATCTCCCACAGGGAGAAGCCCCGGGCCGCCAGCAGGGCCACCCATACCGCATCCGTGATGCGCAGGCCGGAGAAGAAATCGGCAGTGTAAATGCAGGCAAGCTGCTTTTTCAAATTGAGCTTACGTTTATGGTTCATGGGGAACACCCTTTCTATTTGTCGTTGTGAAATTTCAAAATAGAAAGTGTACCCTTGCTAACGAAAGTTTGCTGTGACCAAACCCCTCCGTCAATGCTGACGCATTGCCACCTCCCCTAATAGTGGAGGCCTTGGCAATCCGTGCAGAATTTCCGGTTTCGCCAGAGGCTCCCCTACTAGGGGAGCTGACGAGCGAAGCGAGTCTGAGGGGTTCAGGCAAAACAAAAGCGCCCCACAGCAAAGCTGCGCGGCGCTGAAAATCATGCTCCACGTCTTGCTGAAAGGTTTCCTCGATTTAGCTCCCCTATGAGGGGAGCTGGCTGCGCCAAAGCGCAGACTGAGAGGTTTTGTTTCCAATAAAAGGGTACACTTCGAGCCGGAAAGTATTAAATCTGACCTTTTTTGAAAAAGATGCAGCCATTCCAACCCATCTGGGTGTACCCTCCTTTCAGTAAAACGATACGCTTACAATACCATACTTTCGGCCAAAACACAAGCAAAACCGTAAAATTCAGGGAAAAAGTGCCGCCCTGGCTTGCAAACAGGCCCAAAGTGTGGTAAGATGATATCCGGTTATGAAACCTGAATATCTTGAAAACGCAGCGACGGAGAGAGTACGCACGCAGTTCCACAGCAAAGAGAGAAGCTTCACCGGCTGAAAGGGCTTCCGCGTGGGTGTGTGCCGAAGTTCGCTCCTGAGCGGCCTGCCCGAACGGCTTCTATTAGGGCAGGACGGCGCGCCCCGTTACGGCGTTTGAGAGCCGCCCTTCTTTGTGCAGGGCGGAAACCGGGTGGTACCGCGGAGCATTGGATTTGCAAAGGCTTCGTCCCTTTTGTCCGGCCAGAAATGGCCCGGCAGGGGGACGGAGCCTTTTTTGCTGCCCCGCTTTGAAAACACGAACTGAGAAGGAGAGAATTTCCATGCAAGCAATGATCGACGAGCTGGCCAAACAGGCCGCAGAGAGCCTCGGTCAGGTCTCTTCCAAGGAGACGCTGGCCTCGTTCTGGCAGGAATATCTGAGCAAAAACGGCAAGATCCCCGCGCTGATGAAGAATCTGCGCTCTGTCGCGCCCGAAGAGCGCCCCGCCATGGGCAAGATCATCAACGAGCTCAAGCAGAAGGTGCAGGCAGACTACGATGCCGCCGCTGCCAAGGTGAAGGAGGCCGAGCTGGCCGCCCGCAACGCCGCTGAGACCGTGGACATCACCCTGCCCGCCAAGACCCGCACGGTGGGTGGTCTGCACCCCCTGACGCTGGTCACCAACCAGATTATCGACGTGTTCTCCGGCATGGGTTTTGCCGTGGCCGACGCACCTGAGATCGAGGATGACGACCACAACTTCACCCGCCTGAACGTGCCCAAGGATCACCCTGCCCGCGACATGCAGGATACCTTCTACCTGTCCGACGAGTTCCTGCTCCGCACCCAGACCTCCGGCGGCCAGATCCGCACCATGGACAGCCAGAAGCCGCCCATCAAGGTGCTGATCCCCGGACGTGTGTTCCGTTCCGATTCCGATGCCACCCACAGCCCCATGTTCCACCAGATGGAGGGTCTGGTCGTGGATAAGGGCATCACCCTGGGCGACCTGCAGGGCGCGCTGAACACCTTTGTGCAGAAGCTGTTCGGCAAGGACACCCGCACCCGCCTGCGTCCCTCCTACTTCCCCTTCACCGAGCCCAGTGTGGAGGTCGATGTCAGCTGCTTTGAGTGCGGCGGCAAGGGCTGCCCCTTGTGCAAGCACACCGGCTGGATCGAAGTTCTGGGCGGCGGTGTTGTCAACCGCAAGGTGCTGGAGAACTGCAACATTGACCCGGATGAGTATTCCGGCTTCGCCTTCGGCATTGGCATCGAGCGCATCGCCATGCTGAAGTACGGCATCAACAACATCGGCCTGATGTTCGAGAACAACCTGCAGTTCCTCAAGCAGTTCCATGAATAAGAGGGGAGAGAACAGACAATGAAAGTACCTTTCAGTTGGTTAAAAGAATTCGTTGATATCGACGTTACCGCTCAGGAGCTGGAGGAGAAGCTGTTCTCCTGCGGCTTTGAGGTGGAAGAGCTGATCCCGCTGGATGCAGGCATCAGCAAGGTGGTCGTTGGCAAGATCGTGGAGATGGAAAAGCAGGAAGGCACCCACCTGACCAAGTGTGTGGTGGACTGCGGTGATTACGGCCACGACATCCGCATTAGCACCGGTGCCGCCAATATGAAGCTGGGTGACTGCGTGCCCGCCGCTCTGGATGGCTCCACCCTGCCCGGCGGCATCAAGATCAAGGCCCGCAAGATGCAGGGCGTGGAGTCCAACGGTATGCTCTGCTCCGGCGAGGAGCTGGGCCTGAACGACGACCTGTTCCCGGGCTCTGAGGTCTATGGTCTGCTCATCCTGCCCGAGGATTCCGTTCCCGGCACCGACATCGCACCCGTTGTCGGTCTGGATGACTATATCTTCGATATCTCCATCACCGCAAACCGCCCGGACTGCCAGTCCGTGCTGGGCATTGCCCGCGAGGTCGCTGCCATTCTGGGCAAGCCCCTGCACATGCCCGCCATGGATTACAAGGCTGTCTGCGAGCCGGATGCTCCCATCACCGTCCAGGTGGAGGCCCCTGACCTGTGCCCCCGCTATATGGCGCATTACGTCCGCAACATCCGCATGGGCGAATCTCCCCGCTGGATGAAGCGCCATCTGGCCCTGTGCGGCCTGCGCTCCATCAGCAATGTGGTGGATATCACCAACCACACCCTGCTGGAAATGGGCCAGCCCATGCACGCCTTTGACCTGAACAAGGTCGCCGGCCGCACCATTGATGTGCGCCGTGCCCACGAGGGCGAGAAAATCGTGACCCTCGATGAAAAGGAGTTCACCCTGAACCCCAACAATCTGGTCATCTGCGATGCCGAGAAGCCTGTGGCTCTGGCCGGCATCATGGGCGGTGCCAACTCCGGCATGGATGAGAACACCACCAGCCTGCTGTTCGAGTGCGCCACCTTCGCCCGTGACTGCGTCCGCAAGACCAGCCGTGCCCTGGGCCAGAACAGTGATTCCTCTGCCCGCTATGAAAAGGGTGTGGACCGCAACTCTCCCGAGCTGGGCCTGGCCCGTGCCCTGCACCTGATCCAGGAGCTGGACTGCGGCGATATCACCACCCTCGAGTATGACCTGACCGATGGCCGCCCGCTGGAGCGCAAGCACATCGTGACCACCCCTGCCAAGATCTGCGGTGTGCTGGGCATCACTGTGCCCGAGCAGACCATGATCGATATCCTGCAGCGCCTGGAGTTTACGGTGGATGTGCAGGCCGATGGCAGCTGGGATGTGTCTGCTCCTCTCTACCGTGAGGATGTGGAGAGCTTCCCCGATCTGGCGGAGGAGGTCATCCGTGAGTACGGCTATGACCACATCAACCCCACCTTCCTGAACACCGCCTCTGTTACCAACGGCGGCCTGAACTATGCGCAGAAGCAGCAGCTCAAGACCAAGCGCCTGCTGGCTGCACAGGGCTTCTATGAGGCCTCCACCCTGGCCTTCTACTCCAACGCGGAGCTGGATATGCTGCACATCCCCGCTGAGGATGCCGCCCGCAAGGCCATCCGCATCCTGAACCCCATCAGCGAGAACCTGTCCATCATGCGCACCCTGCTGACCCCGTCCATGCTGAATGTCATCGTGGACAACCTCAAGAAGGGCAATGCCGAGGGCCGCCTGTTCGAGATGGCTCCCGTCTATCTGGCCAAGGAGCTGCCCATCAGCGAGCATCCCCATGAGCGTCAGACCCTCTGCATTGGTGCCTTTGGCCCCGAGGAGGACTTCTTCACCGTCAAGGGTGCAATGGAGGCGCTGGCCGCAGGCTTTGACCTGACCTTCACCTATGAGCGCGAGACCACCCCGTGGCTCCACCCCGGCATCAGCGCCGCTGTCTACTGCAACGGCAAGCGTCTGGGCGTGTTCGGTAAGCTCTCCAATGAGATCAACGGCGAGCTGGAGATCGCAAAGGACCAGAAGGACAGCCAGAACATCTATCTGGGTGAGCTGGACTATGAGGCTCTGATGTCCTGTGTGGACGGTGAGCTGCGCTATAAGCCGCTGAGCCCCTACGCTGCCGTCAAGCGTGACCTGGCCCTTGTCTGCGAGGAAAAGATCACCTGCGGCGAGATCGAGGACACCATCAAGAAGGCAAGCTCCCTCATCACCGAGGTCAAGCTGTTCGATATCTACCGTGGCGCAAACCTGGGCGAGGGCAAGAAGAGCATGGCCTTCTCCCTGACCCTGTCTGACCCCAGCGCGGAGATCTCCGCTGATCAGGTCGAGCGCACCGTCAAGAAGGTGCTGGGCAACCTGAAGTTCAAGCTGGGCATTGAGATCCGGTAAACGGTGATCTATACACAGCACTATGAGTCCCCTCTGGGCGGCATCCTGCTGGCCGCTGACGACATCGGCCTGACCGGCCTCTGGTTCGAGGGGCAGAAGTACTTTGCCCGCACCCTGGATACGGTGCATCAGGAGCAGGAGACCGCTGTGCTCTCCGAGGCCAGACGCTGGCTGGATGTTTATTTCGGCGGGCAGGAGCCGGACTTTACCCCGCCGCTCCATCCCGCTGGCTCTGCCTTTCAGCAGGAGGTGTGGGCGCTGCTGCGCCGTATCCCCTGCGGCCAGACCACGACCTATGGTGCACTGGCAAGGCAGCTTGCCGCAGAGCGCGGCCTTTCCCGGATGTCTGCGCAGGCTGTGGGCGGGGCTGTCGGACACAATGTGATCTCTATCATCATTCCCTGCCACCGCGTTGTCGGAACAAACGGCAGCCTGACCGGATATGCAGGCGGCATCAATAAAAAAGCCGCGCTGCTGAGACTGGAAATGAAAATGACGCGGTAAGAAATACGGCAAACGAAAAAATCCGAACCTTTTCCCGATGGGAAGAGGTTCGGATTTTTCTTGTGTGGTGGAGGCGATGGGAGTCGAACCCATGTCCGAAAAGAGTTCAGCGTAGGTGTCTCCGGGTGCAGGCGATCAACAACATTCCCTCCGCGTCACGCCGGTCGCCAGGCTAACGCATTGGTAGCTTCATGAGTTCCTGCCGGTCCGCAAAGCTTAGGTCCGTTCAGGTGCTGTGTCTAAAGGACGCCCCGGCCCCACACGACACAAGAGTGGGCGGAACGCGCAGCACTCAGGCTGCGAGCAACTGATAATTATTGTTGTCAGTTAATTTTTTGGAGGAGTTTAGAGCAGGTCCCCCACTGCTACCCGCTGCCCAGGCCTCGCTCCCCCCGTCGAAACCTTTACGCCCCCATAAAACACACCTTGCGGTGTGGGTAAGCTTTGAAGTTTCCGGGCAGGAATGCTGCCTGAAATCAATAGTAAACGCCGTTGGATTTAACGGCCCGGTCGATGGAGCGCTTGGCATCGCGCTTGGCGGCATCTGCGCGCTTGTCGTAGAGCTTTTTGCCCTTGCACAGGCCCAGCTCCATTTTGACGCGGCCATGCTTGAAGTAGAGCGAAAGCGGCACAAGAGTGTAGCCCTGCAGCTTGCACTGCTGGTGCAGCCGCCGGATCTCGTTCTTGTGGGCCAGCAGCCGCCGCACCCGCATGGGGTCCTGATTGAAGATGTTGCCGTGGTCGTAGGGGGTGATGTGCATTCCCTTGACCAGCAGCTCGCCGTCCTCAATATCGACCCAGCTGTCTTTCAGGTTCACGCCGCCGGCACGCAGGCTCTTGACCTCAGTGCCTTTCAGCTCAACGCCGGTCTCCAGCGCTTCCAGAACGAAATACTCGTGGCGCGCTTCCCGGTTTGTGGCAATCGTCTTGGTTGCCGGACGCTCTTTGGTCGGTGCCATTCCGCGCGCCTCCTTTCTATCGCTTTGGTATCGTTACGTTAGTATATCATATTTTTGTGGATTTTCAAGGTTACTTTTTGAAGAAACTGTAAATCTTTCCCGCAAAAAGCGCCTTACAGCTTTTTATAGCCCGCCGGTTCGTCCGCTGCACATCGCCGCTCCATCAGGTAGGTGTCCAGCCAGCGGCCGTGGCAGTCCCGGGCAATGCGCTCCCGGCGGCCCACCACGCGGAAGCCGCATTTCAGGTGCAGGCCCCGGGAGGGGGCGTTGTCCTGCAGCACCGTGGACTGCAGCGTCCAGTACCCGGCCTGTTCGGCCTCGCGGCAGAGCGCCGTGAGCAGGTGATAACCCAGCCCCTTGCCCCGGAATTTTTCCCCGACATAGATGCTCACCTCGGCCACGCCGCGGTAGCACCAGCGGGGGTCTACCCGATGCAGGGCTGCCCAGCCGGCCACGACCCCATCATCCAGCACCACCAGGCGGCATTCCCGGGTATGGGATGCGTCCCAGGCGGTGTAGGGCGGGCAGTTGGTCTGGAAGGTGGCGTGCTCGGTGGCAATGCCCTCCAGATATATTTTGGACACAGCAGTCCAATCCTCCGGCATCATGGGCCGGACTGTGATCTCACTCATATTCCTATCCTGACCGGAGCCGCAATGCTCCGGTTTCCCCTCATTGCGTGTGCAATATCTTTTTTCAGTATAGCAGAATCTGCCGCAAATCACAATGGAAACCTGTTCACCTCAGGCCGGGCAGAGTGTCCGGAATCTGAATACCCGGCCCCTCGGAAGCGTGGAGATCACAACGCATGGATTTTGCGGACAGATTTGTTTTGACAATACCGGCGGGTGTGATACAATAGAACAAAAACCAACCGGTGTCGCCTGTGCAGTCTCATATTATAGTCCTCTGTATGGGAAAATGCAATCAGGGCGGTGCCGGGAGAAAGGAACGGAACATGAAACAGGCAAAACGAATCGCCGCGATGGTGCTGTGTCTGCTGGCACTGCTGGCCCTGCCCGCCGGTGCCGTAATGGAAAAGGGAGAGCCCAACATCACGGCCCAGACCACCATGAAGGAAGTGCGCAACAACCCGGGCATCAAGAACTCCGGCTTCTACACCTACTCGCAGGATAAGGACTGCCCGCCGGGTCAGGCTCTGTGGGAGATGACCACTGTGGAAGGCTACACCAACGAGTATGTGGCCGAAGGCTGTGCCAAGGGGCTGAATCTGGTCATTGAGAACTACAACAATGGCGTGCAGGTCACCCACTCGTTCTACACGGATGCGGAAAAGGCGGCGGACCGCACCAAAAACAACACCGGCCTGTTCTATTTCCCGGCCAAGGCCGAAAATGCCAAGTTTGCGCTGATCCTGGCCGGCAGCGGTGCCAATGAGAGCGCCGAGCTGGAGGAGGGGGCCTGCACGGCCTGGCAGCTGCATGAGCTGGGCTATGCCGCCTTTATTCTGCGGTATCGCGTCTGGACGGATGCCTCCGATGATGCTCCGCTGGAAGACATCGGCCGGGCCATGCAGTACATTGAGGAACACGCTGCGGAGTTTGGCATCCAGCCGGAGCAGTACGCCATCGTGGGATATTCCATGGGCGGCCACCTGACGGGTCTGTTCGGCACGGAATCGGTGGGGTATAAGCATTACAATGTGCCCAAGCCCGCTGCCCTGCTGCTGGGCTACCCCATCAACGATATGACCTACATCAAGCCCATCTACCATGTCATTCAGGATATCGGCGCGTACGGCCCCAAATACTATACCCGGAACCTTTCGGATGAGATCACGCCGGACTACCCCGCCACCTACCACTGGCACGGTGTGAACGACACGCTGCTGAAGGAGCTGGCCTACTGGCGGCAGGGACCGCAGCTGGAAGCTGCCCTGCAGGCCAATCACGTCAAGCATGTTTACCGGGTGTTCAACAATGCACCTCACGTCTGCGGCATCGGCACAGGAACAGATGCCGAGAACTGGCTGGTGGAAGCCACTGCTTTCTGGGAAGAGCAGTGCGCCTGAGAGAAAGGATGAAACAGGATGAAAAATCTGAACGAAGCATTTGTGCATCTGAACGTCGGTCTGCCCGATGATGTGGAGCGGCTGAAGGCCGCGGGCTATTACAAAGAAGCAATGGCACGGATCGATGAATATCTGGCCGAGGACTGGACGGAGACCCAGAACAGCCCCCGCAGTCAGGGGTTGGAAATGCCGGAGTACGAGCAGCCCGCCAACCCTGTGCCCCACGGCGTGGACGCGCTGCGGGATGCCCTGCTGGTGCAGAAGGAGATCATGTGCCGCCTGCCGCAGGAATACTGCTGGAACGAGGCACAGGCCGTGGCCCGGATGCAGGGCCTTGTGCGGGATTTCACGGTGGAGGAGTTCCGCCAGCTGGTGCATGAGGGCCGGGTGGACTGGCGGTTTGTGGAAGGGGAGAAGCACTACCTTGACCGCTTTGCCGAGACGCTGATCGCCACCCGCGCCGACCTTGCTGCCCGTCAGCTCGACCCGCCTGCCCCGGCCGCGCTGGCACGGGAGCGCCGCCGCCGCATCCATGACCAGATGGAGCGGGAAGGGCAGGCCAGTGCCCGCATCACGCTGAAGACCAGCGTGGGGATGTCGGATGAGGCCTTTGCTGCTGCTCTGGCCAAGGCAAAGGCAGAGGGCCGGGAGAGCGTGCACGTCCGCGCCTGGCTGCCCATCCCGGCGGAATGCTTGGCCCAGAGCGAGATCGAGCTGCAGAGCTTTACCGAGCAGCCGGGCCGCATCGCCGATGCAAACGCCCCCCAGCGCACGGTCTGCTGGGAGGCCGACCTGACCGAAAACCGCCGCTTCGGGGTGCAGTATCGTTACAAGACAACGGCAGTCTATGCTGACCCGCTGGACTTTGTGCCTGCACCGGAACAGCCGACCTTTGATACCGAGGAGCAGGCCCCGCATATCGTGTTCACGCCCTACCTGCGGGCGCTGGCCGCGCAGCTGACCGAAGGGATCACCGACCCGGCGGAAAAGGCAAAGCGCATCTATGATTACGTTACCCTGAACGTGCGGTATCACTATCAGCCCGCCTACTTTGTGCAGGACTGCCTGCCCGACCGCTGCGCACGGAACCGGCGCGGTGACTGCGGCATTATGGCCCTGACCTTCATCACCCTCTGCCGTCTGGTGGGCATTCCGGCCCGCTGGCAGAGCGGCCTGTCGGTGTCGCCCACCGGCGTGGGCTGCCACGACTGGGCCATGTTCTACATTGCCCCCAAGGGCTGGATGTATGCCGACTGCTCGTTTGGTGCCTCCATGGCACGGCAGGGCGAGGAAGAGCTGCGCCGCCACTACTTCGGCAGCCTGGACACCGGGCGCATGGTGGCAAACCGCGCCTTTGAGGCACCCTTTGACCCACCGATGTACGGGTTCCGCTCCGACCCCTATGATAACCAGTCGGGCGAGTGCGAGGTGGACGGCGTGGGCCTTTATGGCGATGCGCTGGATACCCGGAAAGAATTGGTCGATTTCGAGGACTTATAATCAATGGAATTTTTAGCTGGATTGTACACCCTGCTGCTGGTCACCATCTGCCTGCTGCTGGCAGTGGTGCTCTGGAAACTGAACAAGCCCCGGAACGGGGGAGACTACGAGGAGCTCAAGCGCTGGATGCAGCAGCAGCTCGATGCACAGGCAAAAGACTTTGCGGCCAGACAGGCGGCAATGGCGGAGCAGAATTACACCGCCATCCGCAGCGTCAGTGAGACGCTGCAGACCTCAGTGCAGAGCATGAGCACCACGCTGGCACAGGGCCAGAGCGGCCAGCAGCAGATCCTGACCCAGCGGCTCCAGAGTCTGGAGGCCGCCAACACCCAGAAGCTGGAAGAGCTGCGCAGGACCCTTGCGGAAAACATGACCGCCCTGCAGGCCGAGAACGCCAAAAAGCTGGATGAGATCCGCCACACCGTGGATGAGCAACTGCAGGATGCCCTGCAGAAGCGGGTGACCGAGAGCTTCAAGGCTGTGAACGACCAGCTGGAACAGGTGTACAAGGGGCTGGGCGAGATGCAGAACCTTGCCGCCGATGTGGGCGGGCTGAAGCAGGTGCTCTCGGGCGTTAAGACCCGCGGCATTCTGGGTGAGATACAGCTGGGGGCCATTCTGGAAGAGATCCTGGCCCCGGAGCAGTACGAGACCAATGTAGCCACCATCCCGGGCAGCACCCAGCGGGTGGAATATGCCATCAAGATGCCGGGTGCGGACGACGGCACGGTCTGGCTGCCCATCGACTCCAAATTCCCCGGCGATACCTACGCACACTTGCAGGATGCCCAGGCCTCCGGCGATGCGCAGGCGGTGGAGAATGCCCGCCATGCGCTGGAACTGGTGCTGCGGAGCGAGGCAAAGGATATCCGGGAAAAGTATGTGGAACCGCCCTACACCACGACCTTTGGCATCCTCTTCCTGCCTTTTGAAGGATTGTACGCCGAGGTGGTGAACGCCGGTCTGCTGGAGGTGCTGCAGCGGGATTATCAGGTGAACATTGCAGGCCCCAGCACCATGGCGGCTCTGCTCAACAGCCTGCAGATGGGCTTCAAGACCCTTGCCATCCAGAAGCGCTCCGGCGAGGTCTGGCAGCTGCTGGGTGCCGTTAAGACGGAGTTTGACAAGTTCGGGCAGGGGCTCTCCAAGATGCAGCAGCGCCTGCGCCAGACCGATGAAGAGCTGGACAACCTCATTGGTGTCCGCAGCCGGGCCATCAGCCGCAAGCTCCGCAGTGTCCAGAGCCTGGATGATGCCAGCGCGGCAGCCCTGCTGGAGCTGGACAACGAGCCCGGCCGGCCGGTGGCAGCAAGACTGCCGGAGGAGCTTGAATAATCTTTAACAATGTGCTATACTAGGAACCGTTATTAGTATTATACTGCCGCTTTTCCGGCACAGCAATATGGATAGAGAGGATGTCTGCTATGAGCGTGAAAAAGATCAGCGAAGCCATTCTGGGCGTTGGTGTGGACGATACCACCATTGACCTGTTCGAGAGCCAGTACCCGGTGCCCACCGGCGTGAGCTACAATTCCTATGTCATTCTGGACGAAAAGACTGCCATTCTGGATACGGTGGACAGCCGTGCCACGGAGCCCTGGCTTGCCAACCTGACCGAGGCACTGGCCGGACGCAAGCCGGATTACCTGGTGGTCAGCCACATGGAGCCTGACCACGGTGCCAACATCGCCAGACTGGCCGCCCTCTACCCGGAAATGCAGGTGGTGGGCAACGCCAAGACTTTCCTGTATATGGATCAGTTCTTTGGGACGGATGCCGTTGCCAAGGAGCGCCGCGTGGTGGTGAAGGACGGCGAGAGCCTGAGCCTGGGCACCCACACCCTGACCTTTGTGCTTGCCCCCATGGTGCACTGGCCCGAGGTCATGGTGAGCTATGAAAGCAGTGAAAAGGTGCTCTTCTCTGCAGACGGCTTTGGCCGGTTTGGCGCTGTGGCCAGGTTTGACGAAAACGCCGACTGGGCCAGCGAGGCCCGCCGCTACTACCTGAACATCGTGGGCAAGTACGGCCCGCAGGTGCAGGCTCTGCTGAAAAAGGCCGCCGCGCTGGATATCGCCACCATCTGCCCCCTGCACGGCCCTGTGCTGACCGGCGATCTGAGCAAGTACCTGAACTACTATGACCTGTGGTCCAGCTACAAGGCCGAGGAGCCGGAGAAGATCCTGGTGGCCAGCGCTTCCATCCACGGCCACACCAGAGCCGCCGCCCACACCATGGCTGAGAAGCTGCGCGCCAAGGGTGCCAAGGTGGTGGAGATGGATCTGACCCGCACCGATGTCTCCTATGCCGTCACTGAGGCCTTCCGCTGCGGCCGGATCGTGCTGGCCTGCGCCACCTACGATGGCTTCCTCTTCCCGCCGATGGAGAATCTGCTGACCCACCTCAAGACCAAGAACTTCCAGGGCCGCACCGTTGGCCTGATGGAGAACGGCACCTGGGCCCCCATGGCTGCAAAGCTGATGCGTGCTGAGCTGGAAGGCATGAAGAACATCACCGTCTGTGATGCCGTTGTGACCATCCGCTCTGCCGCCAATGCCGCCGCTGAGGCACAGATGGATGTGCTGGCTGACGAGCTGCTGGCAAAGTAACGAATCGACCCCATAAAAAGAACGAACGCCTGCCGTGTGAGAAAAGCCCGGCAGGCGTTCGTTTTGTCTATGCGGGAGGTATAGCAGAGTAGCATCTTCGCACGGGGGTAGGCGGCAAAGTCTTTTTTGTGTGGAGTTCGCTTTTCTTTGTCAGAACAAATCGTACTGCTTCATAGTTTCAGCTTTTCGGGAATCATGCTTCTCGTAGTAGCCGATCAGGGTACCGTCCTCGTCCCGCAGGGCAACCATGTAGACATCGCGGTCATGCTTTGCGTTGTGATAGGTATAGACGATGTTGTGGCTGGTATCCGTCGCGAACCACTCGATCACCTTGCGGATGGCTTCCACCGAATGGGGGTTGTGGCAGGCCAGAAGGCTTTTGCCCAGCAGGGAAGCGCCGCCATATTTGCCGTAATCCACCACAGCGGCAGGGTTCATATAGAGGATGGTGTGATCCAGGTCGCAGATAACCACGGCCTCGCGGTCCTGGTCGATGATGCTTTTGAAATAGGCGTTCAGGTCTGCCATGATGTTGCTCCTTCTTTATTCTTATCCAGCGCGTCGAACTGTTTGACGATCTGGGGGTCTTTCAGCTTGATGACCTTGCCGGAGAGATAGCGCAGGCTGTTTTCCTCCGGGATATCCAGGAAGCTGATGCGGACGGCGCAGAGAGCCTGTGTCCGGGTGCCGGTGCGCTCGTTCATCTTGCGGTTGCCGTATTTGATATCTCCCAGCACCGGCTTGCCCAAGTAGGCCAGATGCGCGCGGATTTGGTGGGTGCGGCCCGTGACCAGGCCGATCTTGCACAGCGCAAACGGCCCGGCGGTGCGCAGAACATCCACATCGGTGATGATCTGCTTGCGGCGCTCATCCTGAGATTGGTGGGCATGGATGCTGACCTTGTTGTTCTTTTCGTCGTGCTCCCACCAGGCCGTGAACCGTCCGCTCTGGGGGATGCCCACGGTGATGGTGTAGTATTCCTTTTTGAGCAGGTCGGTGCGGATGATCTCGTTCATATCCCGCAGGGCGGCGTAGCTCTTGGCCGCGATCACCAGCCCCTCGGTGCCGCGGTCCAGCCGGTTGCAGATGCCGGGCTTGAAGCGATTCTCGCCGCCCGCATCGTACTCGCCCTTCTGGGCCAGATACTGGGTGAATGCGTCCACAAGGTTGGCATCGCCGGTGCGGTCGCTGTGGCAGAGCAGGTGGGTGGGCTTGTACAGCACGGCAATGTTCTCGTCCTCATAGATGACGGTCACCTTGGGCTGGTTCTGCTGCTTTTTGGGGGCAGGCTTGCGGGCTGCAGGCTTTGCGCCCTCGGGCGGGAAGAATTCATCGTTGATGTACAGCTCAATGAGATCGCCCGCCTTGAGCCGATCCTCGGGGGCTCCTTTTTTGCCGTTGACCTTGACCCGCTTGTTGCGGAAGCTCTTGTACAGCAGGCTGGTGGGGAGATCGCGCGTCACGCTCTGGACAAAGCGGGAAAGCCGCACGCCCTCGTCGTTTGCGGTGGCAGTAAATTGTTTCATAAGATCGTTCCTTTTATTGGATGAAAGACAAGCCCTCTCCGTCTTTGCTTCGCAAATCCACCTCTCCCAAAGGGAGAGGCAATGCATCTCCCGGGTTCAGTACATGCTGACCGAGAGCCACAAGGGGCTCTCCCTTTGGGAGAGCTGGCAAAGCCGCAGGCTTTGACTGAGAGGGCATATTGATTCATAAAAAAGCCTTTTCTCTATAATAAACCACCCTTTCTTTGAAGTCAACGCAGAATATTTCCTGTGCCCCCTTGTGTTTTGCTGAAAAAACGGTACTATTAGAGTAATAACGCAAAAGGAGAACGACCATGGCGAAGGAAAGCAGCCAGCATAAGGGGCACCGCCAGCGGATGCGCGCCCGGGTAGAGCAGTACGGACTGGAAAGTCTGGAACCCCACGAAGTGCTGGAATATGTCCTTTATATCACCAACACCCGCAAGGACACCAACGGCCTTGCCCATGTCCTCATGGACCGGTTCGGAGACTTTGCCGGGGTGCTGGATGCTTCCGAGGAGGATCTGCTGACAGTGGAGGGCGTAGGCCCCTCCACCGCCCGGATGCTGCATCTTTTGCCGCAGGTCGGCAGATACTATACCCAGTGTGCGGTCAACGGAAAAAAATGCATGAAGACCACCGACCAGCTGGTCGAATACCTGATGGCACAGTTTGCCGGGACTGTGCAGGAACGCGCCCTGCTGACTGCGCTGGATGGCCGCAGCCGCATCAAGGGGCTGTTCTGGCTGCGGGACGGCACCAGCGACCGGGTGAGTCTGGAGATCAAGGATGTGGTGGCGGCAGCCCTCAAGGGCGGTACCGACAGTGTGGTGCTCTGCCATAACCACCCCAACGGCGTGGCCCTGCCCTCGCGGGAGGATCTGATGGCCACCGAGAATATCGTCCGGGCGCTGGGGCTGGTCAAGGTGCATCTGCGGGATCACATCATCCTGACCGAGAGCGAATATTTCTCCATGCGGGAGGCCAACCGCCTGCCGTTCTACGATTTCCAGACCGGGGAGATGCTCAGGCCGTATTGATATTATAAAATAATTGTGTTATAATCAACATGAAAAGCACAACTATTTGTAGTTCTATCTGAGAACAGAAAGGAGAACTGAGACATGGCCGATGAACAGTTCCATCTCGTCTCCAACTATGCCCCCACGGGCGACCAGCCCCAGGCCATTGAGCAGCTGGTAGAGGGCGTTGAGCGGGGCGACCGCTGCCAGACCCTGCTGGGTGTGACCGGCAGCGGCAAGACCTTTACCATGGCCAACGTGATTGCCCGGTGCAACCGCCCCACGCTGGTGCTGGCCCATAATAAGACGCTGGCGGCCCAGCTCTGCACCGAGTTCCGCTCGTTCTTCCCGGACAATGCGGTGGAGTATTTTGTTTCCTACTACGATTACTACCAGCCCGAAGCCTACATCCCCAGCACCGATACCTACATTGAAAAGGACAGCGCCATCAACGATGAGATCGACCGCCTGCGCCACTCGGCCACGGCGGCGCTTTCGGAGCGGCGGGATGTCATCATTGTGGCATCGGTGTCCTGTATCTACTCTCTGGGTGACCCCATCGATTACCGCAGCATGGTCATCAGCCTGCGGCCCGGGATGCAGATGGAGCGGGATGACCTGTGCAAAAAGCTGGTCACCCTGCAATATGAGCGGAACGACATCAATTTTATTCGCAATAAGTTCCGTGTTCACGGCGACACGGTGGATATCTATCTGGCCTACATGAGCGACCTTGCCATCCGGGTGGAGTTCTTCGGGGATGAGATCGACCGCATCACGGAGTTCAACCCCGTTACCGGCACCCGGCAGAACGTGGTGAAGCATGTGGCCATCTTCCCGGCCAGCCACTACATCGTCAGCGCCGATAAAAAGGCAGCGGCCATTGAAAAGATCCGCGCCGAGTGCGACGAGCAGGTGAAGAAGTTTACCGCCGAGGGCAAGCTCATTGAAGCCCAGCGCATCCAGCAGCGAACGAACTACGACATCGAGATGCTGACCGAAGTGGGGATCTGCAAGGGCATCGAGAACTACTCGGCGGTGCTGTCGGGCCGTGCGCCGGGCAGTATGCCCACCACCCTGCTGGATTATTTCCCGGAGGATTTTCTGCTTTTTGTGGATGAGAGCCATGTGACCCTGCCGCAGGTGCGTGCTATGTACGGCGGCGACTACGCCCGCAAAAAGACGCTGGTGGAATACGGCTTCCGTCTGCCGTCGGCCTTTGACAACCGTCCCCTCAAGTTTGAGGAGGTGGAAAGCAAACTGAACCAGATGGTGTTCGTCTCGGCCACGCCGGGCGAGTACGAGCGCCGGAACAGCACCCGGATCGCGCAGCAGGTCATCCGGCCCACCGGCCTGCTGGACCCGCTGATCTCGGTGCGGCCTGTGGAGGGGCAGGTGACTGACCTGCTGGGCGAGATCAACGCCCGCACGGCGAAGAACGAGCGTGTTCTTGTGACCACCCTGACCAAGAAGATGGCCGAGGACCTGACCGACTTCTTGACCGAGCAGGGCATCAAGGTCAAATATATGCACCACGAGGTAGATACCTTTGAACGGATGGAGATCATCAAAGATCTGCGCCTGGGCTCCATCGATGTGGTGGTGGGCATCAACCTCCTGCGTGAGGGCCTGGATCTGCCGGAGGTCAGCCTTGTGGCGATCCTGGATGCCGACAAGGAAGGCTTTCTGCGCAGTGAGACCAGCCTCATCCAGACCATTGGCCGCGCGGCCCGCAACGCCGAGGGTCTGGTCATCATGTACGCCGATGAGGTGACGGACAGCATGGAACGCGCCATCACCGAGACCGAGCGCCGCCGTGCCATCCAAATGGCCTACAATGAAGAACACGGCATCGTGCCTAAGACCATCGTCAAGGCCATTGCGGACAGCATTGAGATCAGCGATAAGGCGGAGAACGCAAAGCGGAATACCCGCCGCATGGGCAAACTGGAGCGGGAAGCTGCCATCGAGCGCCTGACCCGGGAGATGAAGGAGGCCGCCAAGCTGCTAGAATTTGAGCATGCGGCCTTCCTGCGTGACCAGATCGACCGCCTGCGCCGGGGCGAGAACCCCACTGTGGACTCGGATGCCGAGACCGAGCGCAGGCAGAACCATGCACAGACACAGAGAAGAGGGAGAAAGTACCTTGGCAAACGATAAGATCGTCATCAAAGGCGCACGGGAGCACAACCTGAAGAATATTGATCTGACCCTCCCGCGCGAAAAATTCATTGTTATGACCGGCCTGTCCGGTTCCGGCAAGTCGAGCCTTGCCTTCGATACCATTTATGCCGATGGCCAGCGCCGCTATGTGGAGAGCCTTTCCAGCTACGCCCGGATGTTTCTGGGCCGGATGGACAAGCCCGATGTGGATGAGATCACCGGCCTGTCGCCGGCCATTTCCATTGACCAGAAGACCACCAGCCACAACCCCCGCTCTACCGTGGGCACCGTGACCGAGATCTACGATTACCTGCGCCTGCTGTATGCCCGGGTGGGCGTGCCCCACTGCCCGGTGTGCGGCCGTGTCATCAGCCAACAGACCGTGGATGAGATGGTGGATGCCGTGCTCAAGCTGGAGGACGGCACCAAATTCCAGGTGCTGGCTCCTGTGGTACGCCAGCGCAAGGGCACGCAGCAGAAGGAGCTGGATGCCGCCCGGCGGGGCGGCTACTCCCGTGTGAGGATCGATGGCAATCTGTATGACCTGGACGAGGAGATCACGCTGGAAAAGAACATCAAGCACACAGTGGAGATCGTGGTGGACCGCCTTGCCATGCGCAAGGGCATCCGGGGCCGTCTGGCGGATTCGCTGGAAACTGCGCTGGCTCTGACCGGCGGCATCGCTGAGGTCGATGTCATCGGTGGGGAATGCATGACCTTCAGCCAGAACTTTGCCTGCCCAGAGCACGGCATCTCCATCGGGGATCTGTCGCCCCGGCTCTTCTCCTTCAACAACCCCCAGGGTGCCTGTGAGAAGTGCACGGGCCTTGGTACGTTTATGCGGGTGGACGAGGAACGCATCCTGCCCAATAAGAACCTGTCCATCCGGCAGGGAGCCATCAAGGCCAGCGGCTGGTACTACGCCGAGGGCTCTGTCAGCGAAATGTACTACCTTGGTCTGGGTAAAAAATACGGCTTTACGCTGGACACGCCCATCAAGGATATGAGCACCGAGGCGGTGAACGCCCTGCTCTACGGCACCAACGGCGAAAAGATCGAGATGCACCGAACCAATGAGTTCGGCAGCGGTGTCTACTATAATACGTTTGAGGGCATTGTGGAGAACCTGGAGCGCCGCTTCCGGGAGACCAACAGCGAGTGGATGAAGGAAGAGATCGGCAGCTTCATGTCCGGCGTGGAGTGCCCGGACTGCCACGGCAAGCGCCTGAAGCCGGTGGTGCTGGCAGTGACCGTTGGGGATAAGAACATCAGCGAGTTCTGCGAAATGTCCATCCGGGATGAGCTGAAATTTATTGCCGAAAACGAGCCGAACCTGACCGAGAAGCAGAGGCAGATCGGCGGTCAGATCATGAAGGAGATCCGGAACCGCCTGCAGTTTTTGCAGAGCGTGGGTCTGGATTACCTGACCCTGGCCCGTGCGGCTGGCACCCTGTCCGGCGGCGAGAGCCAGCGCATCCGCCTCACCACCCAGATCGGCAGTGCGCTGTCCGGCGTGCTCTATGTGCTGGACGAGCCCAGCATTGGCCTGCACCAGCGTGACAACGATAAGCTCATTGCGACCCTGAAGAACCTGCGGGACCTCGGTAATACCGTCATCGTGGTTGAGCACGACGAGGATACCATGCGCAGCGCGGACTATATCGTGGATGTGGGCCCCGGCGCGGGCGTTCACGGCGGCGAGATCGTGGCGGCGGGCTCCGTGAAGGATATCTGTAAGGCCAAGCGAAGCATCACCGGCGATTACCTTTCCGGCCGCAAGCGCATTGCTGTGCCCCAGACCCGCCGCACCGGCAATGGAAACTTCCTGACCGTGAAAGGTGCCCGGGAAAACAACCTGCGCAACATTGATGTCCGGTTCCCGCTGGGGGAGTTCGTCTGTGTGACCGGCATTTCCGGTTCCGGCAAGTCCAGCCTGATCAATGAGATCCTGTACAAGACGCTGGCCTGTGAGCTGAACGGTGCCCGCAGCCGTGCGGGCAAGTGCGACGGGGTGGAGGGTCTTGAGTTCGTGGATAAGGTCATTGGCATCGACCAGCAGCCCATCGGCCGCACGCCCCGCTCCAACCCGGCCACCTATACCGGCGTGTTCAACGATATCCGCGCCGTCTTTGCCGAGACCCAGGATGCAAAGATGCGCGGCTATGGCCCGGGCCGGTTCAGCTTCAACGTCAAGGGCGGCCGCTGTGAGGCTTGTGAGGGCAACGGCATCCTGCAGATCGAGATGCACTTCCTGCCGGATGTCTATGTCCCCTGCGAGGTATGCAAGGGCGCGCGCTATAACCGCGAGACGCTGGAGGTAAAGTATAAGGAAAAGACCATCTCCGACGTGCTGAACATGACCGTGGAAGAGGCGGTGGTGTTCTTTGCAAACCAGCCCAAGATCGCCCGCAAGCTGCAGACCCTGCTGGATGTGGGCCTTGGCTATGTGACCCTGGGTCAGAGCGCCACCACCCTGTCCGGCGGCGAGGCCCAGCGTGTCAAACTGGCCAATGAGCTAGCCCGACGCAGCACCGGCAAGACGGTGTATATCCTCGATGAGCCTACCACAGGCCTGCACATTGCGGACGTGCATCGCCTGATCGAGGTGCTGCAGAAGCTGGTGGATGCGGGCAACACGGTCATTGTCATCGAGCACAACCTGGATCTCATCAAGTGTGCCGATCACATCATTGACCTTGGCCCTGAAGGCGGCAGCGCCGGCGGCCTGGTGATTGCCGAGGGTACGCCCGAGCAGGTGGCCGAAGTACCCGGCAGCTTTACCGGCCAGTACCTCAAGCCCCTGCTGGAAAAGGACAGGCAGTTGCGGGCCGCGGAAGCGGAAACTGCTGCAAAAGCAAAAAAGTAAAGCGGCGCTCATACGACAAAAATCATACTTTTCTTGAAAAAATCAGAAAAAGATGCAGAAAAGTGTTGACAAAACCCGGAAAGATGCGTATAATATTTGTTGTCGCCAATGCTTCGGTAGGGAGGCAGAGGACGATATCCGGGTGTAGCGCAGTTTTGGTAGCGCGCTTGAATGGGGTTCAAGAGGCCGTGAGTTCGATTCTCGCCACTCGGACCAAAAATCCAACGATTTCACGTTAGAAATCGTTGGATTTTTTTGTTTGTGGGCTGACCTCATTTGGTTTTGACCACAATTTTGACCACAATGCCAACGATTTTATCTGGTCTAATTAGTGCCGTTCCGTCCAATTTTCAGGCCGAAAACGCCTCATTGAACAACTGGATCGCACTCTGCCGAATGGATTCCTGAACATGGAGATAATGCTCAGTCATTTCGGTATCGGCATGGCCTACGATGCTCTGGATGGTCTGAATATCCACGCCCAACGCCTGCATCTGCGACACATAGGTGTGGCGGCAACTGTGCGGCGTGAGCAAGCGGACATCGCCCGCTTCTTCCAGAGATTTGCGGAATACATCCCGGAAATGGGTGGGATTGCAGGGCAAGCCGGTCTTGGGGCTTTCCCAGATGAACTGGTCGGTGGTATCCCGCAGCTTGATGGCGCACGGGCGAACATTCAGCGGCACCGGAATATCCCGGATACTGTCTTTGGATTTCGGACTGCCGATGCTGACTGTACCTTTTACGACCTTTACTGCCTGCCGGATGTGAATGACAGAGCCATCTTCTTCAATAAACTGCGGCTCCAAAGCCAGAAGTTCCTGCATTCTCATTCCAGTGCCGAGCAAAAGCCGGATGCTCAAGCCCATGCGGTCATCGGGGAGAACTTTCATTAAGTGGGCGACTTCCGCTGTGGTAAAGGCTTCCTTGCGCTTTGCGGTGCCGGTTGCCCGCATCTTTTCAGCAAGCCGGACCGGGTTACGGCGCACAAGGTCATTGGCTTCTGCCTTTTGGAAAATCTGGTAGAGCATTCCTCGTGCCTTGCTGATGTAAGAATCCGAGCGGCCATCGCGCCGCATCCCTTTCAGAAAGTTTTCAATGTCGATCGGGCGTATGACGGTCAAGGGGCGATGATAAAATCCCTCTTTGAGCATTTTCAGGCAGTATTTATAGCTTTCCTGTGTCGTGGGAGCGATATTATCCTTGTGACCCTCGAACCATGTATCTGCCCAATCCTCGAAGTACAGGATCGTGTCCAGCTGGACACCGCTGATAAGCGCATCCTGATACTCTTTCAGTTTGAGCTTGACCTCCTTCTGAGTCTTGCCATAGAAGGTCTTGAAGCGCGGCGAACCATCTTTCTGGTAGCCGTCCATCATACGTAATTCCCAGCGACCATCGCTGCGGTGGCGAAGCGTACCCTCGCCGTGTGAACGTTTGCTTGGCATATTGCCTCCTTCCTGATGTCAAGTCGTTTCGGGAATAGTATAGAAAAAGAAACCTCTTGAATCAAGGATGTCAAATCAGCCATTTACGCTGTCCGTGATCCACTGAAGAAAACGGTCTTTGGGTACGACCATCCGCTTACCGATGTGGAGCGTGGGAAAGCCATCGGAACGGAGCAGGATGTAAGCGTTGGCGCGGGAGATGCCCAGCGCAGCAGCAACATGATCGGCTGTCAGGGTGATGGGAAGCTGCTCATACGAAGTGAACTGAGAGCGCATAGAATACCTCTTTTCTCTATATGTTGTGTTAAACGAATACAGGAACACTATATATTGCGCTTTGATGTGTAACAAGGGGCATCTGCGGTTTGCGGATGCCCCTTGTGTATATGGGAGGTATGCCTGAAAATGTCAGAATTTCATCGGCAGTGCGTCTTTTCTGCACTTGCCGTTGTAGGCGGTGTAGATGGGAAAAACGTATTTTTTCCATCCGCGCAGCTTTGCGGGGTCGTCCTGCCCGATGCGGTAAATATCGACCGGGTGGATGTTGCGCAGCGCACGGAGCAGCCGTTCTTCACTGAACTCGCCGTGGTACAGCTCCACAAAGTGCATCATGCCTTTCAGAACAGATGCCCGGAACGAATCGGGCTTGCCCTCCCATGCTGCCACGATCAGCCGCATCGTTTCACAGTAGAGCGGTTCGCCCATCTGCTTGTAGAGCCGGAAAGCCGTACCAACGCAGCCGATGCGGTAATCGGTCAGCTGCTGGCTGTCATAATTGAGGCTCAATCCCACCCGGTTGGTGGCTGCGAGAAAGGCTTTGGAGATGGCATCGCCGCCCACCACCTTGGCACGGAGCTTGATGCCTGCCGTCAGCGGCGCAGAGAAGCCGTTCTGCTCGGCAAAGAGCAGGGCTTCCTGCTCCACGGTCATGCCTGTGTACACCTTGCAGAGAATCGGCAGATCTTTGCCGCCGTTGCGGAGGATGCGCCCCTCGATGGTGTGCTGCCCATCCGTTACGATGAACTGACCGTTGCGGAAACTGACCTTCGGCTCATTTGCCACATATTCGTTGAAGTGGGCGGCAATCAGTTCCACACGCTTGCGCTCCACACCGCGCTGATACAGTTCGCGGGGGTAGACCAGCTTGCTGCTGTGGATGACCATGAGCTGGTACGGCGGGTTGACATGGATGAAGGGATTGGTGTTGTCTTTCAGGCGCATCGCATTTCCTCCTTGATTCTCCAGATGTACGTTTCGGCTTCTTTCAGGATTTCAGCAACCTGCTGCTTACGCTTCGGGATGGTGAGCAGACTTGGGTTGAATGTGAAGCTGTATTCCAGTCGCTGGATCATTGCGTGTACCGCAGCTTCCAGTTCGGTGTACAGCATCATGTCCTCGACACTCCCAGCATCCTCAAAGGACGATTTGATGGGCGTGTAGGGATAGAGGGGCGGCTTACCGTCAACCACCTCAGGCGGCGCGTAAGCCGCCGTAGAACGGATGATGGGCGGAAGCCGCTGAATACTCCCCATCGGGTTCAGGGCAAGGCTGGCACGGACCGCATCATCCACCCGGCTCATTTCTTCCGGGGTGAGGTGTCCGAGATATTTCAGAACCCTGCTCTTGTCTACGGTAAAAATCTGCTCTGCCTGAACGATGGACGGAACGGAGAGAAACTCGTTCACCAGCAGGCAGTGGGTCGGCTGGGTATACTTTTTTGCCGCCTTGCTTGTCAATGTGGCCACGATCAGCGTGGGCGAGTAAAAATTTCCCACATCGTTCTGGAGAACGACTGCCGGACGATTCCCGCTTTGCTCTGAACCGATGGCGTTGTCGAAACGGGTGAAGAAAATGTCTCCACGCTGGAATTTCCAGTTTTGAATCAATAGCTGTCCTCCTTTTGCAATATGTACACCGCCCGCTGCACCTACTTGGCAGTGGGCGGTGTGTTTGTTCAGCGGTTCATCACAACGTAGTCATGACCGCGCCGGGTCTGGCAGACAGTGCAAGTGTCCATGCTCCGGTCTGCGCTGGGAACAATGGCGATTTTGAACGCCTTGGATTCTACAAAACTACAAAGGCAGACACCGCAGAGCGTGCGGATGGACCGAATCATCTCCGGGGTCAGTTCCATTTCCTCGTAGATCGCTTGCTCTAAGGTGGTACGGTCGTTTTCGTTCATAAAGCCTCCTATTATGTAGGACGAAAATGTGGATATATGGAATAAGTAAAAAGAACAGACGTGGACGAAGACCGAAAAAAGCATTCGGCCACGCCTGATTTAATAAGTTAAGGTCTCGCATATTCGCCCTCGGCTCCCTGCGAGTGGGGCATAAACATCTGGCAGCGGACTTGTACCGCTTCATTGGCATTTCAGCCACCCCGTCTGCTTTGTGACCGGGCCGCGAATTACGGAAGTATCATTATCGGAGTACCAGATAACGGAACTATTCAGTTTTCAAAGAACATGAGTGCAGACATTTCGCTCAGTGGCTTTCGCCATCTGGTGAATTGTCCTCTCACTTGGTAGGCATCGAAAACGCCTTTCAGACAACCTTAATTTGAAAGTTTTTGATAAAATTAGTGATTCTGCGGATTTTCTTACTAATATTCTGCTTTGTTGTGCCAAATACTTTAGAAATTTCAACGGTGTCATATTCTTCATAGGCGTATAGAGTAATCAGCTCAAGATCTGCATCCGACAAATTTTCAAGCGCAGACAGCAGCCGCTCGTCCTCAATCTCGCCGATCCATGTGAAGCGGCTCTTGGTTTCACGGTAGTGTTCGGTAATAGAAATGGCTTCCTGATACTTGTTCATAAGGGGCGAGTAGGCTTCTTCACCCTGCTCAAAGGACGGGGCAGCGATTTCCTGTGTGTGGTTCTGGTAAGAACGCGCAGCATTGAAAACAGACCAGTCATACTCATACATTGCCTGAATCGCTTCGATGCTCATGCCAGCGTCCTCATACTGCTTGCGCATGATAGCCCACTGACGGTCAAAGTTCTTCTTTTCCAAACCATAATTAAAGCCCATGTGTAACCTCCAAATTTTCGATAAAACGTGAAATGTCGAAAATTTGGAAACGCTACGGATATTTCGCCATCTGGGGCAGCCATGAAAAGAGGGCAAACATAAAACCTGCTCCTTTTCGGGAGCAGGCCATCTGAAGCTATAAAAAATAGCCGGACAACAGCCGACCGAAAGATTGGAGATCTTTCAGTCAAGCTGCTGCCCGGCCATTTGGTGCTACGTTTCATACATTGCCTTATGGCAATGGCCCGTTGCTCGGTGCTAACAGTCCATATTCAGAGTGCAGTGCACCCGATTGTTTTATAAATCTGATGTTTACTTGGCCCGAATGGAAAGGTCGAGCCATAACATTTTCCGGCAACGCCAGCATTTTATATGGATGAATCCAGTGCAGTCGGCGGTCATTCGATAAAGTTTTAAGTTGCACTTGGGGCAAAACTGCCAGTGTTCCGTAATTGCTTTCTTCTTATGATCAAGCATGACTTTCCCTCCCAAATATAAAGTTTGCTGCTATATCATAGGAGAAACGGTGGACTGCGGCACTTTGGCTCCAAAAGCGCAAAAACGCCAGCCTCCCATGGCGGGAAGCTGGCGCAGCATTGCACATCGGCATGATTATAGGCGGTGAAACGGAACGATTGTGCCGGTTTGTTGACATTCTGGTCTACGGCAGCAGACAGGCTTTTTTTGATGCGTTACCCCAATAAAAAATCACAGTTACCTCCACAAACGGCAACTGTGATTGGATAGCGCGTGAAATCGCCCGGACGAGTTACCGTTTTTTTATAACTCGACCGGGAAATACAAAAATCGGCATTATACTTCCTGCTCACAGGAAATACAAGGTTATACCGCGTCATTCACCAGAACGATACAATACTATTGAGGTGAACGATGATGCCGAATTCTGACTTGAAGGTACTTGGAGAAAAGGTTCGCAAAGAGCGCAAGCTGGCAGGTTTAACACAAGAACAACTTGCTGAACGCTGCCATGTTTCAACGAAGCATATCGCCAACATTGAAAAAGGCAGCATGAATCCATCTTACGAAATTCTTTTGGCGATTGCTCGTATTTTGCCGGTTTCGCTTGATGCGCTGATTACTCCGGGGATGGGCAAAACGGAAATAGAGTTAAAAGAGTTCAATCGAATCTATCTTTCCTGTCCAGAAGCAGTGCGGGAAACCTTAATGGACTCGACCCGCACACTGGCAAAGCACCTGACAGAGTTTTACAGTAAAATTGAAAATCCCTGAAAATGTTTTGCTTGTGGTACAGTATAGCATATTTTTCAAAGTCACTATACCAAAACGAACCCAAAAGCAAACCAATTTTATACCAATTCAGTCGATTCCCAAGCTGACCTGAATCTCTGTTTCCAAATCATTTGCCAATGCCGTATATAGTTCTTGTGGTGTGCGGCAAAGAATTGCATTGAAATTGATAGGGTCGCCCTCATTGAAAAGCCTTACATATCCCCAGCGGCATGGAACAACGTCCAAATAGGTCGCAGACTCTAAAAAGCTATGGAATTGGGTCAATACTTCTTCAAATGTTTGCATGGTTTGACCTCCTGAATTAAGTCATCTCTATTTTAGAATATTCTTGGTCATCTATGCAAGGATGCCGATTTCGTACAGCGTAGAAAACGATAAAGCCATACCGAAGAATCCTACTAGGATCTTACGGTATGGCTTTTATTACAGATTGCGATTCGACCGCACCAATTCCGATGATGGGACAAATTGATATCCAATGTTGGAAACCGTTTTAATATAACGGGGGTGATCTTTGTCATCCTCTATTTTCTGGCGGATTCGACCGATCGTGCTGGTGACGGCTCTCAAATAGCTTTCGCTGTCCTTATGCCAGACTGCTTCAAAGATCTGCTCCTTTGTAAACAGTTTGCCCGGATGCTGTGCCATCAAACTCAAAACACCGTATTCATAACGACTCATGTACACCTCTGTTCCGTGTTTGAAAACACGGTGGTGTTCCAAGTTGATTTCCAGATCGGGACGGCTCAGAGCGTCTGTGGGATTTCGCATCAAATCGAACCATTCAAAAATCGTCTGCTCTTGCGGTGGGCAGTGATCCTTCGTGATGCGAACAACAACTTCAATTTTTTGCATACAATAGACAATCCTCCCCCAAAGCCAAATCTATATCACTCGATATGGAAAATCGGGTGTAGCTCGCATTTCCGCATTGACCGTGCACTACGATGCCGTGTGCTTTAGCCGCCGTCGTTTTTGGAATCCCGAAAGTTCAGAGCTGCCATCAGTCATCCAAACGCGCCCGCCCAGAGAAGGTCGGTATAGAGCCATACTTGGAGAATGGCAAAAATCACTTCTGCGATCAGCAGCAGGATGCCAGCCGTTACGACGGCTTTTTTTCTTTTGCCGTCGTCCGGCAGTTAATTTTCTATTTTTTTCTTATGAGAAAAGACAATCAATCCAACCAGAAACAGAACAATAAAGCAAAATACAATGCTAATACATCCGCCAATGGTGGCCGATATAGGCACCTCATAGTAAGTGGATTTATCCGAGAAGAACATAGACACACGATATGCAAAGCTACCCGGAATGACAAAGCCTCTTTCTGAACCGATGAACAGGCAAGATACAAAGCCATATATAACTCCGACAACGCTTGTTACAATAATATTGCGGCTCAGATTGATAACGATTGCCCCTAAACAGGTCGTTACAAAAACGACAACACCGGCTTCAATTCCAAACCCGATTGCCAGCTTGAGGAACAGGGAAATACCGCCGGTCAACCTGCCAGCTCCATTGAGTATCGCCACCAATAGGCCAAATGCGATAAATAAGACAGCCGCAAAACAGATGCCGATAACGACGCTGACAGTAACTTTCGATAGAAAGAGCTTCTTCTTTGAAAACCCGTAGGTAATCCAGTTGATGTAAGTTTTGTTTTTGTATTCCTGATAAAACAGCGAACCAATCAAAATGAAGAGCACCATTGGGAAGAACATGGAAAACTGGTTATTCATAAAGAAGAACAGGTCAGCAAGTGATGTTGTGCTACTGTTGAAAATTGCTCCTGCTCCGCCGGTAATGATGGGAAGAAGCGACAACAGCAGAAGAAATACCATAAACCATTCCCGCTTCAACTTGTAAAACTCATTTTTAATCAACACTCCCATTATGCTTCCTCCCTCTGGCCGGAAGTCATAATATCCTCATACAGGGCTTCCAGTTCCTTTTCGTTATAGTCGTTTTCTACAATCTTGATGATTTTTCCGTCACGAATGAAAATAAGAACATCCGTGACAGCAGCAATCTCCGTCAGATTATGGCTTGATACCAAAATACAGTGTTGGGGAGATTTTAAGCGTTCTTTCAGAAGCAGCCGGATTTCCTTTATCCCCATCGGATCAAGACCGTTGGTAGGTTCGTCCAGCAGTAAATATTGAACATCGCCTAAAAAGGCGCGAGCAATTCCCAGTCGTTGGCGCATCCCCAAAGAAAGTTGAGAGAACAGCTTTTTTCGGGCATCCAGCAAGTTCACTTGTTTGAGCGCCACTTCGATGTTTGGTCTTTTCAGACCTAAATATTGTGCGTGGAGCTTCAAATTTTCCTCTACGGTGAGCCGGGGGTAAAAAGCCGGGTATTCAATCAAACTTCCAAAACATCTACTGGAAACGGGCTGTCCATCAGAGAGGATTTCTCCTGAAAAGGCAGTCAGACCCAGCATGGACTTAAACAGTGTTGTTTTACCGGCTCCGTTTGGCCCCAGTACACCATAGATTTTTCCTTGCTCTAAAGTCAAGTTGATGTTGGACAGCAATGCGGTATTTCCAACATTCAAATTTACATTTTTGATTTGCAGCATGAAATACCTCCGTTATTGAAAAAAGATGAAAAGCAAAAAGGCCACAGCATAAATCAAAAATGAAATACTAATGGGTTTTGATCTCTGTTTTAGTCCTTTTAGTCCATCGCTCAATACGCCATGCAAGGCCGTGAGCAGGCACACCGCCAAAGCGATGATAGAAACCACTAAAGCTACTTTAACCATTTGTTTATACCTCCTATGGCTCATACTTTACCAAAGAGGTTTAAGATTTGTTTGAGAAAAGTCTAAGGAAAGTCTAAGGATGAAAAAAGAGCCGCCGAAGCAGCCCTTTAGGAATTGACAATGGGAAACACGACTTGAATTGCAAAGATACCGTTTTGCAAGGAAGCGACAATTTGCCCGCCCATGCGGGTCACAAGTCTTTGAGCGATTGCCAATCCCAGCCCGGTTGTCTTTTTTGTTCGTGACTGGTCGGTGGTGTAAAAACGGTCAAACAAATGAGGAATATCTTCTTGCTGAATACTGCTCGACGCATTTTTAATGGTTATGACCGTTTGAGCTTCTTCTATCGCTGCGGTGATTTGATAATTTCCCTCCCCGTGAACAAGTGCATTATAAACCACATTTGAGAAAATCCGGGTCAAGGCATCTGGATCGCCCCAAATGATAGCTGGTGGATTTGGGATAACGATATAGGGGACACATTTTTTCTGTTCAAAATCGCCGTAGTATGAGGCGACAACATCCCGAAGTACACTGTGTATATCCGTATTTCTACAATTCAATTTCAGTTCGTCGGCCTCAATCCTTACAAATTCAAACAGTTGGTCGAGAAGCAGCTTTACAGCGGAAATTCTTTCTCCCGCAATCGTTGCATATTCTTTTTGCTCCCCTGTTAAATCCTGTTTCTGTAAGAGCTGGATATAGCCATTTGCTGTTGCCAGCGGCGTTCGCAAGTCATGGGAAAGACTGGTAATGGTATCTCGGAACAGTGTATCGCTCCGTTCAATTTCCTGCCCCATGCTACGATATTTTTTCAGAAGATGATTGATACTTGCAGCCAAATCCTGTATTGTCCCATCCGTTTTTTCCACCATAATTTCGGTTTGCGTATCACGGTCAATCAGAAAGTCAATCTGTTTTTTTACTTTCTGAACCAACTTTCGCTGATAAATCAGTTTCAGGGACAAAACCAGGGAAAGCATTGCAAGCAAGATACATAACACCATCATGTAGCCATCACCGCCTTTCCAAATTGCGCAAGTCCAACCTTAGAAACAGGGAGAGCGAAATGGCTGTTGGTAAAAACAGATATACTACCAGTGTCAAACAAATGGGTATTAAATCCTCCCCAAAGGTATTGATCTGCAAGCTATGAGATAGCCCTACAACCCAATACTTGTAGAGCGAATAATCCATATCCAGTGCTGTACTTATCTTTGTGAGATATAAATACAAAACCCCCAGCATAAAAAATGCGGTAATCGTAACAATGATCCGATGCCGGAGCAGGTAACTTAACAAATTGAGAAATGCAGTGTAACCTAAAAAGCACAGGCATTGAAACAAAAGAAAGACTCCGATTGCAGAAAACGAATACTTTATGTCATACCGGGATGCTCCCATCATCAGAATTGACAAATACGCAACACCAAAGCATACAAACAGAAAAAATAAAACGCCACCCCATGAGGCCAGCAGTTTTCCAAAGAATAGGTGTACTCTGCTTGTACCTTTAGAAAGTGTGATACTGTATGTGCCGGTATGAAAATCTTCTGTAAAGTACAGGCACAAAAAGAGCGTCAATGGAAAAATCAGACTGTAATCTGAAAACAGAAACTCCGTGAACGAAACCAGTGATATAACCGGAAGCATACCATTTACCGAATTGTGATAAAAGGTCAGGGCAAGCGCAAAGACAAAAAACGCAGCCAATACGAGGCAGGCCCAAAACAGGCGGCTTTTGCGGATACGGAACAACTCACTTTGCATCGTCTGAATCACTCTTTGCACCTCCTGTCATTTTCAAAAGATAGTCGGTCGGCTCCATACCGGCAAGCCAGATTTCTGATACCTCTATCCCGGAATGAACCAGCAGCGTATTGATTTCCCCGGATTGCTCATTACAATGAAAAATTCTAATCAGGTCATGACCCAACACTTCAAAATCCGGGAACTGCTGGCTTAAAATCGTAATAGCCCGTTCTAATTGTGGAGTTCTTATCTTTATGCACCGCTGGCAGCTCTCTTTCAATTCCCCAGCCGTAAGCTCACAAAGCAGCTTTCCATCTGCCATTACGCCATATTTGGATGCAAGCCGGGAAAGCAGCGTATAATCCTGTCCAGAGATTAAAAGTGTGGTATGGTTGATTTCATGCAGATAGTTCAGAACAGAAAGCAGGTGTTCACATTCTCCCTTATCTAGCCCGGAAAAAGGATCGTCCAAAATTATCATATCTGGATTTCCCAAAAGGGCAACAGCCAAATTCACTAAACGCTGGGTCGATAATGGCAATCGCCGTACCGCCTTTTTCTCTTTCAGGTTCAAATGCAGTATATCTAAAATATGGATTTCTGTGGTTCCAAAAACGGAAGAAAAATAACGCAGCATATCAGCAGGTGACAGAGAGCCGATTGTCACAGGCTTTTGTGGTACAAACCCAATCCGGCGGCGCTCCTTCTGATAGTCTATATTGCCAAATAATTGGAGCGTACCAGCTTGAGGTCTAAGTGTACCTATAATGGTTTGCAACAGTACAGATTTCCCGGCGTGATGGCCGCCATACAGTGCATAGATTTCTCCGCGTTTTACCTGAAACGCGATATTTTTAATTCCGTTTCCATCCGGGAAAACATAGGTCAACCCGGCTGTTTCCAAAGCAGTCTCCAAAATAATCATCCCCTTTCCATGCTGTCTTATTGTAGCAGACTGGTGTGCAAACTTCATAAGATTTCTCTAAGGATTAGCCCTGCATTTTGAAACCGAGGCCCCAAACCGTCTGAATATACTTTTCCTCTGGATTGACCTTGGCAAACTTCTTGCGGAGATTTCCAATGTGGACATTGATTGCATTATCGTCCCCGACAAAATTTTCATTCCACACGCTTTCAAAAATATTGTTCTTTGTGAATACCTTTGAGGGCGAGGACATCAGAAGTTGCAAAATCAGGTATTCATACCGTGTCAAAGTAATGGGGGTATTCCTGATTTTAGCCTCCATAGCTTCTGTATCAAGGGACAAGTCCTTAAAGCGAAGTATTTTGCTATTGTTGGGGGTGGTAGACTTCTGAAAGCGCCGGAGCACTGCTTCAGTCCGCACCAGCAGCTCTTGATTGTCGAATGGCTTTGTGATGTAATCATCTGCACCATTTCGTATGAGGTTCACTTTGCTGTCTATATCCGTTTTAGCGGACACACCGATAATCGGAATATCCATCGTGCTTTTCATCTTTTCCAATACTGTTTCCCCCGGTATGCCGGGCAGCATTAAATCAAGTAAAATTAAGTCAAAAGTGCCTTTCTCAATCAACAGAAGCGCCTCGCTTCCAGAATATGCAGAGGTTACGCAATAACCATGTTGGGTCAAAAGCCGCTTCGTCATATCATTGAGCAGCACATCATCTTCAATAATCAGAAGATGTGGGTGTGTTCCAGTTTCCATACTATTATCTCCTTATCATTTCTCAGATTTCCGAATTAAAGCTCACATATTATTTTAATTATACCGTCTCTGTTGCATTAGAGCAAGGCAGAACCACTTTTGAAATGAAACAAAATACTACCTTACATCAAATTTGATTACATTCTCATAACCTGACCAGAAATGTACAATGATATAGGGTGATATGAGAATGAACCAAGATGAAAGAAGGTTTGGCTTTCACGGCCTCGGGGCAGCTCTCAAACGAGCCAGAGAAGAAAAGGGCTGGACACAAGCCTATGTTGCGGAATTAGTAGACCGTGACTCCCGTACCATTATGAATATTGAGAACAAAGGTCAATATCCCAGCTTCGACCTTTTTGTTAAACTCATTACTATGTTTGACGTTTCAGTTGACCAGTTTATTCATGCGGACGGAGGGGCAAGGTCAAGCTCTTGTAGAAAGCACATTGATGTACTTCTAAACTCCATGAATGAAAAAGAGCTTGTCGTGATAGAAGCCACAGCCGAAGGCATTAAGAAAGCCAGAGAAACGGAGGTTCCAGAATAAGGACCTCTGTTTTTTTGCGCCATTTTAAGGGCTGTCGCTAAGTGGCAAGCAATGCCGTCGTATGGGATTGCCTTCATTAAAAAGCCTTACATATCCCCAGCGGCATGGAACAACGTCCAAATAGGTCGCAGACTCTAAAAAGCTATGGAAGTGGGTCAATACTTCTTCAAATGTTCGCATGGTTTGACCTCCTGAATTAAGTTATCTCTATTTTAGAATATTCTTGGTCATCTATGCAAGGATGCCGATTTCGTACAGCGTAGAAAACGATAAAGCCATACCGAAGAATCCTACTAGGATCTTACGGTATGGCTTTTATTACAGATTGCGATTCGATCGCACTAATTCCGATGATGGGACAAATTGATATCCAATGTTGGAAACCGTTTTAATATAACGGGGGTGATCTTTGTCATCCTCTATTTTCTGGCGGATTCGACCGATCGTGCTGGTGACGGCTCTCAAATAGCTTTCGCTGTCCTTATGCCAGACTGCTTCAAAGATCTGCTCCTTTGTAAACAGTTTGCCCGGATGCTGTGCCATCAAACTCAAAACACCGTATTCATAACGACTCATGTACACCTCCGTTCCGTGTTTGAAAACACGGTGGTGTTCCAAGTTGATTTCCAGATTGGGACGGCTCAGAGCGTCTGTGGGATTTCGCATCAAATCGAACTATTCAAAAATCGTCTGCTCTTGCGGTGGGCAGTGATCCTTCGTGATGTGAACAACAACTTCAATTTTTTGCATACAATAGACAATCCTCCCCCAAAGCCAAATCTATATCACTCGATATGGAAAATCGGGTGTAGCTCGCATTTCCGCATTGACCGTGCACTACGATGCCGTGTACTTTAGCCGCCGTCATTTTTGGAATCCCGAAAGTTCAAAGCTGCCATCAGGCATCCAAACGCACCCGCCCAGAGAAGGCCGGTATAGAGCCATCCTTGGAGAATGGCGAAAATCCCCCTGCGATCAGCAGCAGGATGGCGGCCGTTAACAGCAGACGTGCCGATAACTGCTCCATCTTAGGTATCCCTTTCTGTGCGAAGATAGTGCTGCGCCGGTGGCCGCCAACTGCACCAGAATTAGAACAGCAAACAGACCGAAGCTCTCATAATAGAACAGCTCATCCCTAAATAGAAGGACATCACAGAGCGCAGTAAAGGTAAGTGTCACAAAGTAAATGATATAATCTCGCAGGCTTCTGCGGATATTTTGAATTGCTAACTTCCAGTACATATCTTCCTCCCATCACCTTACGCTATCGGAGTTGCTGCGAATCGAACGCTGGAACAGCAGCCATGTACTGAGAAAGTAGCAGCTCAGCAGCAAAGCGAAAATCCCGACAATGATACCTATTTGCCGCATCAAGGCTCCGCAGCCAATATAAGCTGAGATTTCAGCAGAAACACTTTGAAGAAAATAGACAATCACAATCATTGCTACAACGATTGCCGCTGTGATCGGCATCCCAAACCAAACACCAAGCTGTTTTAGAACCAAAGTATGCAGGTCCTTCTCTTCCACTCCCATTTTTCGCAGAACCGAAAATCTGTAGTTGTTTTTTTCTGCATCTAGGAGCTGCTGAAGAGCCAGCACGGTAAGACACATCACCATCAGCACAATTGCACCATAGATCAAGGACGCTTTTAGGATAAAGTTAAGGGCGATTATACGGTTCACTTCCGTAGTACGGACAGTTGTACTGTATCCTGCCAGATTGTCTTTATCAGGATCTTCTGGATAAGAACGCCCAAGAAGCTGTTCCAGCATTTCTGCCGTTTTGAAGGGAAGCGGATATTGGGTCATCACAAATCGGTTGCTCTGTACCGGAAGCAAGACTTGCGCTATCTCGTCCGGTATGATATACACTACATCTGTATATAGATTATAGATGGATTCCCCCACAGGTTCCTGAAACACTGCATTCTCACTGAGTTTCAGAGTGCCTGCGTCCGTTTCCAGTAAAGTATGCTCAGCGATGTAGTTTTCAATATCCTTGTCCTCTGCCGCACTATGCCAGTGGGTAGCAAATTCATCCTTTTTTAAAATAATAGGTTCATATCCCAACATTTTCCGAACAGCGTTATAATCCTTCAGTGCAATCGCCAAGGGAGGAAAATCGTACTTTACCCGCTGGTGAAAGTCGCTTTTTTGAGGAAGATATTCCGAAAAAGTCAAATCGTCCTTTATCTCTATGTTGTTTTGTTCTATGAACGCAGTAATTTCCTCATAGTCTGTATCCGGAAGATTTTCCACTTCATAAACATCGTTGTAGCGGCTTGAAATTTGAATGTCATAGACTGCCCGACTATCCAAATAGCCCAGACTCCATCCTGTCAAAACTGGCGCAATGACAAACAAGCAGATAGAAAAAGTCAGGGTCACACAAATGATCGTCATCGTTTTCGTATTGGTAGCCAGCTTAGAGGAAAGCTGTCCAAACAGAAATAAACTCGTATTGTGATATTTGCGGGACACTTTAGACTCCTTCCAGTATAGGAGCGCCGCATTCGATAAATACATGACTGCGGAAATGATAAACAAAATATCCGCAACCCCAAACAGCAAATATTGATTCAGAGTTGGGGCGTCAAATCCAAGGAAGTAGGCTTTTTCCAGTTCTGCGATGGAAAAAATCGGGATAGCGGTCAATACAGCACCAGCCAGAAGCCCGCAAAGATATGGGGAAAATCCTATTTTTCTGTGTAAAAAAGAAACTGCAATTGCCCAAAGCAGCGTCACGGCAGGGAAAAGGACATTCCCCCAATACATGAGCTTTACAGGAAGTGGATATCTGGGATCGAAGTAAAAATGATATTTTACAGCACCTACCTCCAGCATCCACAGCAGCATAATGCCATAGAAAATACAGATCATCGGCATCCATCTGCTTTTATGAAGCGGTTTTTCATTCTGACGGTTTGCCGTCATAAGCTCAATAATCCTACTTTTATTGAGAATTCTGACATTCCCGACTCCAACCAGAATCTGGCAAACAACAAAGAAGCCCACGGTCAGCAGCACGGTATCTGGAAAAAAAGACCAAGAAAAAGCGTAGGGTTCCCCAAAAGAAGCAAGCAGCATAGCCGTAATGACCTGAGAAACGACCATCCCCAGAAGGATTCCCACCGACACAGAGAATATGAGCAGGAAAAAAGTCTCTCCAAAAAAGAGCAGTCCTATGGTTTTTTGCTCCATTCCCAGGGTTGCCTCAACTGCAAACTCCGATTGTTTTTTTCTCAGCATGAAACGATTGACATAGTGGATCAGAAACAACAGAAGCAGACTAATCCCGCAAATCGCCAGTTTCATACCTCCAGCCAGCAGGGAAATATTATATTCCGCACCAATGGTCGGATGATAATGGGTGCTGCTGATAGACAAAAACGCATAGAACAATGTGACACAGAGTGTCATGGTCACAATATAAATCAAATAGTCCTTTCCTGACCGCTTTGCATTTTTGAAAATGAGTTTAGTGTACATCATTCACACCCCCTCCCATCATGGTGAGGACATCCAAGATTTTTTCAAAGAAAACCCTACGAGAATCACTGCCTTTGAGAATTTCCGCGAAGATCGCACCATCTCTTAAAAAGAGAATACGATTGGCATAGCTTGCCGAAAAAGCGTCGTGTGTTACCATCAGGATTGTGGCGTCAAGGCTTTCGTTAATACTCTGGATTGTGGAGAGCAAGGCTTGTGATGAGTGACTATCTAACGCGCCGGTAGGTTCGTCCGCCAGGATCAACTTTGGCTGGTTGATAATAGCTCTGGCACAGGCACACCGCTGTTTTTGACCGCCGGACACCTGATAGGGATATTTATCCAGAATATCCGTGATATTCAGCTTTCCGGCCATTTCCCGCACCCGCCCATCAATCTCGCCTGCAGGAACCTTGTTGATAGTCAGTGCCAAGGCAATGTTTTCCGAGATTGTCAGAGTGTCCAGCAGGTTAAAATCCTGAAATACAAATCCAAGATTCTCCCGACGAAACCGGGCAATCTGTTTTTCGTTGATTTCCGTCACATCGGTTCCGTCCAGATAGATATGTCCCGCACTGACGGTATCAATGGTGGAAATACAGTTGAGCAGGGTAGTCTTGCCGGAACCGGATGCTCCCATGATTCCTACAAATTCCCCCTCCTGAACGGAAAAGCTGATGTCCTGAATTGCTTTTGTAACATTCCCGCCATTTCCGTAATATTTTTGGATATGATCCAGTTTCAAAATTTCTTTCATTGTTATCACCTCTGATCTCTATTGTAGAATAAGAGTGGCTTCGTTTGTATCAAGTTTTCTTACAAAGTTCTAACAAAAATGTAAGAAGTGCAGGACCGCAATCAGCCCTGCACTTCATGGATCAGACAGTTGATGTGAAACGCCAGGGAAATGGCGGTTCCTTGTTCCGATGATTCTGCCGCAATGCCAATGCCCAGCTTTTCACAGAGCCGTTTGCATAGGTACAGGCCAATGCCTGTGGACTGCTGGACCATACGACCATTCTGACCGGTAAATCCCTTTTCAAAGATACGGGGCAGATCGGACGCAGCAATCCCAATTCCATTGTCCTCCACGACAAGAACAACCTGATCTTGCCGTTTATGAGTAGAAATGCGGAGAACCGGTTGTTCCGTACGATACTTGACCGCATTGGCAATCAGTTGGTTCAGAATAAAGCGCACCCACTTTTCATCTGAATAAACCGTGTCCTGCATTTCCTCCACTTCCAGACGCATACCACCTTGGAGCAGCAGATATTTATTATCTGCAATCGCCTGATGCACCACTTGGGACAGTGCCATTTCCCGGACAGAATAATCTTTCTCTGTATGCTCACTGCGGGCGTAATAAAGAGCTTGTTCGGTAAAGCGGTTGGTCTTTTCCAGTTCCAGCAGAAGTTCCTTTGTCCAGTCCGTCCGGTGGTTTTCACATAGGAGTTTCATGGCAGTAATGGGCGTTTTGATTTCGTGAATCCATTGCTCAATGTATTCTTTGTACTCCAGGCGTTCTCGCTCGACTTCTCCGATCTGTTCCAACATGGATTTTCCAGCCATTTTCAAAAGCTGATAGTAAACCTGATCCTCGGCCTGTTCCGGCAGCTCCATCACTTCGGAAATGAGGTATCTTTCGGAAAGCTGCTCCGCCATATCCAGAAGTTTTTTCATCTGCCGCTTCCGTTTCCAGTAAGTGAGGACAAGTCCCGTCAGCAAAATCAATGCCCATACAATCAGGATCAATACTACTGCGGAAACCGAATTGCCGCACACCAGCAAAAATACAGTGAGTGCAGCCATACAAACAAGGTTCGTCAGCAGAAATGGTAGCCTGTTTTTCCAATATCGTCTGCTGTTCATATCGTGTACCCCTGTCGGTGCTTTGTCTTGATAAAATCCGTCAGACCGATGCCCGCCAGTTTTTCCCGGATGCGGTTGATATTGACGCTCAAAGTATTGTCATCCACATATAGCTGATTGTCCCACAAATACTCAATCATATCTCCGCGAGAACAGATTTTTCCACCGTTCTTGAACAAATAATAGAGAATTTTCAATTCGTTCTTAGTAAGTTCTACGCTCCGTCCATTATAGTCCAAACTGCTGGATTCCAAATGCAGCACCGCATCTCCATAGACGATCTGTTCCTGCTGCTGTGCGGGATAAGCTTTTTTCAGTAGGGAAGCGATTTTCGCAAGCAGGATTGCTGTGTTATAGGGCTTCGTGATAAAAGCATCGCCACCCAGCATAATGCTGTTTAATTCATCCATATCTGTATTACAGCTCGTTACAAAAATAATCGGCACCTCGGAGAAGGTACGGATTTTAGAGCATAAAGCAAAGCCATTCTCTCCGGGCAACTTAATGTCCAACAAAATCAGATGTGGCGTTTCATCCTGAATCTGTTCTATCACAGCAGAAAAATCCTTTATGCCAATCGTTGCATATCCATTTCCATTCAATAATGTTTGCAATTCTCCCTGTATCACAGGATCATCTTCAATTATCATAATTTTATATCGTTTCATGCTTTCTGCACCTTCCTTGTTTTGTCCGGCCATCAATCGGCTTTTCTGCAGTTTTGGGAATCAGCCAAACACCAGCCATCTTCACAGCGCCGGGGATACGCCCAGCAGCACAATAGTAATTTACTCTACGAGGTGTCACGCCCCACTTCTCGGCGGCCTCTTTCAATGTCATATAGTCCATTACGCACCTCCACAGAGTACATTATAGTTCCTCATCTCGAATAATGCAAGAAACATAATATGAATTATAAAGTTTAATCTTACTGCATTCTCTGAACTTAGGATACTCATTAGAATGGGGGTTAAGATAACGATATAGATGCACTTCACCTTGCCCTCATACTGCGGCAACAGGGCTTTCAGTGCTTCAAGATTATCGCCGTGGATGATCATGTTCTCACTGCCGTTGTTCTCGGTGTGCTGCCCCTGCTCATCAAAACTGTATTGCCGCTCCAGCACCCGGAAGGGAACTTCCTGATGATGGTTCACGACTTTATTTTTACCGATCCATTCCAAGGTTGGCATGGCGTTTTTCTCCAATCTAAAAATTTCAAACTGCGGACAAAAAGGACGCATTGTTGTGGCAAGCAGGGCGTCCGTATATACAAACGCCATTTTTGCGTTGCAAAATGCTTGTTGGGATAGTCCCAAACCCTTTGTGTACTGCATCCGCCGGATGCAGGCTGCGCATTTGTGCCAAATGCTTCTATAACGAAAAAGAACACCGAGGACTCTCCCCAAAATGGGAAGAATCCTCGGCGTTTTCTGTTTAGCGGGTCTGCGATTTTTCCTTGGGGTCTTTTTCCTCGGCGAAGAACAGCTCTACATTCTTCTGTGCTTTTTTCAATTCCTGCATTTCATCCCGTGCCTTACGGTAGGCTGGATAAGCAGCTTTCTTTTGAGAAAGCAGTGCGGAGTATTCGGCATCCAGTTCTTTTACCTTTGGCAACTTTTTCAAACTCGCTTCGTCAAAAGCGACTTTTGCCGCCTTGTGCAGCGTGATTTGTTCCCGGTGTTCTTCCAAAAACTTCTTGCTGTACCCAGCCTTACGGTAGGCATCATACACAGGTCGGGTTTTGGCATAGTTGACGATGTGCGCCCGCAGGACAGCAATCTCTGCCATACGTTGCTCTGCGGCCTTGATGGAATCGCCTAGTTCATGGTATCGTGCAGTCGCTGCATTTACTCGTTCCTGCATTTCTTCGATGCTGCCGATTTTATTTTCCTGTAAGAAAATCAGGGTCTTGGACATTTCTTTCAGATTATAGCGTTTTGTCCACCGTGCGTAGCCTTCGCCTTTGCCCTCGGAGAGTTTTGCCTGAATGTCCACCAACAGGTGGAACGACTGTTCTTTTGGCGGCTGCTTCTGATGTGGGCGGTGTTCTGCTTCTCCGGCGATGACCGCCTTGATCTCGTCCTCGCCATAGCCGGTGCCCAATGTGCGAAAACGGATAAAGCGTTTCTGCCGTGCGCCTTTGACCGAAGTGTGCTTTCCTCGTTTGACCTCATAGCCTTGTTGTTCCAGCTTTTTAAGAAAGATTTCAAAGTCCACAGGCTTCTCGTTCAGCAGGATGCCGTCAATTACAGAACACAGCTTGTCACGATTGCTTTCTTTGGGTGGATAAAGTGTGCGCTTTTGCCGCTCCCGGTACGGCTTGATTTCAATAACGGACAACTGATGTTCCAGACAAATCAAATCGCTCAACCGCTGCACCGCCAGCCCGGACAATAAAAAATCCCGGAATTTCCGGGTGCTGTCCAATGCAGTGGAGTTGTAGATAATGTGATTATGAATGTGTTCTCGGTCGGTATGCGTTGCGACAATAAACGCATACTTGCCTTTGGTGAAACGCATTGCCAGTTCGTAGCCCACCTTGTTGGCTTCTTCGGCGGTGATTTCACCGGGTTTGAAAGACTGTCGAATTTGATAGGCAATCACATCGCTTTTCTGCCTGCGCCCAGTCATCAACTCATACTGGCGTTTGGAGAGCATAAATTCTTCGTCTGCGGTCAATGGGCTGCACTCATAGCTGCTGACCAACTCTCCCTTGTTCGTTTTGTCAGGATTCTGCGCATAGTCCGTGCGGCTTTTCAGGCAGGCCGCAACCGACTTGCCCTTGTTTTTGTGCAGCGCGATCAAACGTGTTGCAGCCAATTCTACCACCTCCCGGCAAAAAGAAAATGCCGCACAATGGCGGCATAAAGATTTTATAATTCTGCAACCCAGCCACTGAACCATTCCACGGCTTCTACAATGACTATTCCGGCGGTGATGAGCAGGAAGCATCCAAACTCTGCCACCAGTAAAATCAAAAACTGCAGCCACTCCCGGCAGTACAGCGTATAAAGGCCGCAGCCGAAAATATAC
This sequence comes from Faecalibacterium duncaniae, assembly GCF_010509575.1. Classification (NCBI taxonomy): domain Bacteria; kingdom Bacillati; phylum Bacillota; class Clostridia; order Eubacteriales; family Oscillospiraceae; genus Faecalibacterium; species Faecalibacterium duncaniae. The sequence continues at coordinate 2,172,619 of NZ_CP048437.1, read as the reverse complement.
AGCATGGGCAGCGCCAGCACAAACGCCGACAGGTTCAGCGTCCATTTCAGCATCAGCGCAAGGAAAGCTGTAAGCAGCCAAAACGGGAAAACGATCATCTTAAAAACGAACCTCATATCCAGCACCTGCCTTTCTTTCACCCCTATTATAAAGGTGGCAACCACTGCATTGCAAGGATGTCGCCCCCTTATGTACCCCCGCAGTCCTCCAACTGCGGGAATTTTTATAGCTCTGCCAGCTTGGAAAGAATTTGCTTGCCAATGTCAATCAGTTCGTCCAGACGCTGCCGCAGATCCTCCATGTCAGCGGCGTAGACCCGACCGTTTTCATTGGCGGCTTTGGCGTACTGATTCAGATTGTTGCTGCAATTCTGGAGCAGATAAGCCATTCGGCGTAGCTGCGGCAGATCGAGATTCAGGCAGTATCCATCCAATGCCATTTTGCGGATATAGGCACTCAGGCTGCGGATGCCCATGCTGAACATCTTTTCATAGATGCGGTTCTTTTCTGTTTTGGTCAGGCGCAGGATGATGATTTCATCCCGCTTCTCTTTCATCGTGCATCACCATCCTTATCATAGTAGCTGCGGAACGGTTTGACAGGCTCCGGCTGATTGGTCTTTTCCCCCAGTGCAGCCAGCACAGACGGACGAATTGCGGGTGTTTCGGTTTCCTCGGTTTCTTCGGGAGCATCCTGCGAGGAACTGCGGTCACGGTCGATATTCAGTAGAGCATTCAGTTCGGCAAGGCGGGCAGACTTTTCGGCCAGTTCCTCCTCCTGTGCAAAGGGCTTTGCCACTTCGACCTCTGCGGCCTGCTTCTGCTGTTCCAGATTTTGCAGAGCATTTTCAGCG